>CAIQPS010000136.1 GCA_903873715.1 uncultured Actinomycetes bacterium
CGCCGGCCAAGGCCGCGGCCAAGCAGGCCGCGAAGCCGGGCGGCGGCAAGAAGAAGAGGTAGGTCTATCGTGTGCAGGGTCCGGGTCATCAAGGCGGCCGCCGCCGCGGCCCTAGCTTCGTCACTCCTGCTGGTCTTCGGCCTTGGGCTGTCCGCCTGCGGGTCCGATGACGCCACGCTCGGACACGCCGGTAACGCCCCCGCATCGGATCAGGCGGTCACCGAGGAGTCCAAGCAGGCCCCGGACTTCAGCGGGCCCACGCTTGGCGGCAAGACCGTCAGCCTTGCTCAGTACCGGGGCAAGCCGCTCATACTCATCTACACGACACCCACCTGACCGACCTGCAAGGCAGAGATGCCTGAACTCGATAGGTTCTATCGAGAAGCAGCGGACAAGGCGGCGATCCTGGCGGTGGCTCCCGCGAGCGGCGAGAGTGCTATGCGCAACCTGGTGATGCAGGGTAAGTACACCTATCCCATCCTGCTCGACCAAGGTGATCTGGGCGACGCATACAACGTCCGGTACGTGCCGGCGGTGTTCGTCATCGACGCTTCTGGCGACCTGGTGAAGCAGTTCGTGGGCGGCACCACGTTCGCGCAGCTCAACCAGCTGGTCGACGACATCGGGGGATGACCCTTCCCGCTGATCTGGGCCTCACGGCCTTCCTGGTCGCTCTGGTGGCCGGTGCCGCCAGCTTCCTGAGCCCCTGCATTCTGCCGCTCCTGCCCGCATATCTTTCGTTCGTCTCCGGGGTGAGCGTCGAACAGGTGGAGCGGGGCAACCGGCGGATCTTCTTCAGCACCCTGGCCTTCGTTGCCGGGTTCGCCATCGTGTTCACGGCCCTCGGCGCCGGGTTCGCGCTCATCGGGGACCTCATGCCCAGCCAGCGCGTCCTCGAGATCGTCGCCGGGGCCCTGCTCGTGGTCCTTGGGCTGGTCATCGCCCTCGCGGCGGCGCCGGCGTTCATGCAGCGGGACATCCGGCCGCTGCTCCACCGGGCGCCGCGCGGCCCCGCCGGCGCGATCATCGTGGGCATAGCCTTCGCGCTCGGATGGACCCCGTGCGTCGGCCCGGTCCTTGCCTCCATCCTCGCCCTGGCCGCCTCGGGTGGTGACGCCGCCGGCGGCGCCTTCCTCCTGTTGGTCTACTCGCTGGGGCTGGGGATACCGTTCATCATCGCGGGGACGTTCGTGGGCGCGGCGCTGCGGGCTTTCTCGCGCGTCCGCAAGCATCTGCGCACCATCCAGATCATCTGCGGTGTTCTGCTCGTCATCTACGGCGCGCTGCTCATCGGCGGCCAGTTCGGCTGGATGAGCCAGTGGCTGTCGGGGTGGGCCATCAACTAGGGCCCCGGGCGGCTGCCGGAGGCGCCCGTGCCGGCCGTCGTGACCCGTGCAAGGGCACTTGTGGGCGCTCGCCCCGGGCACGTGTATAATCCACCGCTCGCGCCGTCCGCATATGTGGCAGGACCGCACGGTACCTGTCCGGCGGCGTGTGTAGTATCCATACCACACCCCTGCTCCGGCATTAGGGCCGGGGCCGCATAGACCGTAGGAGGTGACCCAAACTGAACAGCTATGAGCTGGCTCTTATCCTGCGTACCGACGTAGAGGATCAGGAGCGAACCGCGGTCCTCGACCGCATCAAAGAGATCATCACGGGTGACGGTGGCGCCATCGTGAAGATCGACGAATGGGGAAAACGGCGTCTCGCGTACGAGATCAAAGACTCGTTCGACGGTACGTACTACATCCTCTATTTCACGGCGACGGCGAAGACCCTCGATGAAGTGACCCGCGTTCTGGGCATCACCGACACCGCCCTTCGCTTCATGCCCATCAAGCATGAGAAGCCGTTCGCCTTCCAGCAGCAGCCGGCGGCTGCCCCGGCCGCGCCGGCGCCAGAAGCCTAGGCTAAGGAGCAAAGATGGCTCGCGGTTTCGCACGTGTAACGCTGGTGGGCAACCTCACCCGGGATCCGGAACTCCGCACTACGCCCGGCGGCACCTCGGTGTGCCAGTTCGGCGTGGCCGTGGGCCGGAGGTACAAAGACAACTCGGGTCAGTGGGTCGACAAAGCCAGCTTCTTCGACGTGGTGGTCTGGGGCCAGCAGGGTGAGAACTGCGCCCAGTACCTGAGCAAGGGCCGTGAGGTAGCCGTCGACGGGCGCCTGGACCAGCGTAGCTGGGAAGCGCAGGACGGCAGCAAACGCAGCAAGGTGGAGATCATCGCCGAGACCGTCGTGTTCCTGGGCGGTCAGGGTGGCGAGACCCGCGAACCGGCCTACCGCGGCGGCGATCAGCCGGCCCGCGGCGCGGCTCCGGTCAATGATGATTTTCGTGACATCGATTTCGGGGGAGACGACATCCCGTTCTAAGCGGGCTGCCGGCGTATCCCCAAGGAGGACTAAGAAGTGGCCAATCCCAAGAAGCCGACCCGGCGCACCCGGCCCACTACCGGTGGCCGCCGTCGCAAGTACTGCTTCTTCTGCAAAGAGAACGTAGAGGAAGTGGATTACAAGGACTACAGCACCCTGCGCCGGTTCATGTCCGAGCGGGGCAAGATCCGTTCCCGGCGCACGACCGGCGCCTGCCGCCGTCATCAGCGCCAGGTGGCCGTCGCCATCAAGCGGGCCCGTGAGGTCGCCCTGCTGCCGTACAGCAGCCGGTAGGACCGGGTCCGGGCGGGCATGATGCAAGGCCCATTCCCGATCTACTCTGTCGCCAAGGCGGTGGCGGGTACCGTGATCATCGCGGTGCTCATGGTCCTCCTCCTGCCGGCGGCCCCGGTGCTCATGCTGTTCCTCCCGTTGCCGGGCGCGTATTTGACGGCGCGGTTTGGGTGGATGTATGGGCTTTCGGTCGCCGTCGTGGCGGCGGCGCTCGTGTATCTCGGAGCGGGTGTCAGCGTCGCGCTGCTCACGTTCCTGGTGTGCGTGAGCGTCGGCATGACGCTGGGATGGGCGTTGCGGCAAGGCTGGCGGTTCCCGCGCAGTCTGGTGGTCATGTCCGGGGCGTTGCTGGTGGCGTTCATCGTCTACGGGCTCGTCCTGTGGCTGGGTCTCGGTGTCACCTACACCCTCTTCAAAGGGGAGTGGCACAGGTTCGCCGACGACATCACCACGGCGTACACGCAGGCGGGCATCAGCGCCGCGACCGCGAGCAGCATCGCGGACTACGTGAGGCAGATGGCGGACGTGTTGCCGTACATCGCTCCGGGGTTGGTGGTGATGATGGCGGTACTGGTCCCGGCGGCTACCGCGGGGCTCGGATACCTCATCTTCCCGCGGCTCCGCAGGCCGCAGATGGTGGGCATGACACTGTCGGGGTTCCGGATGCACTGGGGCGTCGCGTACGTGTCCATCGTGGGACTGGCGCTGCTGCTCTTCGCCCGGTCGGGCGAGGGTTGGCGGGCGTACATGTTCTACGCCGGCGTCGACCTGCTGATGGTGTCGCAGACGCTGTTCTTCCTGCAGGCGTTGGCCGTGCTTCGCTGGTTCGGCAACAGCAGGCGGTGGAAGACGGGTTCCCGGGCGGGACTGATGATCTTCGCGATCATCGCGCAACTGTTCCAGGTGACCGGGTTGATCGGGTTGTCGGATACGTGGATCGACTATCGCAAGCGTTTCGCTCTCAGGGATTCGGGTCCGGGTCGCCTGAGATGACAGAAGAGAAGGAGTGACCTATGGAAGTTGTCCTGTTGCAGGATGTGGAGAAGGTGGGCGCCAAGGGTGAAGTGGCGAACGTGTCCGAAGGATACGCGCGCAACTACCTCTTCCCCCGCAAGCTCGCCGAAAAAGCGACCGCCGGCAAGATCGCCCAGGTCCGCAAGATCATGGAGCAGAAAGCCGATCACGCGCGCCGCGAACTCGAGCGCGCCGAAGAGATCCGCGACATGCTCGGCAAGACCGTTCTCACCATCCCGGCTCCGGTCGGCGGCGGCGAGAAGCTGTTCGGCTCCATCACCAACGCCGACATCGCCACCGCTATCTACGCGGCTCGGAAGATCCGCATCGACAAGCGTAATGTGGACCTCGACGATCCCATCAAGATGGTGGGCACGTACATGGTCAAAGTGGCAGTGAACGGCAGCCCTGAACCGGCTGAAGTCAAAGTCATCGTGGTGCCCGAGGAGCATAAGAACTAGTCACCCGTCTTCGGACGGCGCTGTTCGCGTCCCCGGGTAGAGAGGGGCGGATGTAGAGATGGCGGCGGGCAACGGCGGCCCCGGCGGAGAGCCGGGAGGCGACTATACGGTCCCCCAGAACCTCGACGCGGAGTTGTCCGTGCTGGGGGCGAGCATGCTCACCCCCAACGTCATCCCCGCCGTCAGTGAGATCGTCCGGCCGCACTACTTCTACCGGCAGGCGAACCAGCGCATCTTCGAGGTCATCGAGGACCTGTTCTCCCGGGGCGAGCCGGTCGATCCCATCACCGTCTCCGAGCAACTGGCCAACAAGGCCGGCCTCGAGGCGGTCGGGGGCCGCGCGTTCATCCACAGCCTGGTGACCGCCGTGCCGGCGGCCACCAACGCCCGGTACTACGCGGAGATCGTCAGGGAGAACTACTATCTGCGGTCGCTCATCAAGGTGGGCGGTGAGATAACGGAGATGGGCTACCGGCGGGAAGCGACCCCCATCGAACTCATCGACCGGGCCGAGCAGATGGTGTTCTCCATCTCGGAGAGCCGCGTGGCCGGGGAGTTCGAGCCCATCGGCGAGATCATCACCGAGAGCTTCTCCGAGCTGGAGAGGCTCATGTCCGAGGGGCATCGCAGCACCGGCGCACAGACCGGCTTCCGGGACCTCGACGACATGACCGGCGGTTTCCAACCGTCGCAACTCGTCATCCTCGCCGCACGGCCTTCCATGGGCAAGACCGCCTTCGCGCTCAACATCGCCCGCAACGTGGCCGTCGAGCAGCACCAGGGCGTCGCCATCTTCAGCCTGGAGATGTCCAAGGCGGAGGTGGTCAACCGCATGATGTGCTCCGAGGCCCGGGTCGACAGCTGGCGCGTCCGCCAAGGCAAGCTGCAACCGCGGGACTGGAGCCAGCTGGCCCAGGCCTGCACCCCGCTGCACACGGCGCCCGTCTACATCGACGACACCGCGTCCGTCACCCTCATGGAGATCCGGGCCAAGGCCCGGCGGCTCAAGGCCCAGCACAAGGGTCTGGGGCTCATCGTGGTCGACTACCTGCAGCTGATGATGGGCGGCATGGGGGCGGAGAACCGTCAGCAGGAGATCTCGCAGATATCCCGCGGTCTCAAGATCCTCGCCCGCGAGCTCGAGGTGCCGGTGCTGGCCCTCTCGCAGTTGTCGCGGCAGGTGGAGCAGCGGGCCGGCAACAGGCCGGTGCTGTCCGACCTCCGGGAATCGGGGTCCATCGAGCAGGACGCCGACGTCGTGATGTTCATCTACCGCGACGAGGTCTACAACCGGGACAGCCCCGACAAGGGGACGGCGGAGATCATCATCGGCAAGCAGAGGAACGGGCCCATCGGCGACATGAAGCTCGCCTTCGTTTCCAACTACACCCGGTTCGCCGACCTGGCCGACCGGCGGCTCAGCCCCCCGGAATAGCGGAGCGTCCTGGGCGGACCGCTCTCCGACGAGACTGGAGACAACACCGTGACAAGCAAGGGCAACAGCTACGACGTGATCATCGTGGGCGGGGGACCGGCCGGCATCTTCGCCGCGCTGGAACTGGCCGCCAAGCCGGGCCTGCGGGTGCTGCTCCTCGAGAAGGGGGCGGACATCTCCCGGCGGCGCTGCCCTGCGCGGGACACGGGGATGTGCGTGCATTGCCCCACCTGTGACATCACCACCGGCTGGGGCGGCGCCGGGGCGTTCTCCGACGGCAAGCTGACCCTGGGCACCGAGGTGGGCGGCTGGTTGGGCGACTACGTCGACAACGACGGTCTGCGCCGGCTCATCTCCGATGTGGACGGCATCTGGCGGCAGTTCGGGGCGCCCGACCGTCTCTACGGCGAGACGGGCGACCGGCACGAGCACTGGGCCGACCTGGCTGCGCGCCAGGGACTGCGCCTGGTCCGCTCTCCCGTGCGCCATCTCGGCACGGAACGGTCCGTGTCCGTGCTGGCGGCTATGAAGTCCTATCTCGACACCAGGATCGACATCCGCACCGACTGTGCGGTGGCCAGCATCATCGCCGCCGACGGTACGCCGCCGCCGCGCAAGCGGGCGGCGGCCGGTCACGCCCAGCCGATGGCCAAGCCCTACTCCAAGGGCCCCCGGGCCGCCGGCGAAGGGGCTGCGGGCGACCTGGGCCGCGTGGCCGGCGTGGTCACCACCGATGGCACCACATACGAGGCGCCGGTGGTCATCGCAGCGCCGGGGCGCGAAGGCTCGGCCTGGCTCTCCGCCGAGGCTGAGCGGCTGGGCATCGACCTGGTGAGCAACGCCGTCGACATCGGGGTGAGGGTCGAGGTGCCCGCGGTGGTCACCGACATCATCACCGACGAACTGTACGAGCCCAAGCTGCTCTACACGTCGCGGCACTTCGAGGACCAGGTCCGCACGTTCTGCGTGAACCCGCGAGGCGAGGTCTGCACGGAGTGCTGGGGCGACGCGGTGACCGTGAACGGTCACAGCTATGCCGACTCGGCCAACAAGACCTCCAACACCAACTTCGCCCTGCTGGTGTCCACCCGCTTCACCGTGCCGTTCAAGGAGCCTCTGGCCTACGGCAAGTCGGTGGCCCGGTTGGCCAACATGCTGGGCAAGGACATCCTGGTGCAGCGGCTGGGCGACCTGCGCAACGGGCACCGCACCACGGCGGAGCGGCTGCGCCGCGGCATCGTGGAACCGACGCTCAAGGCCGCCACTCCCGGGGACCTGAGCTTCGCCCTGCCGTACCGCCATCTGCGCAACCTGGTGGACATGCTCGACGCCATGGACGCCCTGCTCCCCGGGGTCGGGGGCCGCGACACGCTGCTCTACGGCGTGGAGGTCAAGTTCTATTCGTCCCGGCTCACCCTGGACTCCGACCTGCAGACTCCGGTCAAGGGTCTCTACGCCGTCGGCGACGGCGCCGGTGTCACTCGCGGCCTGGTGCAGGCCTCGGCTGCGGGGCTGGTAGCGGCCCGCGCGGCGCGGGCTGCAGGGGCTCGCTGAGACCGGGCGGCGCCGCCATGCGCGGCGCCCGGGCCGACTGCCTGGTGTACACTTCTACAGGGAGAACGCGGCTTCGAGTTGCGCCTCCGTCCGTGAGCGGAAGTCCCGAGACTTATCAGGAGGCGACGTGCCTGTTCTCGTCGTAGTTGGCGCCCAGTGGGGTGACGAAGGCAAAGGAAAGGTCACAGACCTGCTCTGCGAGCAGGCCGAGGTCGTGGTCCGCTACCAGGGCGGCAACAACGCGGGCCACACCGTCGAGAACCTCCGGGGCAAGTTCGCCCTCCACCTGGTCCCGTCGGGCATCTTCAACCCCAACGTGCTGTCCGTCATAGGCAACGGGGTGGTCATAGACCCCACCGTCCTCCGTGGCGAGATCGACGGCCTCGAGGGCCGGGGCGTCAACATGCGCGGTCTCAAGATCGCCGGCAAGGCCCACCTCATCATGCCGTGGCACATCATGCTCGACCACGTGCAGGAAGCTCGGCTGGGCAAGGGCAAGATCGGCACGACGGGCCGGGGCATCGGGCCCTGCTACGCCGACAAGGCCGCGCGCCAGGGCGTGCGCATGCAGGACATCATCGATCCGGCCGGCTTCCGCCAGAAGGTCATGGACACCATGGCGGCCAAGGCCGAAGTGCTGGCCAAGGCGTACGACCAGGATGTCAGCCATCTGAAAGAGGAGTGCGAGCGCTACATCGAGGCGGCGGAATCGCTCCGTCCCTACATCGAGGACACGGCGCTCCTCATCTGGAACTCGCTGCGTGAGGGCAAATCGGTACTGCTGGAGGGGGCGCAGGGTACCCTGCTCGACCTCGACCACGGCACCTATCCCTACGTGACCTCCTCGAACCCGGTGGCCGGCTACGCCAGCGTGGGGAGCGGTATCGGGCCCACCCATCTCAGCGACATCTGGGGCATCACCAAGGCCTACACCACCCGGGTGGGCGAAGGCCCGTTCCCGACGGAACTCACCGACGCCACGGGCGACCGCCTGCGCGAAGTCGGCAACGAGTTCGGCACCACCACCGGCCGCCCGCGCCGCTGTGGCTGGCTCGACCTGGTGGCTCTGCGCTACGCGGCCCGCATCAACGGCTTCACCGGCCTCTGCATCACCAAGCTGGACGTCCTGGACAGCTTCGACACCCTCAAGGTGTGCACCAAGTACAAGTGGAACGACAAGGTCTTCGACGAGCTCCCGCCGGCGCAGCACATCTTCAGCCAGGTGGAGCCCATCTACGAGGAGCTGCCGGGCTGGAAGTCGGACATCACCGGCGCCCGCAGCGTCAAGGACCTCCCCGACGAGACCATCGACTACCTCAACTTCATCGTGAAGAACGTGCAGGTCCCCATCTCCTTGATCTCGGTCGGGCCCAAGCGCGAAGAGCACATCAAGGTCCCGCACCCGTACGCCGAGCGCTCGCAGGGCGCCCAGTCGGGGTACGGCGGGTATTAGCAGCCAGAGTCCGCTTCTCGAGACCGGAGGGATACGCGTGGCCACTTCTGACCGGCGGCTGGATGTCCTGGTAGTCGGCGGAGGCGCTAGAGAGCACGCCCTCGTCTGCAGCCTCAAGAAGAGCCCGCGAATGGGACGGTTGCTGTGCGCGCCCGGCAACGCCGGGATACGCGACGACGCGTTCCTGGTGGATATCGGCGCCGAGGACATCCCCAGTCTGGTTGCGTTCGTGGAGCGGGAGAAGGTCGATCTCACCGTCGTCGGGCCGGAGGCGCCCCTCGTGGCTGGTCTGGCCGACGCGTTGCGCGAGCGGGGCTTCGCCGTGTTCGGGCCGGGCGCTGACGGGGCGCTGCTCGAAGGGTCCAAGGCGTTCGCCAAGCAGGTGATGGCGGCCGCCGGCGTACCGACGGCTGCGGCCGCGACGTTCACCGAGTACGGACCCGCCCTGGCCTATCTGCGCGAGCACGGGGCGCCCGTTGTCATCAAAGCCGACGGGTTGGCCGCCGGGAAGGGCGTCATCGTGGCCCACGACCTGGCCGAGGCCGAAGCAGGGTTGGCCGAGTGCTTCGTCGAGCGGCGCTTCGGCGATGCAGCCGGGACCGTTCTCATCGAGGAGTTCCTCGAAGGCGAGGAGTTGTCGCTCTTGGCCCTCGTGAGCGGGCAGCAGATCCTGCCGCTCGCCTCCGCCCAGGACTACAAACGGGTCTTCGACGGCGACGCGGGGCCGAACACCGGCGGCATGGGCAGCTATTCGCCTGTGCCGGCCGTTGACGACGCGTTGTACCAGGAGTTGGTGGAGACCGTCGTGCGGCCCACCGTGGCCGAACTGGGGCGCCGGGGCATCGACTTCCGGGGTGTCCTGTATTCCGGCCTGATGCTCACCAAGAACGGCCCCCGGGTGCTCGAGTTCAACTGCAGGTTCGGCGACCCCGAGACCCAGGCCCTTTTGCCCCGGCTCGAGAGTGACCTGTTGGAGTTGCTCTGGGCGGCGGCCACCGGAGGTAAGTTGCCCGCGGCCGCGGCCTGGCGGCGCGGCGCCGCGGTGGGCGTGGTGATGGCCTCGCGTGGCTATCCTGCCTCGGCGTCCAAGGGCGACGTCATCACCGGGCTCGACCGGGTGCGGGCTTCCGACCGCGTGCAGGTGTTCCACGCGGCCACCAAGGAAGCGGGAGAGAACATCGTCACGTCGGGCGGCCGGGTGCTCACCGTCACCGGCTTGGGCGACACTTTCGCGGAAGCGCGGGCCCGGGCGTACGCCGGGGTCGAACAGATTCGCTTCGACGGGGAACAGCATCGCACGGACATCGCGCTCCGGGCGGAGAAGTGGGAAGCGAGTAGATAGGCGTCGCAGGCGCGGCACGGCACTGGACGAGGGGAGAGGACATGGCTGAGCAGCCGTTGGTGGGGATCCTGATGGGGTCCCAGTCGGATCTGGAGATCATGGAAGTGGCGGCCAAGGAGTTGGAGACGCGCGGCATCCCCTACGAGATGAACGTCCTCTCCGCCCACCGCGACCCTGAGGCCGTGCGCGAGTACTCCCTCACCGCCGAGGCCCGGGGTCTCAAGATGGTGATCGCCGGGGCGGGCAAAGCCGCTGCGCTTCCGGGAGTCGTGGCCTCGATGACCGACCTGCCGGTGATCGGCGTGCCGATCCGGACCTCCGATCTGGGCGGGCTCGATTCGCTCCTCTCCATGGTGCAGATGCCCTCCGGGGTGCCGGTGGCGACCGTGGCCATCAACGGGGCCCGCAACGCGGCCATCCTCGCCGCCAAGATCCTGCGCGTCGCCGGGCTGACCGCGCCTGCCGGCGGGACCGCGGCGACCGACAAGGGCGGCGCCCGATGATCCCCCGCTACTCCACGCCGGAGATGGCGGCCATCTGGACCGACGAGGCCCGCATGGCGGCCTGGCTCCAGGTGGAGCTGGCGGTCTGCGAGGCCTGGACCCGCCTGGGCAGGATCCCCGAGGACGAGATGTGCACCATCCGGGACAAGGCGGCGTTCGACGTCGACCGGGTGAACGAGATCGAAGAGACCACCCAGCACGACGTCATCGCTTTCGTCAGCTGCGTGGCAGAGAACGTGGGTGATGCCTCCAAGTACATCCACTACGGGCTCACGTCCTCCGACGTGCTCGACACCGGGACTGCGCTGCAACTCCGCGCGGCCGGCCGGCTGTTGGCCGAGGAGACCCGTAAGCTGGGGCGCATCCTCCAGCGGCGGGCGTTGGAGCACAAGGACACGGTCATGATCGGGCGCACGCACGGCGTACACGCCGAGCCCATCACCTTCGGCATGGTGCTCGGCCTGTGGGCCTTCGAGGTGGAGCGCGGCCTGGAGCGTCTCGAGCGGGCCACACACCAGGTCTCGGTGGGCAAGATCTCCGGCGCCGTCGGCACCTACGCCAACGTGGACCCCGAGGTGGAGCGCATCAGCATGTCGATCCTCGACCTGGGCGCGGCTCCCATCTCCACCCAGATCGTCCAGCGCGACCGGCACGCCGAGTTCATGGCGGCCCTGGCGCTGCTCGCCACCACCATCGAGAAGATCGCCCTGCAGGTGCGCCACTACCAGCGCACCGAGGTCCTGGAGGCCGAGGAGTACTTCGCCCCGGGGCAGAAGGGCTCGTCGGCCATGCCGCACAAGCGCAACCCCATCATCTCCGAGCGCCTTTGCGGCCAAGCCCGCATCATCCGCGGCAACGCGGTGGTCGCCATGGAGAACGTCGCCCTCTGGCACGAGCGGGACATCTCCCACTCGAGCGCCGAGCGGGTGATATTCCCCGACAGCACCATCCTTCTCCACTACATGCTCAAGAAGGCCTGCTGGCTGGTGGACAAGCTGAACGTCTATCCCGAGAACATGGCCGCCAACATCGAGAAGAGCTACGGCCTGGTCTACAGCCAGCGGGTGCTGCTCGCCTTGGTGGAGGCCGGCATCCTGCGCGACGACGCCTACAAGATCGTCCAGCGCAGCGCCATGAAGGCTTGGGAGGAGAAGACCCAGTTCGGTGACCTCCTCAAGGCCGACCCGGAGGTCACCAGCAAGCTCACCGGGGCGCAGATCGACGCGCTGTTCGACCCCAGCTACGCTCTGCGGAACATGGGGGTCATCTTCGAACGGGTGGCCGCGCTGGAGTGGTGACGTTCCGCGTACGGCCGGCGACCGACGGTGACGTGGCGGCCATCGCCTGGGCGGGCGAGAACGGATACCGGCAACTGACCGTCAGGACCGATACGAGGCGGGCGGAGTCGCGGGCGTTCTATCCCGCGCTGGGCTTCGAAGCGTTCAAGGAGCAGCACGTTTACAAGAGGGACGCCTCCCCGCACCTGCTATCATCGGAGGGAAGCTTGGTCCGCGCAAAGAAGGGTGAGTGATGGCGGGGCAGACCGTTTGCCCGCGCTGCGGCGCGCAAGACTCTTTCATCAAGGGCTTCCTCCCGGAGACCTGTGTCTGCCGGGTGTGCCAGAGCCAACTCGACTGGCGGGAGATCCCGGGTTGCGGCCCGGACTGCAAGACATTGAAGGGCGAAGCGCCGTCCGGCGAGGCGTCCACCGAGAGCCCGGAGGACTGATGCGGGAACTGACGAGCGGAGCCGGTCTGGACTCGGAGCAGAGGTACCCGTTCCCCGACTGGCTGGCTGACGAATCGCCCCACGACGAGTGTGGCGTCTTCGCCATATACGCTCCCGAGATGGATGTGGCCCGCCTCACCTTCTTCGCACTGTTCGCCCTCCAGCACCGGGGTCAGGAATCGGCCGGCATCGCCGTCACCGACGGCAGCCGCCTCATAGTCCACAAGGACATGGGCCTCGTCTCTCAGGTTTTCGAGGAATCCACACTCAAGACCCTTCCCGGGCAGCTGGCCATCGGCCATGTCCGCTATTCCACCACCGGGGCCAGCGAGCAGCGCAACGCGCAGCCGTTCGCCCGCACCCGCAACGGGTCGTTCATCGCCCTGGGGCACAACGGCAACCTGGTGAACACCGACGAGCTCCGCGCGAGCCTCGTCGAGAACGGGCACGTCTTCGAGAGCACGTCCGACACCGAGGTCATCGCCGCCCTGCTTGCCGAGCATCCATCCCGCGACGTCCGCGCCGCGCTGCGCGACATCATCCCCAGACTGCGCGGCGCCTTCAGCGCCGTCCTGCTCACCACCGACGCGGTCTACGGCTTCCGCGACCCGTACGGTATCCGGCCGCTCGTGCTGGGGGAGATAGAGGGGCGTTACTGCCTGTCCAGCGAATCTTCCGGCCTGGACATCATCGGGGCCCGCATCGTACAGGAGATAGAGCCCGGCGAGATCTGCTGGATCGACGCCGAGGGATACCACATCGAGCAGGTGGTGGACCGCAAGCGCGAGGCGCTGTGCGTGTTCGAGTTCATCTACTTCGCCCGGCCCGACTCCATCATGAAGGGCCAGACGCTCTACGCGGCCCGCAGCCGGATGGGCGAGGAGCTCGCCGGGGAGTCGCCGGTCGAGGCCGACCTGGTGATCCCCGTGCCGGACACCGGCAACTCGGCCGCCATCGGCTACGCCGCCCGCAGCGGCATCACCTATGGCGAGGCCCTCATCAAGAACCGCTACATCGGACGCACGTTCATCAACCCGGAGGACCGGGTCCGCAAACTGGGCATCCGCATGAAGTTCAACCCGCTCAGTTCCGCCATCCAGGGCAAGCGCCTGGTGGTCGTGGACGACTCCATCGTGCGCGGGAACACCACCCGTGCTCTGGTGAGGGTGCTGTTCGAGGCGGGCGCCAAGGAAGTGCACCTGCGCATCAGCTCGCCGCCTATCGTCTACCCGTGCTTCTACGGTATCGACATGGCCAACCAGGACGAGTTCATAGCCTTCAACAAGACCGTGGCCGAGATCAGCGAGGAGCTGGGCGCCACCTCGGTGGCCTACCTCTCGCTCGAGGGCCTCATGCGGGCCACCAATGCCGGCGACGACGAGGACTGCTTCTGCGCGGCCTGCTTCACAGGGGACTATCCATGCGAAGTGCCCGAATACATGAAGCTGTCGAAGTTCAGGTACGAGCAGGGGTCTTGCGGGGCCGTTGAGCGGTAGGCCCCCCGGGCCTTCTCCTGCTTCGCTCCAGGGCGCCATCCGGCTCCCCGCCTAGCTCCCAGCGCCCCGATCGGCAGGCGATAGCCCGCCGTCGCCGGCCGCTCTCAGTCGCTCGGGGGATTGCCTCCGTGACAGCTGCAGTAGTGGGAGCCGTAGCCGTTGGGATGGCATTTCACGCAACTGATGCCCGTGGCCCTGCCGTGGTCGCCCACGATGGGATGAGTGAAGTTCGCCGGCTTCCAGCCTGCCGGGGTATGACAGTTGCTGCACGTCGTCAGACCCTTGTGCCGGTCGCCGTGGCAGCCCACGCACTTCGTGGAAGTGGGGGCCGGGAACTGGGTGCCGGGCAGCACGTCTCCACCGGGCTTGCTCACGTGGCATTTGGAGCAGGCTAGCGTCGCATGGGTGCCGATGAGCTTCAGCGGATGGGTGAAGTCCACCTTGTCCCAGCCGGCCGGGGTGTGACACTTCGTGCAGTCGGTGAGGCCGCCGTGGTTGTCGCCGTGGCAGGAGACGCACTCGGGGCTCGGTATCGGGAACTGGGTGCCCGGCACCACTTCGCCGCCCGGTTTGCTCACGTGGCACTTGGAGCAGGCGAGGGTGGCGTGGGTGTCGGTCAGCTCGAACGGATGCTTGAAGTCGACGTTCGACCATTTCGTCGGGGTGTGGCAGCTGCCACAGTCGGTGAGGCCGCCGTGCTTGTCTTCGTGGCAGTTGTTGCAGGCCGAGTCGGCCTTCGGCATGTCGGTCCCGGCGATCAGCTCGACTCCCGGCTTGCTCAGGTGGCACTGCGTGCAGGTGAGCGTGGAATGGGCTCCGGTGAGGGCGAAGGGGTGGTTCTCGCCGGCCGATCCCCATCCGGACGCATCGTGGCAACTGCCGCACTCGCCGCGCTTCTCGTGGGGAGCGGTGTGGCAGACGGCACATTCTTTAGGCGCGATGCTGCCGTTGTGGCACTGCAGGCAGGAGGACATCTCCGCGGGATCCTGGTAGACCGGCGGCGTCACGGTGCGGTGGACCACACGGACGTGACACCTGATGCAGTCGATGCTCGCGTGCTTGCCCCCGTGTTTGAAGGTCACCGCGGTGACCGTGGAGAGCTTGAAGTCGACCGAGAGGTCGGTGTGGCAGCGGACACAACTGGAGTTCGGGATCTTCCGGGTGACACCCAGCGGGGCTTCGGGATGGCTCGAGAAGTGGACGTAGATCTCGCGGAAGGAGCCGAGTTTCGTCTCGATGTAGGGGATCGTTCCCGGCGGGATATGGCAGTCGCGGCACTCGGCGGTCGCGTGGTTGGAGTTCTGCCAGCTCTGGTAGTACGGCTCCATCTCGTGGCACGAGTCGCAGAACGAGCTTGCGCTGGTGAAGTGGGCGGTGACGAACGAGGCGACGATGAGGATGACGATCGCGCCGAAGAAGATGGAGACGCCCACGATCCACCGGGCTTTGCGGCTCCTGCGCCTCTTCTTGGGCTTTACCGATCCGCTCCCGGGCAGCGCGGTGTTCTGACCGTCCACCGGCTCGTTCTCGCTCACGCAAGGCCCCCCTCGGCGCTCATTTGTCCATCCGCACTACCTTAATGGGCTGCCTGGCGGAGCGCAAGGGCGGCGTGTCCGATTGACGGCCAAAGGCCTACGGTCTACCATGACCGGGTCAATCTCTCGGAAACGGGAACCCGGTGCGAGACCGGGGCTGCCCCGCAACTGTGACCGCGGACGGAAGCCGCCATACGCCACTGCCCATCGGGCGGGAAGGCGCGGCCGGTAGGATGAAGCGGAAGCCAGGATACCGCTACGGGAAGACGTTCACTACTGAGCCTCGAGGGAGGGCGATAAGTGGTATCCACTTCGCATGCCGCGTTTCTTGCAGAGACCATCGCGTCCATCGGTCCGCTCGACGCCGCCGCCATGCGCGCGGCGGCCGACAGGCAGGCCATCCTGACCAAGCCCACCGGGGCGCTGGGCCGCTTGGAGGCGTTGTCCATCCAGTTGGCGGGCATCGCCGGTGAGCCGACCCCGTCGTTCTCCCACAAGGTCGTGGCCGTGATGGCCGGTGACCACGGCGTCACCGCAGAGGGTGTGAGCGCCTATCCGGCCGAAGTGACCCCTGGGATGGTGGCCAACTTCGCGGCCGGCGGGGCGGCCATCAACGTGCTGTCCCGGCACGTGGGCGCCCAGGTGGTGGTCACCGACGTGGGTGTCGGGTTCGACATCTCCGCGTTGCAGGGGGTGCGGCACCGCAAGATCCGCATGGGCACGGCGAACATGGCTCAGGGCCCGGCGATGACCCGCGACGAGGCTTTGCAGGCCATCGCCATCGGCATCGAGTTGGTGAACGAGACGGTGGCCGAAGGCGCCTCGATGTTCGCGACCGGAGAGATGGGCATTGGCAACACCACGGCTGCTTCCGCGGTCATCGCGGCGCTCACCGGGCGCCCTGTCGCGCAGGTCACCGGGCGCGGCACCGGCATCGCCGAGGACGCGCTGCCGCACAAGGTGGCCGTGATCGAGAGGGCCCTTGCGTTGAACAGCCCCGACGCGGGCGACCCGGTCGACGTCCTGGCGAAGGTCGGAGGGCTGGAGATCGCGGCGCTCACCGGGGTGGTGTTGGGGGCGGCCGCGAAGCGCCGCCCCGTGGTCATGGACGGGTTCATCTCCGCCGCCGCGGCTGGGGCCGCGGCGCGCCTGTGCCCTGCGGCGCGGGACTACATACTGCCGAGTCACGTGTCGGTGGAAGTGGGCCATCAGGCGGTGCTCGAAGAACTCGGGCTGACGCCCATGTTCGACCTGCAGATGCGGTTGGGAGAGGGGACCGGCGCCGTTCTCGCCATGTCTCTCTTCGACGCGGCGGCCAAGACCTTGGCCGAGATGGCCACCTTCGAGAGCGCCGGTGTGGCCAACCGTACCGACGAGGCCGAGAGCTAGGGCGCACCATGACCGAGACGCTCATCCTGGTGAGGCACGGAGAGGCGGAAGGCTCGCAGCCGGGCCGCTTGCTCGGCCGCGCAGACCCGCCTCTTTCGACGGCAGGGCAGCAGCAGGCGGCCGCCGTGCGGGCGGCTCTCAGCGGCATGGGCATGTCCACCGGCGTGCCTGTGTTCTGCAGCCCACTGCAACGGGCGTGGGGGACGGCGGCCATCATCGCGGCCGACGCGAGCGCACTGCGCGTGGACGCGGACCTGCAGGAGATCCACTTCGGGGCCTGGGAGGGTCTGAGTTACGCCGACGTCGAGGATGCGGATCCCGCGGGAGCTCAGGCGTGGGCGGAGTTCGGTCCGGGGTTCGCGTTCCCGGAGGGGGAGAGCCTTGCCGATTTCGGTGTCCGCATCGGGCGGGCCGCGCAGAGACTCGCGTCCGATGAGGCGGCCGCGGTGATAGCGGTCGCACACGGGGGCGTCATCCGCGCGCTCATCTGCCACTTCTTGGGCCTGCCCCTGCGCGACTACCTGCTGTTCGAAGTGACCCCGGGCTCCGTCGCGACCCTGAGGGTCTGGGGCGACCGGGGCGTGTTGACCGGGCTGTGGCGCCCTTTGGCCGCAGGGGGCACGGCATGAGCGCGTCGCGCATCGTGATCGTCACCGGGGGCGGCCGCAGCGGCAAGAGTTCGTACGCTCAGCGTCTCGCTGAAGCGCTGCCCGGTCCAAGGGTGTACGTCGCGACGGCGGTGCCCTTCGACCAGGAACTGCAGGAGCGGGTGGCGAAGCACCAGGAAGACCGGCTGGCCGGAGGCTGGAGCGCCACTGTCGAGGAGCCGGTGGGGCTCGCCCGGGCTCTTCAGCAGGCGCCGGCGGCTTCCACGGTGCTGGTGGACTGTTTGACGATGTGGGTGGGCAACCTCATGTGGGACGCGGAGCAGCAGGGCGTCGAGGTCTCTGAGGAGCGGGTCGCAACGGTCACTGCCGAGGTGGCCGCCGCAGCGCGTGAGCGCGGCGGCACCGTGGTCTTCGTAACCAACGAGGTGGGCCTGGGTATCATCCCCGACAACCCCGCTTCGCGTCTCTACCGTGACCTCCTCGGCCGGTGCAACCAGGTGATGGCCGCCGAGGCCGACACCGTGGTGCTCATGGTGTCGGGCCTGCCTCTCGTGCTCAAGGGTGCCGACCCGCTTTCGGACGGCCGGTCGTGATCAAGACCTTCTTCTCCGCCCTCACCTTCCTGACCCCGGCCCGCGTGCCGGTCGGGTGGAGCGGCGGTGAGAAGGAACTACGGGCGGCGCCTGTCTTCTTCCCCATCGTGGGCATCGTCATCGGGGGGATCGCCGCGGCCGTCCTCTACGGTCTAGACCAGATCCTGCCGCTCTTCCCCGCCAGTGTCATCGCAGTGCTGGTGATGGTCGCGGGCTCCGCCGGTCTTCACGCGGACGGTCTGGCCGACTCCGCCGATGGTCTGCTCAGTTCGCGTCCGCGCGAGCGCGTGCTCGAGATCATGCGCGACAGCCATATCGGCACGATGGGCGTGCTGGCCGTGGTGGCGGTGTTGCTGCTCAAGGTCAGCCTGCTCACCTCGATCGCCGGCCCGGACCGCTGGCGCCTGGTGCTGCTCGCTCCCATCGCGGGGCGCTGCGGGCTGCTCCTGGTGATGTCACTGTTCCCATACGCTCGGCCGGAGGGAGGGCTCGCCACCGTGTTCCGCTCCGGGGGGACCAGGGCGGTCCTGCTGGCTGCGTGGGCGGTCGCGGTGGTCTTCGTCGCAGGATGGCTCTGCGCGTCGTTCCGAGGGCTGGCGATCGCCGGCGCGTCGGTGGCGCTCGCTCTGCTGTTCGGCTGGTATGCGAGGCGCCGCATCGGAGGCTACACGGGCGACATCCTCGGGGCGACCAGCGAGATCGTGGAAGTGCTGCCCTTCCTCGTGGTGGCTATCTGGGCTCTCTAGGGCCTGCTCCGGTCTCCGCCGGGGGCTTCCGGGCCCTCGACGGTGTTAGCGTGGCCGGTCGTCGGCGATCCGCCGGAGGACGTCCGCCGCTTCCCGCGACCCCGGCACCGCGATAGCCCCTGCCTGCAGCGCCTGCCCGACCAACTCCGCGGCGCGTCCATCGGTGAGGTCCCGCTCGGCGATGGAGCCTGCGTCCACGAAGACGACCGTCCGTCCTCTCCGCGCCGACTCGAGCGCCACGCGCAGAAGGTCGATATTCCCCGTGCTGAAGAACACCGGGGCGACCACCACCGCGTCGCTGTGGGCGGCCAGGTCCTCCATCTGGGCCACGGCATCGGCGGGGAACGGCTGGAAGGGCGGCGCCGAGAGCACGTCCAGCTCGTAGCGCTGGGCGGTCACGTAGTCGGTGTCGAAGACGCTCACGACACCCACACTCGGCGTGAAGCCGTGCAACACCAGTTCTTCCAGCAGTTCGGAGGCAGCCCCTCCGCCCGCCATCACGTGGACGTTCAGTGCCTCGGTCTCGGGAGTGGCCTCCCGGGCCTTGGTCCACAACGGGGTGATGTACGGCCGGGCGCCCTGCCGGTGCACGGCCACCCGGACGCGGAACACCTCCAGGATCACCTTGGGGTCGAGCATCTCGGCCGCGGTCCCCTGGGCGGCGACCCGCCCCCGATCGACGAGCACCAGGTGCTCGCAATACTGCGCCGCGATGTTGAGATCGTGCAGCACCACCACCACGGTCCTGCCGGCGGCGTGCAGGCGGCCGAGCAGTTGCATGACCTCCAACTGGTGGTTGAGATCCAGGTTGTTGAGCGGCTCGTCCAGCAGGAGCACCGGGGTCTCCTGGGCGAGCGTCTGCGCGATGAGCGCGCGTTGGCGCTCGCCGCCCGAGAGCTGGGTGACGGCCCGGTCGGCGAGATCGCCCAGACCGGTGTCGGCGAGCGCGGCGGTCACGGCCGTCTCATCGTGATCCGCGCCGCTATGGGCGTAGCGGCCCATGGCCACCATCTCCGAAACAGTAAAGCTGAACTCAAGGCTGAACTGTTGAGGCACCACTCCGACCACGCGCGCCAGTTCGGCGGCGCGGTAGGTGTGCGTCGGCTTGCCGAACAGGAGGGCTTCGCCGGCCACCGGCTTCACGGTGCCGGCAAGGGCGCGCAGCAGGGTGGTCTTGCCCGACCCGTTCGGCCCGAGGATGCCCAGGAAGCGGCCCGCGGGGATCTGCAGGTCTACCGACTCGAGCACCCGGCGGGCGCCGAGGTCCACCGTGAGGCCGCGGACGTCGTAGACGGGGCCCTGGTGGCCGGCCGTGCCCATCACGCGCCCCCGCGCCGGCGGAGCAGATACAGGAAGAAGGGCCCCCCTGCCGCGGCAGTGATGATGCCCACCGGGATCTCGGCGGGCGCCAACACGGTCCTCGCGACGGTGTCGGCCAGAAGGAGCAGCAGGGCGCCGAACAGGGCGCTGGCGGGCAGCAGTCGCCGGTGGTCGGGACCGACGATGAGCCGCATGATGTGCGGCACCATCAGTCCCACGAACCCGATGAGCCCGGTGAACGCCACGGCTGCCGCGGTCACGAGCGACGCGGCGATCATGAGGTTCCGCCTGGTCCGCTGGCTGTCGACCCCGAGCTCCCTGGCCCGTTCCTCTCCCATCAGCAGGAGGTTCATGCGCTTGGCCAGGAACATCATGTAGATGAAGCCTACGGCTACCACGGGCAGGGTGATGTACACCTTCGTCCAGGTCGCGGAGGTGAGCCCACCCATCAGCCAGACGACCACGGTGTGGAGGTCGCGCTCGGTGGTCACCATGAGGAACGACAGGATGGCGGTGAGTGTCGACCCGACCGCCACACCGGACAGGAGCAGCGAGGCGCTCTGCGTGCGGCCTCCGAACGTGGCGAGCCGGTAGACCAGGAACGCCGCGATCATCGCGCCGACGAATGCCAGGATGGGCAGGGTATAGATGCCCAGGGAGCCCAGCGGCTTCCAGACGATCGCCACTGTGGCCCCCAGGGCCGCCCCGGCCGAGACGCCCAAGAGGTACGGCTCGGCCAGGGGGTTCCGGAAGGTGCCCTGGAACGAGGCGCCGGCCGTCGAAAGCGCGGCGCCGGTGACGATGGCCAGGGCTATCCGGGGCAGACGGAGATCGAGCAGCAGGCGTGGAGCCCAGGCCGGGAAATCCCCGGTGGCGCCGGCTCCTCGGCGAAGGAGCGCGAACAACGCCCTGAGGCTCTGCCCCGGCGACATGCCGGCTGCGCCGGTGATGATGGCCGCGATGACGACCGCCACCAGGACGACCACCAGGGCCGTCATGGCCAGACGATACGTCGTGCGCCGGTCGCCGCCGAGGTTCATCGCAGTCTACTGCCGCCGATCCCGTCCACGTCGGTGCGCTACTTCAGCGCGCCGGGATGCACGGCGTCGAGCAGGTCTTTGAGCCCCAGCGCGATCCGCGGCCCCGGGCGGGTGATGAGAGTGTCGTTCACCAGGATGACCTTTCCGTTCGTGACCGCGGTCAGAGAGGCGAAGCGGGGGTCCTTGGTGAACTCGTCGATGCTCTTGTAGGCCGTGTTGGGCAGCAAGATGATGTCCGGGTCGGCGGCCACGAGCTGTTCGGCCGAGAACTGGTAGTACTGCTGTGCGGCCGCACTGCTCGAGCCGGGCATGTTGCCGACGTTGACGACGTTGACGTCCTTGAGCAGTTCGTCCACGAACGAGCCGGGCCCGACCGTCCACAGCGTGTTGTCGACGGCGTAGAAGACCTTCGGAGCGCTGCCGGCAGCGGCGGCCGCGTCTTTGATCTTCTGGATCTCGGCCTTCATGGAGTCGACCAAAGCGGCCGCCTGGCCGACGTTGCCGGTGGCCGCGCCGACGATCGTGATGTCGCCGTAGATGGCGTCCAGGCTTGCGGCGTTGAAGAGCAGGACCGGCGCTCCCGCGGCCTTGACCGGCGCAAGGGCGTCCTCCGACCCGAACCCGGAATACGCGAGGACCAGGTCGGGGCTCAGGCCCATGATGGCCTCGGTGTTCAACTGGAAATCACCGACTTTGGCGATGTCCGCCACTTCCGCCGGGTAGTCGTCGAGCGCGCTCACGCCGACCACGCGGTCGCCGGCGCCGATGGCGAAGAGGATCTCTGTGCCCGCGGGGGCGGTCGACACGATGCGGACAGGCTTCGCCTTGATGGCGGCCTGCGTGCCGGCGTCGTCGGTGACCGTCACCGGGAAGGTGCCCTCAGCGAGGGAGGTCGTGGTCTCGGCGGGCGCGGCCGACGTGGTGGTCTCCGCGGGGGCCGACGTGGTGGTGTCCGCAGGCGCGGTGGTCGCCGGAGCGGCTGTCGTCGTGGTCACGTCCGCGGAGCCGCACCCTGCGGCGAGCAGGCCGAAGCCGGCGGCGAACACCAGAACGAACACGGCCAGGAGCGAGGTGAGAAGGATGCGGCTGTGCCCCGAGGGGAGCACGTTGCGCCCCGCCGTGCTACGGCGTGGCTGGGGACGTCCGGTCATTCGGACTCCTTTCGGTTCGACACATATGTCACGACCCGCAAGATGGTGGAGAGCAGGTTGTCTACTCCCCGGCCGGACCATGCAGTGGTCGAACCGAGTAGGCGTCCTGAGGCTTCAGGACGGAGTGCGCTTTCTCCACGGAAAGCGTCTGCTCCTCCTCTGCAGCAGGTATCTGGCTCCCGGAGACCGTCTGGGCGTCGTCTGGCTTCGCCTTCGACGGGTCTCTGGTCACAGTGGCGGGACCGCGCCGGTCTTACACCGGCTTCCCTCTCAGTCCCGGCGTGCCGGGACTTGACTGCAGAGGCACCATACTTGCAGCGCGGACTCTACCACCTGCGGAGCGGACAGTAAACTGGTCACCATTACCCGCTGCGGCGTGGCCGACCGCCGCACCCGGCATCCCGCGCCGATCGCGGCGGCCGCCGGGCCGCAGGAAAGAGTCGCGCACATCGCGCTCATCAACGGGCGGGTGTCTGATACGCTCTACGGCGTGAGAAGTTCGGTCAGCATCATCTTGTTCTTCCTTCTGAGTGGTTTCTTCCTGGCGGCGCTGCTGGGTTCCACGGAGCGCAGCCGGAAGCTGCTCGCCATAGCCGGGGGCTGCCTGGTGGCCCTCGCGTGCATCATCGTCTTCGTCAAGCCGGTGCAGTTGCCGCCGGCGTCGCAGCTCATCCACGGCACCACCACGACCACGTCCACCACCGCGCCGCCCGGCCCGCCGGGCGCGGCCGGGTCGAGTGGCGTCGACAGCACCACTACCCCTACCTCGGTCCCCGGCGGATCGGCGCAGGGTGACCCTTCGGAGGTCGCGAGTGTCAGATAAGTCCGACTCCATCTTCCCCGCCGGCGGCGCCGCGCCCATCGAGGCCCAGGCGCAGCAGGCAGACCTCACCTACCGGCAGGCCGGTGTGGACATCGAGGCGGGGGAAGAGGCCGTCAGGCTCATCAAGGCCGATGCGGAGAGTACGTACATCCCCGGCGTGCTCGGCTCCATCGGGGGCTTCGCGGGGATGTTCCAGTTGCCCTCCGGTCTTCAGGACGCGGTGCTGGTCACTTCCACCGACGGTGTGGGCACCAAGTTGCTCCTCGCCCAGGAGACCGGCCGCGTAGACACGGTCGGCATCGACCTGGTGGCCATGTCCGTCAACGACGTGCTGACCGTCGGGGCTCGGCCCATCCTTTTCCTTGACTACGTGGCCGTGGGCCGGTTGCTGCCGGGCGAGATGGCGAGCATCGTCGCCGGGGTGGCGGAGGGCTGCCGGCAGGCCGGCTGCGCCCTCGTCGGCGGCGAGATGGCCGAGATGCCCGGGCTCTACTCGCCCGGAGAGTTCGACCTGGCCGGTTTCTGCGTGGGCCTGGCCGAGCGGGCCAAGCTCATCGACGGGAGCACCGTCCAGGAGGGCGACGCAGTGCTGGGGCTGGCGAGTAGCGGCTTCCACTCCAACGGCTACTCGCTGGTGCGCAAGGTCCTCGAGGTCGGCAAGGTCGACTTGGCCGGCACCTTCCCCGGCATGACCGAGACGGTGGCCGACGCCGTGCTGGCGCCCACCCGCATCTACGTCAAGAGCATCCTCGCCCTGCTCGACGCGGGGATCTCCATCCGCTCCATGGCCCACATCACGGGCGGGGGCATGATCGGCAACTTCTCCCGGGTGGTCCCCGCGGGGCTCTGCGCCGCGCTGCACTTCGAGGAGTGGACCATCCCGCCGCTGTTCAGGGCCATACAGAAGCTGGGCGGCATCGCCGAACTGGAGATGTTCACCGCCTTCAACATGGGTGTCGGCTACGTGCTCGTGGTCCCGCAGGAGCAGAAGGCGCGCGCCAAGGAACTCCTTGCCGCCGCCGGTGAGCGGGTGTTCGAACTCGGGACGGTCGTCCAAGGGCCCGACAAAGTCACTCTCGCGGGCGTCTCGTGACGGGTCCCGGCGGACAGGCTGCCAATGACGAAGGGCACGGCGCCGCCGGCGACCAAGCGGCCTTCCGGATAGCGGTCCTCGCGTCCGGGAGCGGATCCAACCTGCAGGCCATCATCGATCAACTCCACGGGCGGCCGCTCTCCGGGCACCCGGCTGACTATCGGCCGGGCGACCCGCGCATCGAGGTGGTGCTGGTGCTCAGCGACGTTCCCGGGGCCCGCGCGCTCCAGAGGGCGGAGCAGGCCGGCATCCGCACCACGGTGGTCCCGGTCTCCGACTACGCCGACCGGGAGCAGCACGACCTGGCCATCACCACCCGCCTGCTCGAGGCCGAGCCGGACCTGGTGGTCCTAGCCGGCTACATGCGCATCGTGGCGCCGCCGCTGCTCAAGGCGTTCCCCTGGCGGGTCATCAACCTGCACCCGGCGCTGCTGCCCGCCTTCCCCGGCACCCACTCCATCGCCGACGCGGTGGGATACGGGGTCAAGGTGACCGGCGTGACCGTGCATTTCGTCGATCCCGGCGTAGACACCGGCCCGGTGATAGCCCAGGAAGCCGTGCCCGTCCGGCACGACGACACCGCCGATTCGTTGGGCGCGCGCATCCACGCGGTGGAACACCGCCTGCTGCCCGAAGTCATCCGTCAGATCGCCGCCGGAAAGGTCCGGCCGCCACTTCCGGGAAGCCGGGTCGTACAGGTAGACTGAGTAACTGAAAACCGAGGGAGAAAGCCGGGATAGAGACCGGCTGCGTAGAGGGAGGACGCTGTGAAGGTCGCGCGAGCGCTGGTTTCGGTATCCGATAAGAAGGACCTGGAACCTTTCGTCAAGGGTCTCACGGACATGGGGATAGAGGTCATCTCCACGGGCGGTACCGCCAAGTTCCTCAAAGACGCCGGGCTGCCCATCACCGGCATCTCCGAGGTCACGGGTTTCCCCGAGATCATGGACGGTAGGGTCAAGACCCTGCACCCCAACATCCATGGCGGGATCCTCGCCGACCGCAGCAAGCCCGAGCATCTCAAGGCCATCGCCGACCTCGGCATCAAGCCGATCGACCTCGTGGTGGTCAACCTGTATCCGTTCGAAGCCACCGTCGCCCAGCGCGGCGTGAGCGAAGAAGTGGCCATCGAGAACATCGACATCGGCGGCCCGACCATGGTGCGCGCCGCGGCCAAGAACTTCTCCGGCGTGGCCATCGTCACCGACCCGGCCGACTACACGCCCATCCTCGAAGAACTGCAGGCGAGCGGCGCCGAACTCGCCTACGAGACCCGCAAGAAGCTGGCGGCCAAGGCCTTCCAGCACACGGCTCACTACGACTCGGCCATCTCCAACTGGTTCAGCCAGGAAGAGGGCGACTTCCCGAAACACATCATGCTCGACCTGGCCAAGGTCCAGGACCTGCGCTACGGCGAGAACCCGCATCAGCGGGCCGCGTGGTACTCCACCGTGTCGGCCACCGACCCCGACGCCTCCCTGCAGCAACTTCACGGCCAGGCCATGTCGTTCAACAACCTGCTCGACCTGGACGCCTGCCGCCGCTGCCTGGACGAGTTCACCCTGCCCGCCTCGGTGATCGTCAAGCACAACAACCCGTGCGGCGTGGCCGTGGCTGAGAACGCCGCGGCGGCCTATGAGAAGGCCCTCTCCTGCGACCCGGTGTCCGCCTTCGGCGGAGTCATCGCCAGCAACCGCGTGGTGGACGAACATCTCGCCCGCCTGCTCAGCACCAACTTCGTCGAGGTGCTGTGGGCGCCCGGCTACACCCAGGAAGCCCTGGACATCCTGACGGTCAAGAAGGACATCCGCATCCTCACCGGCCAGATCAGCCGCGACACCTGCGGCTCCATGGACATGAAGCGCGTCTACAACGGCATGCTGGTCCAGGACTGGGACTGCGAAGCCGACGAGCGCGACAGCATGCGGGTCCTGACCACCCGGCATCCCACCGAAGAGGAGTGGGGCGACCTGCTCTTCGCCTGGCGCGTGGCCAAGCACACCAAGTCCAACGCCATCATCCTGGTGAAGGACCTCATGACCATCGGCGTGGGCGCTGGCCAGATGAGCCGGGTCGACTCCGCCAACCTGGCCGTGGCCCGGTCGCGGTTCCCGCTGGCCGGCTCGGTCGTGGCCTCCGACGCGTTCTTCCCCTTCCCGGATGCCCTCGAGGTGGCGGTGAACGCAGGCGCGACCGCGGTCATCCACCCCGGAGGCTCCATCCGCGACGACCAGGCGCTGGCGCTGGCCGAGGAGCGGGGGATGGCCATGGTGGTCACCGGGCGGAGGCATTTCCGCCACTAGGAGCGGCGACGGCGGCCCGACGCGGCCGCCGCAAGACCTCGCAACGAGCGCGGGGCGGGCAGCGGAAGCTGCCCGCCCCGTTTGTCATCCGGGGACGGAAGCCCGGACGGCGGTCCGCTTGACCGCCGCGGTCCCTGCGTGGTACCAATGGCGGGCTTCGATAACGGAGCCGGGTGCCGCCGCGCGGAGACGCGAGGCGGAGAATAGGGAATCGGGTGAGAATCCCGAGCGGTCCCGCCACTGTGAACGGGGAGCGGACCCGCCAGGATGCCACTGTCCCACCACCGCAGCCGAAGGCCGGCGCGGCACGGGGGATGGGAAGGCGCGGGCGAGCGATGATCCGTCAGTCAGTAGACCTGCCCGGCTCTCTGGGAAAGGCCCTCACGGAAAGGGCCGCACCAGGGGATGATGGCAAAGTCTCCTGCCTTTTGGGCTGGGGACTTTTTTGTTTGTGCCGCCCCAGCCCCGAGTCGCTGTGCGATCGCGGGAGGAGGCGGATTGAAGACGACAGAGGGACAGATGCTCCTGGGGCGAGGCTCCGTGGCCGGCAGCAGGCCGGCCGGGAGGCGGTGGGCCAAGCGGTTCCCCGCACCGCTGGTGGTCTTCGCCGGGGCGGTGGCTGCGTGGGAACTCGCCGTGCGCCTGGCCGGCATACCGGCGTACGTCGTGCCCCCACCCTCGGCACTGCTCGTCGAATTGTGGGTGCGGCCCGGCATGTTCCTCACCGCGACGCTTTCGACCATCGGTGAGGCCCTGGCCGGTCTGGCCGTGGCCTTCTTGGTGGCCTCGGCCTTCGCGGTGGCAGCCCTGCGTTCGCGGCCGCTCGACCGTCTGCTCACCCCGCTGGTGGTCGTCAGCCAGACCATCCCGGTCATCACTCTCGCGCCGCTCCTCGTCCTCTGGTTCGGGTATGGGCCCACCCCGCGCATCATCGTGTGCGCTCTCGTCGCCTTCTTCCCTCTCGCGGTCAACGTGCTGAGCGGACTTCGCTCGGCCGACCCCGACCTGCTGCTCCTGCTCCGGTCGGTGGATGCGTCGTGGTGGGCGGTCTTCCGGCGGGTGAGAGTGCCCAGTGCGGGGCCGTACCTGGCCGCCGGACTCCGTACCGGAGCCACGCTCGCCCTGGTGGGCGCGGTCGTAGCCGAGTGGACCGGGGCCGGGCGGGGACTGGGCTACATCGTTCTCAGCGCCAACTCCCGGCTGGCGACCGCCCAGGCGTTCGCGGCCGTGTTCGTCATCTGCCTCCTCGGCTTGGCCGCCTACGGCCTGGTCGGCTTGTTCGAGAAACGCTTTGGCTGGTGGAAGCGCACCGCCACGACTACCGAAAGGAACATCCCATGAAACGGACCGGCATCAGAACCCTGTGGCTGCTCGGGGCGGCCGTCGTAGCGGCAGCGGCTGTGCTGGCCGCCGGGTGCGGCGGCGCATCCGGGGCATCGACGGACACTTCCACTCCGGCCTCCGCGACCGTGCAGGTCGATCTGGTGATGGATTGGATCCCCTGGGTCCTCGACATACCAGTCGACGTCGCCCAAGCCAAGGGCTTCTACGCGCAGCAGGGGCTCTCCGTGCATCAGACGGTGCCGGCGACGGCCACCGACGGCGTGAAGCTCGTGTCCACCGGCAAGAGCCAGTTCGCCCTGTATTACGCGCCCGACATGGTTATGGCCCTCGATGAGGGAGCGCCCCTGGTGTCGGTGGGCTGTCTCATGGCCCATGCCCCCGTGGGCATGGCGTTCCAACCGGGAGTGACGGCGGATTCCCCGGCGGTCCTCGCAGGCAAGGTGGCGTCGGTGCCTCTGATACCGTCGACGAGGGCTTCGTTCGACTCGATGCTCGCCGCCGCCGGTGTCGCCTCGGACCGTGTGACCGTCGTCGACCCAGGGTTCGATCTGGTGGCGCCGCTCCTATCCGGCAAGGTCTATGCCGCGGCGTTCACCGAGTTCGGCGAACTGGTGGAGGCGAAGATGCAGGGCCAGGACCTCACCTATCTCGATTTCCGGGCCTGGGGCACTCCCGACTACCCCTTCCTCGACGTCATCACCACCCGGGAGTTCGCCGCGTCGAGTCCCGCCACCGTGCGGGCCTTCCTGACCGCCACCCTGGAGGGCCTGAGCTACGCGGCGGCGCATCCCGACGAGGCCGTCGCGCTCTACGTCAAGGCTCATCCGGAACTGGAGCCGAAGTTGCTGCTCGCCCAGTGGAAGGCGGCCGTGCCCGATCTGGCGCTCGGCACCGGTGGAGCGGGAAGACAGGACGCGGCCGCCTGGCAGGCGCTCGCCGCCTGGATGCAGACCTCCGGCCTGCTCAAAGGCGCCGTAGACCTCGCCCCGGCCGTCACCAACGACTTCCTGCCCCCGGCGAAGTGACATGGCCGGCGTCCGTCTGACGGCCTCAGGCCTGGCGCTGGGCTATGCCGCCGGGCCGGTCATCACCGGGGTAGACCTCTCACTCGCCCCCGGTGACCGGGTGGCCTTCGTGGGCGCCAGCGGCACCGGCAAGACGACGCTGCTTCATGGGCTGGCCGGGCTGCTTGCGCCCCAGTCCGGCGAGGTGGCCGCCGACGGCGCCGTGGTGGCGTCGCCCGGGGGCCCGTGCACTTCGAGACACGCCGCCTACATGTTCCAGCGGCCGCTCCTGCTGCCCTGGAAGACCGCCCGCGAGAACGCCGCGCTCGCGGCCACGGTCGCCCGTCCGGCGCCCGACCGGCACGCCACCAGTCCCATCGAGCGTTGGGCCTTGGCGCAGGCCGAAGAACACCTGGTCGAGTTCGGCCTGGGAGACTTCCTCGACGCCTATCCTCACGAACTCTCCGGCGGCATGTGCCAGCGCGTCGCGTTGGCCCGCACGCTCATCCTGGGGCGGGGTCTGGTGTTGCTCGACGAGCCCTTCGCCTCCCTGGATGTCCTGACCCGCGGCGACCTTCAGGTATGGCTGCGGGAGGTGATGGACCGCCACCCGGCCACCTGGGTCCTGGTGACCCACGACATCCGGGAAGCGGTCCTGCTGGCGGATAGAGTCGCGGTGCTCGGAGGCCGCCCGGCAGGGATCACCGGCTGGGTGGAGACCGCCGGGGACGCCGCACAGGCGGTCGCCGAGTCGGAAGGCCTCCTAAGGGCGACGGTCACCGGAGGAGCGGCACCCCGGGTCGGGGCGACTCACACCCGGCGCCCAGTCCTATAGGTTCATCCCCCGGTCCACCACCAGCCACTGCCCGGTGATGTAGCGCGACTCGTCGCTCGCGAAGAACAGGATGGCGTTCGCCTGGTCGATGATCTCCGCCTCGCCGGCCCAGAACTGGTGCTGCGAGCAGATCTTGATGAACTCCTGGTCGAACTCCGCCAGCTTCTCGGGCGTGTTGGCCTCGGTGGGGGTGGGGCCGGGGTTAACCGAGTTGCAGCGGACGCCCGTGCCCGCGTACTGCAGGGCGATGTTGCGGGTGAGGCCGTTGACCCCGGCCTTGGCCGCCGAGTAGGAGGCGCCGCCGTTCATGTACACGCCGCCGATGGACGAGATGTTGATGATGGAGCCCTTGTCCTGCGCGACCATGTGGGGCAGGACCTCACGGCAGTAGTAGAAGACGCCGGACAGGTTGGTGGCGAGCACGTCGTCCCAGAGCTCGTCCGAGACGCGGACGGTGGCCGTGTGCTTGTCGATGATCCCGCCGTTGTTGACGAGGATATCGATGCGGCCGAACGCGGCTATCGCCTGGGCGACCACGTTCTTGACGTCCGCGACCTTCCGGACGTCGCCGGTGACCACCAGGGCGCGCCCACCTGCCGCTTCGATCTCGGCGGCGAGGGCCTTCAGCCGGTCCTCCCGGCGCGCGGTCAGTACCAGCGTCGCGCCCTCTTTGGCGAACAGCCGCGCCGTACCTTCACCCAGTCCGGAACTGGCCCCGGTGATGAGCGCCACTTTTCCATCCAACCTGCCCATGGTCCCCGCCCCTCGTCGTAGCTCGTAATGGTCTATCCGATAGTCCTAGACAGGATACCGCACGGCCGCCCGGACTGCGTCGGCCTCAGCGGAGGCGGCACAACTTGTCCAGCGCATACGATTGTGCGAAATACCGCACAATCGTATGCCGTCGGAAGGTGCGGCGACTCCGGCTACAGGCCCATCCCGATGGCCGTCGCAGTCCCGGTGTACAACTGCTGCCGTTCGGTGTCGCTCATGGCCTGAGCGTCCAGGAACTTGGTGCAGACCGCCATGTCCTCGAACGGGTAGTCGCTGCCGATGACCATGCGGCCGGCGCCCAGGGCCGCCCGGGTGCATTCGAAGGCCTGCGGCGAGTAGTTGCCGCTGGTGGAGGCCAGGAGGTTCTCGCGCAGGTACGCGCTCGGCAGGCGCTTGAGCGTAGGGTAGACGGCCGGGTCGGGGCGCACGTGGCCCTGGAGGTAGGGGCGGTCCACCCGGTCGAGCATGAAGGGCAGGCCCTCGGCGTAGTGGCCCAGGACGACCTGCAGCTTCGGGAAGGCGTCGAAGACGCCGGCGGTGAGCATCCGCATGGCCACGAGGGCGGTCTCCGCGCCGAACCCGAAGGTCGGGCCCGACAGCGCCGACCCGTAGGTGCCGAACTCCTTGATTATCGGCCAGGTGGGGTGCAAGTACACCGGCACCCCCAGCTCCTCCGCCTTGGCCAGTACCGGCCAGTAGCGCTTCTCGTCGAGGAACGAGTCGCCGAAGTTGGAGTGCGTGTTCCACCCGCGGAAGCCCAGCTCCTTCACGCAGCGCTCCAGTTCCTTGCAGGCGCCGTCGGCGTCTTTGGGGGCCAGGGTGGCGTAGCCCAGGTAGCGGTCGGGGTGGCGATCGATAGCGGCGGCGAGAGCATCGTTCGTCTGCCGGGCGATCTTGGTGCCCAGCGACGGCTCGAACGGTTCGGTGCCCGGCGCGGCAAGAGACAACACCGCCACGTCTATGCCGGCGTCATCCAGAAGCGCGATGCGGCCCTCATCCAGATCGAGGAGCCTGTCCAGGAGCTTGTAAGGGAGCCAGGAGCCCGGCACCGGTTCCATCCGGTAGGTGAACTGCGGGTCGTCGGTCAGCCGGGGATAGCCGGCATTCTTACGAAGCGCATCCGCCCACACCTCGGACGCGAAGTGGTTCTCGATGTCGATCCTCTTGGTCACTGCTCGCCCCCTTGCGAATGGAACACGGATTGTCCCCGATTATAGGGCGACGAGGGCTGGTGTGAGGTCTTTTCTGGCGATATACGCGTGGTACCGGATTCGACACCGATCCTATGGCGCCGGGAGACCTGCCGCGCTCGTACGGCAGCCGATCGCCCGCCCGACTAGCGGAGCGCCATGCGGTCGAGCAGCCCGAAGAGCAGCTCGGCGCAGGCCTCGAACGGGGCATCGGGGGCCAGGAGGTCGTCGAGGGGTGAGACCCACGGTCCCAGCGGCTTCTCCGGCGTGGCGCAGACCTCGCCCTGGGCCCGGGCCACTTCCACCAGCTCGCCCAGCGTCTCCCGGGTCTCCTCGAGGTGGAACTGCAGGCCGGTCACCCGTCCGCCGTCGTAGCAGAAGGCCTGGTTGGGCGTGCCCTCCGAGAAGGCGGCGTGCACTGCTCGCGGCGGGATGGAGAACATGTCGCCATGCCACTGCAGGGTGGTGAAGCGGTCGGGGAAGTGGGAGAAGAGCCCCGTCTGGCGGCCTGCCTCGCTCAACTCCACCTGGAGCCAGCCGATCTCCTCGAACGGCGCCCGGGTCACGACCCCGCCCAGCACGTCGGCGATGAGTTGGCCGCCCAGGCAGACGCCCAGCACGCACTTACCGGCGTCGATGCAGGCCCGGATGAACTGCTTCTCGCCCACGAGCCACGGGTATTCGTCGTGCTCGTAGATGTTCATCGGTCCGCCCATGATCACCAGAAAGTCGAGGCCCTCCGGGTCGGGCAGGGCGCCCGCCCCGGAGGGCTCGTCGTATATCAGGGTTCCGGCGATCTCATGACCGCGGCTCTCGGCCCAGTCCTGGATCCAGCCTACCCGCTCATACGGTACGTGTTGCAGATAATGGATTCTCACACCGGGGAGTTTACCCCAGGCCTCACATCTTCTCGACCCGCACCGCCACCGGGGCGCCGCGCTGGGCCAGCCGGGCCCGGTTCGCCGCCGCGGTCTCGCTGCCGGCCCTGCGGACTTCGCGCTGGGCGCGCCGGGCTTCCCGCGCTTCCAGTACCAGCTGGCCGTCCCGGACGTCGAACTCCTTCTGGGTGGAGCGGAGCACGCGCCATTTCTCCCGGGCGTTCTTGAGGATGGCCTTGTAGTACTTGAAGTGCCAGGCCAGGTGGAAGAGGGAGATGAAGGTCATCACGATGCCGGCTTCCACGTGCCAGAAGAGCAGGTTGATGGGCCAGTTGACGAACGGTGCGTAGTCGAGCTGGAAGGCGAGGATGGTGCCGAAGATCCCCGTGATCAGGAAGGTGGCCGCCAGGAGCATGTTCCAGATCTTGCGGTGGGTGGCCATCTTGATGCGCTTGGTCTTGTAGAGGAAGAAGCTGACGCCGTAGACGAGCAGGAAGCCGATGGCGATGGGGCTCACCAGGTAGTGGGTGAGCAGGCCACCGGTGGTGGCGCCGCTGGTCACGGCGAGTGACGCGGAGGCCGCAGCCGCCGAGGGGAGGCTGCTCGTCGCCGAGTCGGCCGTGGTGCTCGAATCGGTGGTGCCGCCGGAGGTCGGGGTCGTGGTGGAGGTGGTCCCGCTGGTGATGTCGCTGGCCAGGACGGCGGCGCTGCCGCTCGCGGCGATGGTGGCGGCGGAGGCGTCGCTGGAAGCGGAGTCGGTGGCGGAGGCGGTGACGCCGCCGCTCAGGCAGGCGCCGCAGCCGGCGCACGGGCCGAGCGGGCAGTCGCCTGTGGGGGGCTCTCCAGAGGTGGTGGTCGTCACCGCGAGGGCGGTCGTGGTGGTGGTGTCCTGGGTCTTGGCCGTGGTCGTCGTGACGCCGGGGTCGGACTGCGACAGGTCGCAGATACCGTCACTGTTGGTGTCGACGTAACGGCGGCAGGCGCCCGGGTAGGGGTCGTTCACGAGGCCCTTCGGGCAATTGTTCCAGGCCAGAGCGCCGGCCGGGAACACCATCCCGTACGTGACGGCGAAGAGGGCCAAGCTGAAGACAGTGGCCAGGACCGCGATCTTCCTCTTTCGTCCATTCATAGGTGGTGCCTTTACTTGGGGGGTTGACGTCTGGGATGCTACCGGGGCGGGGATAAGCGCCGTATAAAAAAGCGGCCATTTTCCCGGAGGTTACGGGATCGTCATCTGGGCGAGCGCGGTTGACACTGAGGAGGGTGGGGGCTACAATCCAAACCTCTTGATGAGGGCCGTTAGCTCAGTTGGTAGAGCACCGGACTTTTAATCCGATGGTCGATGGTTCGAGCCCATCACGGCTCATTAAGAAAAGCCCCGCGAGAGCGGGGCTTTTTGTTTCCCGACTCCTTCCGCCCGCCCCTCGGGCCCGCGCCGCCAGCGAAAACAGAAGCGTTGTTCTAATATGGTCGGCGGTTCAAAGCCGATCTTGCGTTTCCATGAGGTGATGACGTGTCAGACAAGAGGAAGCTCGTAAGAAAGTCCCAGATGACCACGGGCGGTC
>CAIQPS010000137.1 GCA_903873715.1 uncultured Actinomycetes bacterium
CATATGCCCGCGGGATGAGCTGGTCGTGCTCCACGATCTCGTTGATGAGGCCCCACTCGAGGGCGGTCTTGGCGTCGATCTTCGGCTCCATGTAGGCCATGTAGGCGGCGCGCTTCTGGCCCACGCAGACCCGGTAGGAGAAGTTCATGCCGTCGCCGGGCACGATGTTGTGGGAGAAGTGGGCGTCCGAGAAGTAGAAGTCGGGAACGCACAAGGCGATATCGGCCATGAGGGCGAACTCGTAGTGCTGGCCGATGCCGTTGATGGCGGCCACCACCGGCACCTCGATGTCGTTGATGAAGTTCTCCACGAAGTTCATCGTGTCCGGCACGTTACAGTTGTACTTGAGCGCCTGGTCGGTGGAGTCTTCCACCTCGTCGAAGGAGGTGGGGTCGCTGCGCTGGGTGATCCAGTAGGGGTCCTCACAGGTGAGGATGATGAGCTCGTTGGCCTTGTCGTGACCGATGGCCGTCCACAGTTCGCCGTAGGTCATCTGGGTCTGGTAGCTCCATACGCAGGCCTCGCCCTGCCAGCCGAGCTTGACCAGCAGGATGCCGTCTACGGTGCGATCGAAGGTGGCGAAGCCGGCGAAGCGTTTGCTGTATTCCTCCAGCGTCTCCACGTGAACGTAGTGCTGCATGGCCATCGTGCGGTCCCTCCTGGTTCTCGGCTACTGGCTGTCGGCTGGATCTGCTTGTTCTTCTGAAGCGGCTATAGCTTCATCATCTTGTCGTCGGAATACTCGATGGTGTCGAAGTCGTGGTGCGACTTCTCGAGGTTGAACGAATACATCTCCGCGTACACGTGCTGACGGATGTTCTGCTCCACCAACTCCCGCCAGGGCCGGACGCACACGTGGTGGCTCAGGCGCCGGGTGGAGCGGTTGGTCTGCATCAGGTGGCGGGCGATCTCCCAGGCCCGCTCGACGATGCGCTCCCGCTCGACGATCTCGTTGACCGCGCCCAGCTTGAGGCAGGTCTCCGCGTCGAGGCCTTTGTTCATGAGGCTCATGTAGTTGCCGCGCTTGATGCCCAGCACGTGCTGCAGGGCAAGGGTCATACCGTCGCCCGGCACGTGGCCCCCGGCGTGGACGAAGTGGTCGTCCTGCAGGATGAAGTCGGGGGTGCACAGGGTGATGTCGCTCATCATCGCCATCTCCCAGTGGATGCCGCGCCCGTTGATGGCGCAGATCGTGGGGATCTCGATGTCGTTGACGAAGTTCTCCACCACCTTGAGGGTGTCGTAGATCTGGACGTTGAAGCGCGGGACGTTGTCCGGCGACTCCTCGATCTCTTTGAAGGACGAGGCATCCACGTCGTTGATCCACCGGTCGCCGGTGGCGGTGAAGATCAGCACCTCGTTCTTGGTGTCGTGCCCGACGGCCGTCCAGAGTTCGGAGATGGCGTGGTGCATCTGGTAGCTCCAGCGCACCGGGCCGCCGAAGGTGTGCATCCGCACCTCGAGGATGCCGTCCTCGGAGCGCTTGAACACGAAGAAGTCCTTGAACCGCTCGGAGTACTCCTCGAGCGTGGGCATGTGGATGTAGTCCTGCTCAGCCATGGCGCCGGCTCCTTGGTCCGCTGAGACACCCGGGACGGGGCTCGTGCATTACTTCGTATACGAATTCCAATCCGAAGTAACGCAAACCTAACGCCTGGCGGCCGGAAAGTCAACTTCCGGTGGCCGGGAGTCACACCGGAGCGATACACAAGGGGGGGACAGCATAGGGGCGCCGACAGGGGGCCGCGTTATCCTGCCGGCGACGTAGTCCTTTGGCCTACCGGCTGCTTTCCACCTGGTCAACGCGGTGCCAAGGTCCTTGGCTGTCGACTCTCGAACTCCTACTGCATCAAAGCGAGGAACACATGAAGCGCTCGGTCCTGGTGGTATTGATCTCGTGCTTGTTCGTACTGGCGCTGACAGGTAGCGCCATGGCCGCCGCTACTCCGGGTACGTTCTCCAAAGGCGCGACCCTCGGCGTCACCAGCAACGGCGACGGATCGCTGACTGTGTCATGGCCTGCGGCATCGAAGGCCGTCAGGAATCAGATCACCATCTGGGACTACTCCAAGAGCCCCTACCTCATGGCGTTCAACAACGACTGGGACGCCTCGACCATCGACCACACCGGGAGGAAGTACACCCTCACCCTGAGCGCTGCGGACCTCTCATCGCTTTCAAAGGGAGACGCATACGATGTGACCTTGACGGCCTACTGCGCCGACACGATGGGTGCCATGCTCTACAAAGGGTCTCTCACGTTCTGACCGCCAAGGCGAGTCTGAGCCTTGTGGGGCCACCGTTCTGGTGGCCCTTTTCTTTTCCCGCCGTTCCCGCCGCTCAGATAGTGGGGCGCAGTCCCGGCTTCCCCTCGACACTCACCCAGCCCGTGGTCGATCCGTGACATCCTATGGAGGTTCGGTGCTATCCTGGAGTTCGTATACGATTCTGTATACGAAGTAAGGAGCGCGGCGGTCGGTCGCCGCACAGCACATCGCGCGTCAACGGGAGCTGGGTATGCACGAGTACGAGGAAGACGGCTACCAGGTCTACAAGATGGGCCTGTGGTCGCCGGGACCCGGGTGCCACGGCGGATGCGGGGCCGAGGTCTATCTGAAGGACGGCAAGGTCGTCAAGGTGGAGGGCGACGAGGATCACCCGTACCACCAGGGCAGGCTCTGCCCGCGGGCGCTGGCGCTCCGGCAGTACATCCACCATCCCGATCGCCTCAAGTACCCTATGAAGCGCGCCGGCGAGCGCGGCTCGGGCAAGTGGGAGCGCATCAGCTGGGACGAGGCGCTCGACACCTGCGAGCAGAAGATGCGCGACATCCGCGAAAAGTACGGCGCGGAGTCCATGGTCTTCGGCCAGGGCACGGGCCGCGATTCCGGCGGGCCCATCATCTTCCTCGCCTATGCCTACGGCAGCCCCAACTGGACGCTCTTCGGCCTCTCCGGCATCGCCTGCTTCACCCCGCGCCTCGCCGCGTGCACCATGGTCATGGGCGACATGACCTTCCCCGACGCGGCGCAGTTCTTCCCGGCCCGTTACGACGACCCCGACTGGAAGTGCCCGGAGGTCATCCTCAGTTGGGCCCGCAACCTGCAGGGCAGCCAATGCGCCGACCACTACTTCAGCGGCCACTACGTCATCGACATGATGAAACGGGGCGCGAAGCTCATCGTGGTCGACCCGTACAACGGCTGGGAGGCCTCCCGCGCCGACCTGTGGCTGCGGCTGCGCCCGGGCACCGACGGCGCCCTGGCCATGGGGATGATCAAGGTCATCATCGAAGAGGGCCTGTACGACCAGGACTTCGTCGAGAAGTGGACCTTCGGCTTCGACAAGCTTAAAGACGAGGTCGCCACGCAGAGCCTCGACGAGATCGCCCAGATCACCTGGGTGCCGGTCGAGAAGATCGTGGAGGCCGCCCGGATGTACGCGGCGGCCAAACCGGCGCAGATGCGCTTCGGGCAGCCGCTGGACTCCAACGCCGAGGCGGTGGCCAGCATCCACGCGCTCGCCAGCCTGTGGGCGCTCACCGGGAACATCGACAACCCCGGCGGCAACGTGATCTCCCGGCCGGTCAAGGGCGTCACCGTCTACCCGTACTCCACGGTGGAGGTCATCCAGCTGTACGGCCAGGAGTTCGTCGACAAGATGAACGAGAAGCGCATCGGCGCTGACAAGTACCCGCTTGTGAAGAACTTCCGCTCCTGGGCCATGTCGGACGACGTGCTCGAGCAGATGGAGACCGGCAAGCCCTACCCCATCAAGGGCCTCTGGTGCCAGACCAACAACTTCCTCGCCGGCACTGCGCAGGACCCGCGCCGCCACTACGAGGCCGTGCGCAAGCTCGACTTCAACGTGGTGGTGGACACCTTCATGACCCCCACGGCCCAGGCCATCGCGGACATCGTGCAGCCGGCCGGCGCCATCACCGAGAAGGACTCGGCCTTCACCACGGGCATCCCGCTCAACCCCATCTACAAGGTGGCCGAGACCGAAGAAGCCCGCATGGACTGGGAGATCAACTTCGAACTGGCCAAGCGCCTCAACCCGCAGGCGGTGCCGTGGCCCAACGTCCGCGCCCTGTTCGACCAGCGCCTCTCGGTCGCGGGCCACAGCTTCGACTCACTCGTCGAGGCCGGTTGGGCCCTGGCGCCCAAGGGCGACCCCACCTGCCCGTACAACCGGCACGAGAAGGGCCTGCTCAGGCCCGACGGCCAGCCCGGCTTCCGCACTCCGTCGGGCAAGTTCGAGTTCTACTCGCAGAAGTTCGAGGAGTACGGTCTCAACCCGCTGCCGCACCACGTGGAGCCGCTCGAGAGCGAGATCAGCACCCCGGAGATCCACAAGGAATACCCGCTGATCCTGTGCACCGGCCGGCGCGTGGGCGTGATGTTCCATTCCGAGCACCGGATGATCCCGTGGCTCCGCGAGATCAACCCCGACCCGCCCGTGGAGATCCACCCGGACACGGCCGCTAAATACGGCATCAAGGACGGCGACTGGGTCCTGCTCGAGGGCACCTACGGCAAGGCCAAGCGCAAGGCCAAGGTCACGCCGCTCACCCACCCGGAGGTCGTGGTGGCGCAACACGGCTGGTGGATCCCCGAGGCCCGCTACGAGGGGGACGGCAACCCGTACAAGGTCTGGGACATCAACATCAACCAGTTGATCCCCATGGGTCACAACAGCAAGTCCGGTTTCGGCGGCGCCCTCACCAAGACGATGCTCTGCCGGATCTCCAAGGTGAAGGAAGGAGAGGAAGTCAGCTATGCCTAGAGACTTCGCTTCGAAGAGATCCCCGCGAAAGGGGCTGCTGATCGACTACGACTACTGCACGGGCTGCCACTCCTGCGAGGTGGCCTGCAAGCAGGAGCACGACTACCCGGCGGGCAAGGGCGGCATCCATCTGAGCGAGATCATCACCGAGAAGCCCGACGGGACCTACCGCATCGACTATATCCCCTTCACCACGATGTATTGCGACCTCTGCGCCGGCCGGACCGCAAACGGTCTACAGCCGGCGTGCGTCAAGCATTGCCAGGCAGCCACCATGTTCTACGGGGACGTCGCTGACCTGGCGAAGATCATGGAGGACAAGCCGCACCACGTGCTGCTCACACCGCGGTAGAGCGGGCGGGCCGTCAGGCGGTGATGCCCACCGCCGCCGCCAGCGCCGGCCACTCGTCGCCCAGCGTCTGCGCGACAAGGCCCCGCACCCCTGCGAACACCTCCGGCGGCATGAGCATCTGGAAGACCTCGACCAGGTGCTGCCTGTCCGTCGGGCCGAGGAGTGGGAAGATCCACGAGACCACCTCGGGGAACCTCTCCCTGGGGACCATGCTGGAGAGGGTGCCGCCCATCCCCCGTTCCTCAGGCAGGCGGATGCGCTCTCGTATCAGGGCGTAGACCTGGTGGTCCTCCTTGCTCAGGTGGATGTCGAGATGGAACTTGAACGCGGCCGTCGCACGCGCTGCCTCCAAAGCGTCGCCTGCCCCGACCGCCGCGTGCAGCCGCTCGTAGGCGGAATCCAGGCCGTGATGGTCCTGTATATAGGGCTCCGACAGCAGAGGCGCTTCCCGCTCGAGGAAGGGGAAGACCACTGCCTCCTCGCCGTTCGCGTGCCAGACGAGGGCCTCGTTGAAGAAGTGGTAGCGCTGGAGATCCGGCGGGGCGGCGCCTCCATCGGCCGCCCAACGCAGCGCGGCCTGGTCGATGCGGGTCAAGTCGCGCCGGAATGCGTTGTGGAAGGCTGTGACGGCGTCGAGGGGACGGGCCATGTGCGACGCTCCTTTCTGGATGTCCGGCCATGCGCCGCCGGCGACCCTGCAGGGCGGCCGGCCCCTGGTATATACCGAAGATAGGGATATTCCAGACCTGCGCCGGCAGCGGCCCCCACCGCAAGCCGCGTGTGGCTACCTCTCGGCGATCTCCGTGAGCCTGGCGACGGCTTCATCAAGCACCGCGCGGACCTCGTTGCGTTTGGCCGGGTCGGCCGCGGTGACCCAGACCGCCTTCATGATGTCCTCGGTGAGGTCGCGCGCGTCGGTGATGGCGTTCCAGGCCTCGCCGTCGTGGCCCTCCACCGCGGCCAACTGCGCGAACCAGCGGTCCTCATGCCTCTGGGCTTCCTCTTTGTTGTCCTCGAGGAAGTCGAGCCCGGCCTGGGTGACGGAGTAGACCTTCTTGCCGCCGGCAGCCTTGGCCGCCAGGAGCCCCTGGTCCTCGAGGGTCTGCAGCACGGGGTAGATGGCGCCCGCACTGGGACAATACATCCCCTTGGAGTGCTGCTCCAGCGCGCGGATGATGTCGTAGCCGTGGCGCGGCCGGTCTTTGAGCAGCCTCATGATGGCGAATTTCACCCCGCCCCGCTCGAAGAAGGGGGCCGGTGGGGAGCTCTTGTGTCGCGCCGCTTCCGCCATGGTGTTCATTTGCAGGATACACTGGGCACCTACAAACCGCAGGGAGGTATGAGGATGGCGAAGAAGCCGGCCGGTACTCGCAAGCGCTCGTGGAAGAAGATCGTGCTTTGGGTGATCGTCGGGCTCGTCGTCCTGTTCGCCGTGATGCAGGCCGTCCCGTTCGGCCGCAGTCACACCAACCCGGCGGCCGCGAACCCGTTCACGTGGACGAGCAGCGATGCCGAAGCCATAGCCAAGAAGTCGTGCTACGACTGCCACAGCAACGAGACCAAGTGGTGGTGGGCCAGCAACATCGCTCCCTTCTCGTGGCTGTTCCAGGCGGACGTGAACGGCGGGCGGGAAAACCTCAACTTCTCGGACTACGCCGGCGAGCCGCCTGTCGACGAGTTCACCCGGGTGGTCGACGGAGGGATGCCGCCCTTCCAGTACACGCTCATCCACCCGAGCGCCAAGATGACCGACGCCCAGAAGCAGACCCTCATCAAGGGGTACGCCGACGGGATGGCGGCAATGAACGGCGGCTCCGGCAGTGGGTCTGACGGCGGGTCCGGCTCCACCTCCACCACCGCCGGCAACGATGCCGCCGCCATCGCCGCGATAAACAGTGCCTGCAGCAGCTGTCACCCAGCCGCACCTGCCCTGTCGTTCCGCGCGGGCAATGCCGCCGAGGCCAAGGCAATGATCGACTCCATGGTCCAGCGCGGCGCCACGCTGACGTCCGACCAGATCCAGCTGCTCATCGCGTACTACACCCGCTGAACGCGCGCCGGAGCCGGGCAGGCGCCGCGCAGTAATGCACGTGATCCGGTCGGCGGGGTACCGCCGGCCGGTCTGTTTCGTGGGCTCCGCTGTCGCGGCTAGACCGCGGCGGGCTCGAGGCTGGGCGACGCTTCCGCGGGCGGCTTGCCCGACCGCAGTTCGCGCAGCACCGACTGGTCCATCGTGGCGAGACGCGGCAGGTCGGGCTGACGAAGCCTGGTGAGGCGCTCGTCGAGGATCGACAGCACGAGTCTGCTCACTTCCGGCACCTCCATGGCGGCGCGCAGCGACTCGGCCGGGACCTCGAGCAGGGTGCTCGGCTGGGTAGCCACCACGTCGGCGGTGCGGGTGCTGCCGGTGAGGGCGGCGATCTCGCCGAAGAAGTCGCCGGCCTTGATGGTGGCCAGGCCGTGGTAGTCCTTCTGCGGGTCCGGGTCGGGGATGCCCACTGCCGCCTCGCCGTCGAGGATGAAGTAAGCGGCGGTAGCGGTATCGCCGTAGGTGACGACCCGCTCGCCCATGGGGACCTCACGCACGAGCGCCTGAGACAGGAAGTCCGCGCGCTGGCCGTCGTTCAAGTAGCCGAAGGTAGCCAACCGGCCGACCAGCCGGTCGAAGTCGGCGAGGGTGGCGACCCGCGCGGGGCTGGGAGCGGCGGTGCGCACGGCCCGGAACGCGGCCAGGGCCCGGCGCCATTCGGCGGCCGGCCTGCCGATGCCTGGGGTGAGTAGCGCGGCGATGGCCACGAAGAACGGGATGATCGAGGCGATGACCATGAGGGCGCGGACGTTGAACACGTCGGCCAGGCCGGCGCATGCCATCCCGGCGAGGAATATGACGTCGCGCATGACGTAGTTGGCGGCGAACACCCGGCCCCTCATCTCCCGGGGGGTGTGCAACTGCGACAGGGTCTGCCGGGCCACCGAGTACGGCGAGTTGAAGAACCCGGTGACGGCGACGAAGATGATGCCTATCCATATGGTGGGCGACACCCCGTATATGACGCCCCCGACGGCGGTGCCCAACGCTCCCACGACCACCCAGAGCCCCATCTGCATCTTCGGGGCGTACTTGGCCATGAACAGGCTGCCGATGACGAATCCAACGGAGGTCAGACCCTCCTGGATGCCGTATTCGAACTCGGTCCCGCCCAGCACCTTGATGGCCATCGGCAGGAGCAGCACGTTCCAGAGGCCGAAAGCGAAGAAGACCGGCGCGCCGAGCATGAACAGCGAGCGCAGCATCGGTGTCCGCCAGAGGGTGCTCGTGCCGGCTTTGAGGTTCTTGAAGATGTTCTCCGCGGCGGTCTCTTCCGAGACGTCGAGCTTGGGTCTCAGCTGCAGCGCGAAGATGCACAGGGCCGAGAACCCGAAGGTCATCGCATCGATGTAGAACGCCCAGTCGATGCTTATGGCCGCCAGGAGACCGGCGCCGGCAAAACCGATGGCGGTGGAACCGAACGACGCTATGGCCAGGAAGGCGTTGGCTGCGGAGAGCTCCTCTTCGGTCGCGAGTTCGGGGATGATGGCTTCATAGGCCGGGTCGAAGAACTGCTTCACCCCGGCGTTGATGAGGATCATCACGAAGAGCAGCGACACGTGCAGATGCATCAGCACCGGGATGAGCGCCACGACCACGCCCATGACGAGGTTGCTGACGATCATGATCGTGCGCCGGTCGTAGCGGTCGACGAACACCCCGGCGATGAGACCCACGAGCAGGCTGGGAACGGCGGTGGCCATGAGCGTGACCCCCACCAGGAACGCCGACTGGGTCTGCTGGAACACGTAGATGCCGGCCGCCAGGCTGTTGAGAGCGGAGCCTGCGGTAGACACGAGCGCTCCCAGCCACAGGAGCAGGAAGTCCCGCTTCTTGAAGACCGACCACGCTGAAACCCGAGCTGCTGCCGCGCCTGCTGCCATGCCCCTCCGCCTCCCCGCGCTTACCCCGAGGTCAAGAGTATCGCAATCCCCGCCCGCTGAGTATCATTCTGACACCGGCACGTCCGCCGGGCGGGGAAACCACAGATCGGGGACTGCGAAGATGCGAATAGTCTTCATCGGGACGGGCACGGGGGTGCCCCTCGTGGACAGGGGACCGTCCGGGGTGGTGGTAGAGCAGGACGGCCATCATCTACTGCTGGACGGCGGGAGCGGCACCATCAGAGGCCTCGTGCGGGCCGGGCTCGACTTCCGGGCAATCGACACCTGCCTGTACACCCACGCCCACGCCGACCACACCCTGGACCTTCCCGCGTTGGTGCACGCGCTCAACTTCACGCCGGGCTACCACCGCACCTCCGACCTGCGCATCCTCGGGCCGGCGGGCTTCCCGGGGTTCGTGGACCTGCTCTTCGCGGCTTATCCGTCGCTGGCCATGCGCAAGTACTCCATCTCAGTGGCGGAGGCGGGCGAGGCCGAGCACGACTTCGGATGGGGCCGCGTCCGAGCGACCGCCGTGCCTCACGGCAACACCGCCGCCATCTCCTACCGGATCGAGACCGCCGACGGCGTTGTGGTCTTCTCCGGCGACTGCTCGCCGTCGGACATACTGCCTGCGTTCGCCCGGGGAGCCGACCTGCTGGTGAGCGAGGCGTCATTCCCCGAGTGGGTGCCCGAGGCCGACTTCCACCTGATGACCGCCCAGGCAGCCCGGATCGCCGCGGGGGCTGGAGTGAAGGCCCTGGTGCTCACGCACTTCTATCCCTGGCCTGATCCGTACGACCCGGTGGCTCTGAGCCGCCCACATTTCTCGGGTATGGTCATCCCCGCCACCGACGGGCTCGTCCTCGAGGTGCGGGACGGAGAAGTCCGCCTGACGTGAACCCCGGGACCAGCGTAGTCGCCAGCTACGTGCCGGCGGTGGTCGCGGAGATCGTCTCCGGCGCCGAGGCCGGGCCGCCCTGGGGCCGCATGATCGAGGGGACTCTCGTGATGGCCGACGTGTCGGGCTTCACCGCCATGTCGGAGCGGCTCGCCCAGGCCGGCCACGAGGGCGCCGAGCGCCTCACGGGCATCATCAACCACTTCTTCGAGGGCAAACTGGAGACGGCCAGGAGCTACGGCGGGGACGTGTTGATGTTCGGCGGGGACGCCATCCTGCTGTTGTTCCGTGGAGACCGCCACGCCGAGAGGGCTGTGAGCGCCGCCTGGAAGATGTTGCAGGAGACCCGGAACATGCCGGGAGTGAAGCTCCCGGGCGGGAACATCAAGCTGAGCATGTCGGTGGGAGCGCACTCCGGACCCTCGTTACTCGCCGCCGCCGGCCTGCCTGAAGAGCGCATGCAGCTCTTCGCGATCGGGGACACCGCAGCCGAGACGGCCGCAGCCGAAGCGCAGGCCGACCGGGGACAACTGGTGGTCACCACGGCCACGGCCGCCTTGCTGCCTGCGGGCTGGCATCTGGAGGAAGAGTCCGGTCGGATGCGGGTGACGTCCGGCAGACCGCTGAGTCCCGAGCGGGAGACAGGCGCCGGCGGGAGGGATGAAGGAGCGGGCCGCCCCGAGGCGAGCGCCGAACGGTTGCTCGCGTTCGCCCCGCCGCCCGTGCGCGACGCCTACCTGGCCGGAGCAAGCCCCGAGGTGATGCTTCCCGAGCACCGCCGCGTGTCGGTGGTGTTCGTACGGGTGCTCGGCCTCAACCGGATGCTCCGTGAGGCGGGGGTCTCCCCCGTGCTGGCCGAACTGCAGCGTACCGCGGCCGAAGTCGTGGGATTGGCAGCCAAACACCGAGGCTTCCTGGTCAGCACAGACATGGATACCAAGGGCTTGAAGCTCATCCTGGCGTTCGGAGCGCCGGTGGCCCACGAGTTCTCGGCAGTGAACGCGGCCCGGTTCGCGATGGAATTGCGGGAGTGCCACGCTGCGCCATCCGACCTCGAGTATCAGATCGGCGTCGCCGGAGGCCGGGTCTTCGCCGGGGACCTGGGGCCCGTTTGGCGGCGCCAGTACACGGTGATGGGCGACGAGGTGAACCTGGCTGCGCGACTCATGGCCTCTTCCGATCCGGGCACGGTGCTCGCCCCCTCAGCGTGGGCCGAGCAGAGCGGGGGCGACCTGTGCGTGGAGCAACGCGCTCCTATCCGGGTCAAGGGCAAAGCCGACGAGATCCCGATATGCGTTCTGCGGTCGGAAGACCGGGAGACGGCGGGACCCGTGACACGGAGACGCACACCGCTGCTCGGCCGCGGTCCGGAGCTCGAGATGTTCCAACGGATGTGGGCCGAGGCCCGCGCCGGTGCCGGCCGGGCGCTGGCCGTGTCGGGCGACGCGGGTGTCGGCAAGAGCCGTTTCGTGGACGAGGCGATCGCGAAGGTCTGCCGCCCGGCGGAGCCGGCCGAGGGACCGCGGAGTGCGCGGGGGACCGAGGCGCCGGGGACCCAAGGACCGCAGCCGGCGCCACAGGTGATCCGCGCTCACTGCCAGGAACACCTTCAGGGCGTGCCGTTCGCACCCTGGATCGAGGTACTCACCTCGGTCATGGGACTCGGGCCGGGACAGGATGCGGGGGAACGCACGGCGGCGGCAGGAGCGGCGCTGGAGCGCTTGGCTCCGGGAATGGCCGAGTTCGGCAGCCTTCTCAACCCCCTTCTGGGCGTAGCCTTCCCCATGGCGGAAGTGGTCTCGTCTCTGGACGTGCAGTCCCGCCGCCAACGGCTGGTGGACCTCATGGTGCGTGCGATCGCCGGCAGCTGTCCGCCGGGCGGCTCGATCCTCTTCATCGACGACCTGCACTGGGCCGACGACAGCTCCCTGGACGTGGCCCTCGAACTGGCCGCCTCCCTTCCCGGACGTCCGATGCTCCTGCTGCTGTCGCATCGTCCGGCCGACCGGCTGGCGCGGCTGATCGAGGGCGCCACGGCACTGGCGCTGCGCGAACTGACCTTCGAAGACTCCGTCGAGTTCGTCCGGACCGTGCTCGAAGCACCGGACCTTCCCGAGGCCATCGTCGCCGCCATACACGCCAAGACCCGGGGCAACCCGCTCTTCCTCGAGGAGGTCGCGTACTCTCTGCGCGCGCCGGGCGTCCTCGAACGGATCCTGGACGCCTCGTCGATCTCCCAGGCAGCGGAGCTCGCGGCGCTGGCGGTGCCCGACCGGGTGCAGGGACTGCTCATGTCTCGCGTGGATGCCGCGCCTCCCGTGGAGCGGAGCCTGCTCAAACTGGCGGCGGTCATAGGCCAAGAATTCGCCATGGGCACTTTGGAAGCCCTTGCCGCCCAGATGGACCCGTCGCTCGCGGTGGGCCGGACCCTGGCGTCGCTCCTCCAGGCGGCCATGATCGTCCGGTCACCCGGAGATTCGTACCGCTTCCAGCACACCCTGCTGCAGGAAGTCACGTACGAGAGTCTCCCCTTCCAGCGGCGCCGCGAGATCCACGCCCAGGTGGCCGCGGTCCTGGAAAGAGCTGGCGAGCACCCCGACCACGGTGTCCTGGTGCATCACTACCGCCACGCGGGCGACAGCGAGCAGACGCGCACGCACGCGGTGAGGGCCTCGGAGACGTCCCAGGCCGTGTACGCCTTCCAGGAGGCCGCGGACTACCTCAAGATCGCCCTGGAGACGGCTCAGGCCTCCACTCCGGAGCACGCGTCGTTGCGCAGCCGCTTGGAGGAGCTCACGGCGGACTGTCTGGAATCTCTCGGACGGCACGACGAGGCGGTCGACTTCTACGTACGGGCGCGCCGCCGTTGGGAGTCCCCGCTGTGCAGGGCGGCCGCTCCCTCCGCCCTCGCCACCATCGCACCGGTCACGGACCCCGAGGCCCGCGAGAGCGACCTCTGCTGGAAGGTGGCACGATGCGTCGAACGGGAGCACAAGGGATACAGGAGGGCGCTGCGCTGGCTGCAGGCGGCGGAGGAGTCCTTGCCTCCGGGCAGGGACGAGCTGGCGTCCCGCCTGCAAGTGACGCGGGGCGTCATCTTCTTCCGCCTCGGGGACCTGCAGCGGTCGCTGGCCTCCTGCGAGCAGGGGCTCGCTCTTGCCGGTCGCGGCGAGAAGGGCACCCGCGCCTACGCCCTGTCCATGCTGGCCCAACCCCTGATCGGGCTCAGCCTGTTCGACCGGGCCGTGGACGTTATCAAGGAGTCGGTCGCGCTCTACGAGGAGGTCGGCGACCTGGCGGGCCAGGCCGCCGGACACGGGAACCTGGCCGCGTGCTACCAGTACCTCGGCGATCCCCGGCTCTCCCTCCACCACCACGAGTTGTCCCTGGAGCTCTATCACCGGCTGTCGTACCGCACAGGCGAGTCCATCGGCCACAACAACATCGCCGAGGTGCTGCTCCAGCTGGGGCGGACCGAGGAGGCCATCGGCCACCTGCAACAGGTGGTGGACCGCTGGGAGGAACGCAAGACGCCCCCAGCCCTGGTGGGGTTCGTGCTGGTCAACATGTCGAAGGCCCTGCTGCGCGGGCAGGCGTTCGCCGAAGCGGAAGCGGCCCTCGATCAGGGCTCGAAGATCCTCTCCGACATCGGGGCCGAGGGCCTGCTCATGGAGGCCGACCTGCAACGAGCCCGGCTCCTCCTCGCCCAGGGCCGGCCTGGTGAGTCCGAGGCCGCCTGTCGAAAGCTGCTCGAGACGGCGCGGAACAGCGGGGCCAGGCTCACCGAGGCCCAAGCGCTCTGCCTCGCAGGGAGCGCCCGGTCGGAGGTCGGCGACCGCCAGACGGCCCGGGAACTGCTCCAGGAGGCGGTGTGGTTGGCCGCAGAGCTTGGAGCCGAATACGAGAAGGCGCTGGCCCTCGTCGCCCTGGCCAAGGCCATGGCCGGTTCGCCGGGTCAGAGCGAGACGGCGGCAGGAGAGCCGCTCGAGGAGGCTATCGGCCTGTTCGAGAAGATGGGAGCGGAGCACGACCTGCGGGAGGCGCGCAGCTATCGCGATAGCTCAGCAGGCTGCTGAAAACGAAACCCCGGCCGGCCGAGAGCACCGGGCGGCACGATACTGTGTCCTCGGTCGCGCCGATAGCGCTGCTCACCGCCGGTCTATTGATACCCGTCGCTCGAGTCGGGCGTCCAAGCGTCGAAGTACAGCCAGGTCGGCTGGGCCCCGTCGGTCTGGTTCATCAGCGTGTACGACAGCGTCACGACCTTGTTGGCCGGCACTTCGGTGATCGTGGCTACCACCCAGCCGGAATCCCAGTACTTGTACTGGTTGTTGTTGAACCCGGCCGTCTTGACCACGACGGGCAGTGGTGCGGCTGCGCCGGTGAGGCTGGACGACATCTTGCCGACCGAGGCGCCGGTGGTGTCTTTCACGTCCACGGTCAGCGCGTCGCGTATGCGCCAGTCCTCTGTGAGGATGCGGTAGGCCACGTAGATGGGGCTGCCGTCCGAGAGGAAGGTCTGGCCGACGGTGGTCAGCCCCTTCGCCTGATGGTTGCTGCCTGTGCGCGAGCCGCCGAGGATGAGCATCTTCGCCCCATCGTACGGAGAGATCGACACGTCCGGATTGGCGTCGGTGCCGGAGATCTCGACATTGTCAGGCTCTGCCTGCGACAGGATGGACCAGAAGCGCATGCCCGCTTCGAAGCCGGGGTTCTGCAGCCCGGGCGTGAGGCCCACCGAGGCGCCGCGGCCGGTGAGACCGGTCACGTTGCCCTTGCCGTCGACCACCTGGATGTACAGAGCCAGCTGGTTAAGATCGATGCCGGTGAGGTCGAGGGTGAGGTCGTATCGCCCGCCCTCGCCGTTGGGGCCGGAGGTGAACTTAACGTCACCGCCCACCGGGACGAACATGGAGGTCGGGCCCATCTGCAGGACCACGATGCGCGAGATACCACTCGCGTCCTTGGCCGCGATGCTCACGTTCGCTTTGGTGCCGATCACCCAGAAGTCGATGCCGCTCACGGTCGGAGCCAGCCAGTCGGCGCCGGTGGCCGGGGTCACCGACCGCAGCACCTCGGCCTGCAGGGACGACCAGACGCGCTCGGTTCCGACGACCTTCGGGTCGGTGGACGACGCCTTGAACTGCGCGGGCACGATCACCAGTTTCTGGTCGAACCCGGCGGGAGTCTGGATGGTGGTCAGCACGCCCGGGTCCGCCGGCCAGAAGCCGCTCGGGGCGACCTGGAACTCGTCCGCGCCGACTTCCCATTCCACGCCCGGCCGCGAGATGACCGGGTCGAAGTCCGCGCGGTCGCTGTAGGTGCCGGCGGTGAACACCACGCCGTGCGCCGGGCCCTGGGTGCGCGCCGCCAGGACGTTCGTGACGACCGGGTGCACCGGCCGCTCGGGAGTCGCCTCGTACTGGCCGTCTGCGGCCACGTACTGGCCGGCGTCGACGGTCTCAAGGGTCAAGGCATAGGTGTGATCCAGGGTCGCCGCGGTCCACGTGGAATCCATCGACTTCTCGCCGAACACCAACCGGAACCCGTTGAGCGGGGTGCCGGTGGCGGCGGGGGTGGAAGCGGTCTTGGCCGCGGTCGCGCCGCCCACCGCCAGCTTGTACTGCGGCATGCCGTACATGGTGAACTCCACGCTCGACTTCTGGTCGTACGGGGTCACCGCGGACAGGGTGCTGAAGTACTGCTGCTTGGCCTGCGCCAGGGCCAGACCGATGGAAGCGGCCGCAGTGCCCGTGGACGAACCGGTGCCGCCCACCATCTCGCGGGCGAAGTCGCCGATGAGGGCCTCGGTCCCGGCGATGCCCTCGGTATCGCCGTAGCCGTAGCCGCTGCTGCCCACGTACAGACCGCCCTGGCGCATCATGGCCTGGGGCAGGTCGAGTTTGACGTCTATCGGACTGTCGGCGGGAAGCTCCACAGCCTGCTCGTCCGGCACGCTCAGGCCGGAGTGGCAGCCCATGGAGAACACCAGCCGGCCCTTGAAGAGGCTGCCCGACCCGGCCGCCGCCACCGCTTTGCTGGTCACCAGTTCGGTGTCGGAGTAGTCCTCACCGGCGACGGACTGCGAATAGCCGTACGCCGAGATGCCTGCGAAGTGTGTGAAGTGTGCGTTGATGTCGGCGATCTGGACACCGGCGTTGAGGGCATCCCAGAGCTGGGTGCCGTGCCAGGCGTCGCTGATGAGACCGCTCGCGTTGGTGACGCTCATGCCCGCGCCGGCCAGCGTGTTCTTGACGGCCAGGGCGCCGTCGGCCATGAAGTCGTAGCCGCTCACCACGCCCACGTTGGCGGACAGGATGCCGTTGGCGTCCTTGAACGCCTGGATGGCCCCGGCGATCTCCGCCGGCTTCTCGACCAGGCGACTCACGGCCAGGTCGGGCACGTAGATGGAGCTGCCGCCCCAGGCGATGGGCAGCTTGTCGGCGTAGTAGTCGTCGGTGAGCACGTAGCCCCTTGCGATACTCGCGAGGGTCGCGCTCGGTGCGGTCATGAACGACGAGTTGAGGTACTCCTGCTCGTTGCCTATCGCGGTCTGGTCGACCAGGCGGCGGGCCGGGACGACCCGGTCGTCGCCGACCAGCACCACGTACTTGATGCTCGGGTTGGCGGCCAGCTGGTCCTGGATGACGTTCCGAATAGCGCCCGCCACCACGTTGGCCAGATCCACCCGCCAGGGCTCGACGTCCCAATCCGTGTACAGGTTGCCGGCCACCGAGACGACCTTGCCCTTGACGTCCGCCCGGTCGGCCACCGACAGCAGGGCGTTCTTCACGATCGTGGCACCGTCGTTGGGGTCGCCGCTGGTGGACCCTGCCGGGTAGAGAGCGGTGAGCCGCTCGAACTGGGTGACGAACAGGGTGAGCGGGGCGGCCTGGGCCTTGACCACGACGGTCGAGCTGGTCGGGCTGGTGACCAGAGGATCCTGCGGAGTCTCGGTGGACGCGAGGACGTCCTCCGGCCGGGAAGTCTCGAGCTGGAGGGTGTAGGGCTTCTTGAGAGAGAAGGCGCCGTTGGCCGACTTCACCGCGACGTACACGTGCCCCTGCACGCTGGTGGTCTGCGGATAACCGGCCGTGGCCAGCACGGCCTCGTCGCCCAGGCCGGTGTTGGCGGAGAACCCGAGCACGCGCAGGTTCTGCATGGCCTGGAGGTCGAACCCGAGCTCCTCGAAGGAGATGTCGGTACCGCTGGTGTTGCCGCTGGTATTCCCCAGGTAGCTCATGTCGGAGAGCGGGTAACCGTCGAGCTGCGTCCATCCCGAGGGCGCTCCGGAATGCAGGAACGCGGTGTAGGTGAACGGCGAGTGCAGGAAGGCCGCGTCCGAGAACGGGGAATGCAGGAACGGCGAGTTGGCCAGCGGCGAGTTGATGTAGCCGGAGTCCAGATACGCCGAGTGCAGGAAGGGCGAATGCAGGAAGGCCGCGTCCTGGAGAGGCGAGTGCAGGAACGCGGAGTGCAGGAAGGCGGAGTGCAGGAAGGGCGAATGCAGGAAGGCCGCCGAATCGAACGCACTGTGCAGGAACGGCGCCGTCTGCTGGACCTCGGACGAACCGCTGCCCGTGGTGCCCTCGAAGACCGCCAGGTCGTAATCCGCCGGGAGGTCGCGGAGGGTGGCGAGCACCTCGGTGCCCTGCGGCAGCAAGCCGCCACCGGGCAGCTTGACCTCGTACAGGTCGATGTCACCCTGGGTCTGGATGTAGGACAGATACGCGCCGTCACCCTCGAGGGAGTGGACGTTGGGGAGCGTGTCCTGGTCCTCGAAGCGGTTGGAGTCCGGCGCGATCACGGAGACCTTGAAGGAGTCGGTCCCCGTCTGGGAGCCGTCGTCGACGCCCAGGGTCCACTCGGTGTCCCCCAGAGTGGTCCCCGCCTTGAAGCTGCCGGTCACCATCCCCGAAGCGATGGCGGCCTTGTGGTCCTCGGTCACCTTACCGGTGAGCGCATCGCCGGAAGCGGGCGTCCACAGAGCGGTGTGCCCGTCACTCCACCCCGGGTCGATGAAGCGCCCGAAAAGTCTGGCGGTGTCACCGGGCAAGACCTCGATGTTGAGGGCGTTCACGCGCGGCTTGGCGTTCTGGATCTCGATGGTCTTGGTGATCTCGGAGGTGTCCCCGGCCTTGTCGGTGACCTTGAGCTTGACCGTGTAGGTCCCCTCCTTGTCGGGGACGACGAAGCCCACGGGGCTCTTGTATCCGGTGATGGGGTTGTAGTCCTTGGACTGGGAGCCGTTGCTGAGATGCCACTCCCATTTCACGATGTCGGCCGAACCGTCGTCGTCGGTCGAGCGGTCGCCGTAGAGACCGACCACATCGCCCTCGTGCGGCGCTTCGCCGCCGGGGCCACCCGGGGCCCAGGTGAACTCGGCGACCGGCGGCGTGTTCTGGACCACCAGGGAATCGGTGGCCGCGGTGCTCTCCAGCTGTCCGTCGAAGGCCTTGCAGCTCACGCTGATGGTGTCGCCGACGTCACCGTTGCCCGCCTTGCTGAGGTCCAGGGTAGTCCCGGTCGCGCCGGAGATGGCCGTCCCGTTCTTGGACCACTGATACCGGTAGGTGAGCGCGTCGCCATCCGGGTCGGTGAAGCCGCTCGGCGTCGCGGTGAGCAGGTCGTTGGTGCGGGCCGGGTCCGGCGTGATGGTCACGGTGCCCGGGACCGGCGGCTTGTTGAGGTGGTCGATGTAGATCCAGGTGTCGTGGGAGGCGCTGATGGTGTTGCTGAGGGTGTAGGAGAGGGTCAGCGTCTTGCCCGCCGGCACACCGGTGATGGTGACGGTCTTCCAGGTGGCGTCGTAGTAGTACTTGCCCACAGCCGGGACCGGGATGGTGGGCTTGTAGGGAAGCGGCTTGCCGCCCACGGAGCCGTAATGCGCGCCCGTGGAGTCCGTGAGGTCGATGGTGAAGACGTCGGTGCTCCGGTGCTCGTACGTGAACACCCGGTAGGAGATCTCGATGTCCCGGGTCTCAGAGGTGAACACCTGCTTGGCCTGGATGGTCCCCTTGATCTGCTTGGTGCTGATGTCCTTGGGGATGCCCAGCCGGAGCATCTTGGCGCCGGACCGCGGGCTGACCGTGATGTTCATGGTCTTGTAAGCGCCCCACTGCGAGGGGCCTTCGGAGCCAACGACCACCACGTTGCCGGCCGACGGCTGCGTGTAGGTCCAGTAGGTGAGGCCCTGTTCGAAGCCCAGGTTGCGCAGCCACGTCCCCGCGGCGGCGGGCATGACCGCCCAGACCACGCCGAGTATGAGAACGGCCGTCGCCAGAGCGGCCATGACGACTCTGGACGTGAGCCGCCGCCGTCTGGTGGTAGAGGAAACGCTGCCTGTTCCCCCGCGGACCGTACGAGCCATGACATCCCCTCCTGACACAGCAAGTAGACTTCGTATACGAGGGGCGCAGATATGCGCTCACCCGCACGAAATCAGTACCAGACGATTGTACAACAACGGGCCGTTGATGTTGACCTCGAGGACAGGCCGTCTGCCTCGGGCGGGCCTGCCGGGCGGGCGAAATGCGACCGGGGGAGGCCTCGCGGCCTCCCCCGGTCATCAGACTGGTGTCTGCGAACGGTTACTTGGCGTGGATGGTGAAGTTGCCGCCCTTGAGCAACTGCACCGGGATATTGAGGACGGTGGCGGTACCGTCTTTGACGATAAGGGTGTAGGAGTCGGGAGAGCTGGTCGAGTTGGTGTCGACCGCTTTGAGCGTCATGGTGAGACTACCCTTACCGTAGAGTTGGACCGCGCCGATGCTCGTCGCGATCTGCATGCTGGCCTTACCGGTCAGCGTCGCGGTGTACGGGGCGGCAGTACCTACCACAGTGAGAGCGGAAAGCGCATTGCTCTTGACGATCACGTTGACGTCCTGCCCCATGTAGATACCGTGGCAGACGATGATGGCGCTGCCCTGCAGCGAGCCGCTCTTGTTGTACTTGGCGCTGATACCGACGTTCGCCCTGTCGGCGTTGAAAGTCAACCCGCTCTGGGTGCCGGTCATCGTGAACCAGCCCCCGCCGGTCAGCATCTTGCCGGTGGCCGGCGAGCAAAGGCTGTAGGAGCCCCATCCGGGGAGCGCCCAGTAGTACTCGTTGGCGGAGTTGCTGCTGTTGGCCTTCACCAAGTCGGCGACTATGAAGTAGATGCCGTCAGGCACCTTGGCGGGCACTGTGACGGAAGCCTTGCCGTATCCGGTCGCGCAGCCCGCGGTGCTGACCTGGGCCCACCTGGTGTCGCCGATCTGCTGGTTGGTGAACGGGTCGCGGATCTGGAACCGCACCCACATGTTGCCCATGACGCCCGGGGTGCTGTCGGCGGGACCGAAGATCGGCACCTTGACGTTGGCGATGAGGTTTGCCGTGGAGGTCGAGGTCCAGGTGCCGGTCAGGTCGCTGACCGTGATGAACGCGTCCTTGGGAAGCTCGATGACGGTCCAGAGAGCGATCGCCGGAGCTCCCCTGCGATCCTTGACGGCCACAAGGTAGAGCCCGGGCTTGTCGGTGATGTTTCCGGTGACGGTGCCCGTCGCGGTCGCGAGCCCATCATCGACGGTCTCCGCTCCGAACGTCAGGCTGAGCCCGGCCGGCAGACCCGACTGGAAGCCGCTCAGGATCTCGTCCGCCGGGATTGTGATGCCACTCAGGAACTCGTTGAGGTCCCAGTTGCCCAACTGCTGCTGCGCGAGGTCGCCGATCTGACCCGCGAGACCGGCGATGTCACCGATGGGGAAGTACTTGTAGACGGTCGTGGCGTCGTGAGCGTCACCGATACCGGCCGTCACGGTGATGGTCGCCGGATTGATGAGCGGATCGCTGTACTGGCCCACGGAGACCTTGGGTGAGATCTCGGCTTTGGGCAGGACGACCATCACCAGCGGCTGGAGGTCGCCCAGGTCGCTGAAGTCGCCGCCGCCGAGCAGCATCGCGCTTATCTGAGAATAGATGGTGGCCCAGCCACCGCTGAGGCCGCCCAGTGTGCTCTTGTCGATCACCCAGAGGAGATACACACCTGACTGCACCCTCGCGGTGCCACCGAAGGTCCCGGTGCCGGTGTCAAGACCGGTGGTGGGATCGGTGACGACGTTCCAGTCGAGGGTGATGCCGTGCGGCAGACCCGCGCTGGCACTGCCCAGGATGCTCGTCAGGAAGGAACTGGTGAACAGGTCCTTCAGTTCGTCCCACGCGGCCGGATCGGTGACGATCTGGTTGAGCGTGGGCAGCGCGGGCATGATGTCGTCGAGGGGGACGCGGATCTTGTAGATCGCGTCGTTCGGGTCGGTCGGCAGATCGCCGGCGCCATCCGTCGCAACGACGGTCGGGGCGACGATGAGGCTACCGCCGCACGAAGCGCCGGTGAGCGCGGGATCGAACGTAGCCGACGGAGGCTTGTTGAACACCAGCACGTTGAACGTGTCAGACCCGGTGTTCATGTCACTGTCGGTGACCGAGACGGTCACCGTGAAGTCGCCCTGCCCGTTGAAGGTGTGGTTCTGGGCGGCGATGATGGCGGGGGTGGGGTCCCCCGACGACAGGTCGGTGTCGGGGCTGCCATCGCCCCAGTCGATGTTGGCCGACCAGGAAGTACCGCTCTCGTCCCAGAAGCTCCCGATGTTGAAGTCCTTGGCTACGCGCTGGCTGGCGGTCTGGTCGGCGGCCGCGGTCACCTGCGGGCTCTGGTCGTACACGGTGACCCAGAAGGTATCGGTGCCGATCTGGCCGGCCTCGTCGGTGACTTTCACTTCGACCTGATAGGAGCCCGGCGACGCATAGCTGTGGGCCGCGGTCCCCAGAGAGCCGGTGCTGAGCACTGTCCTCTGGACTTCGCTGTTGGTGTCGCCCCATGCGACGTCGACCTTCCAGGAGGTACCGCCGCTGTCCGCAAATTCACCAAGGGCGAAGGTGTGGGTCACGCCTGCCTGCGATTTCTGATCGGCTGCCGCATTGACGACGGGGATGGCGGAGTAGACGGCCTTGGGGTACAGGAGCTGAGAGGCGTACGGAAACGCATTGTTCCTGTAGCCGGTGAGGCAGATGGTGCTACCCGAATTGGAGATCACGTGGCTGGAGGTCTTGAAGCCCGACACTTTGCCCAACGGTGACTGCGAGTCATCGGCGAGCCATCCTGCGAAAGGAATGCTCGCGCTCGAATTGGACGCCGCGACAAGCTTGACCGATTCACTCCCGGAGAAGAGCTGGCCAACGGGGAAACCCACCGAGACCCCGTTGATGACGTACACGGTGACCGTGCCACTCTTGGTGGGCGTCCCCGTCGCGGTCGTGTTGCTGTACTTGTACCAGTCGACGGTGAAGCTGAAGGTCGCCACCTCGGGACTGGCTCCCTCGACATATACGGCGGCATCATTGACGTTGTCGGTGAAGGCACCGGTCTCGCTGACGCCTGAAGTCTGGCCGACCGCCGTATAGCTGTACGCTCCCTCGGCACGCGAGTCGTCCCACAGCACCACCTGCGCAGCCCAGTTGCCGTCTTCGCCGACGACTGCTTCCGCATGGGCCGCGTAGCCATTGGGACCTACGACGTCGACGACCACGGTCTCCCCAGCCAAGTACGGCGTCGTCTCATCGGTGTTGCCACTGATTGTGACGGTGCTGCCCGGCGAGTAATCGTCCTGATCGGTCATCACGCTCGCGAACGCAGGCGCCACCGCAAGCATCAAGATGAGTAGTGCGGCTCCCAGGACAAGATAGAGCCTGTGTAACCCTAGACGCTTCATCATCCACCCCTTCTTCGTCGGACCACGAGACCAGTGAATGCGGTACCAGGAGTTGGTCGAAGAGGGGACTTCATCCAGCTGTCGGCGGACAAGCGACCGCGAGATCGGCTTCCCGGCCATCTCCACGAAGCCAAAGTATACCATCCGGTTACTGACCGCAAGGTTATGAACAAGATTTCTTCCGAGACGAAAGCGGAACACCAGGGCGCCACTCCGGCCGTGTCGCAACAACCCACCACGAGTGAAAAGTTGCAGCCGGCCCCCAGGTACCGTACCCTTTTCCGTCGTATGCCGGAAACACCGCAGATACCGCCCATGTGGCGCGCCTACGCCGAAGCCGCCCATCACCTGGGTGCTCGGCTGACGGCTGAGGTGCTGGGCCCCGGCCGCAGCGGCAAGCGCCTCGAGGACCTGGCGCGACGCCTGCAGCGCGAACTCGACCCGATGATGCAAAAGGCGTTCGAGTCTCTCTCCGAGGCGGGGGACATCGCCTGCGCTGCCGGCTGCGACCAGTGCTGCCGCACCCTGCCGGTGACGGCCGGCCCGTTCGAGATATTCGTCCTGGCCCACCGGATCGCGGACATGACCGCCGGTGACCCTGGCCTGGCGGCACGCATAGCGGCGGCCGCCGAGGCCACCTCGGCCGGCTCCGCGAGGTCGGACGGTGTGGAGGCGCCGGGTGCCGTCGCCCCGTGCCCGCTCCTTGGAGAAGACGGCCTGTGCCGGGTGTACTCGTCGCGGCCGCTGGCCTGCCGGAGTTGCGTATCCGGGGACGTGGCCGCCTGTATGGCCTGCGCAGACACCACCCTGGTGCCGCGATCGACGGCCCACCAACTCGGCGCGGGGGCCATGATGCAGGGCGTTCGCGACGCGCTTGACGGCCTGGGACTGGCCGGCGCTCTCGTGGAGCTACGGGCCGGCCTCGCCATGGCCGTGGCCGACGAGACGGCGGAGCGCCGGTGGCTGCGCGGCGAGGACGTGTTCGGCGATGCGGAGCGGGACGCCGCCGGGCCAGACGGCGGCTGAGACGAGAGCGGGGCGGCGCCGCCTTCGGCTGCGCCGCCCCGGGATGTCCGGGTCAGGCCCGGTCAGACCGCTCTAATAACAGACCACCCCGCCGTTGACGACCAGGGTGTGGGCCGTCACGAAATCGCTGTCGGGCGACGCCAGGAACAACACCGGACCGGCCAGGTCTTCGGGCTGCTGGTTGCGCTCGCCCAAAGCCTGCTGGTCCTTCATCACGTCGGCCCAGCCCGGACGGCTCTCGCACTGCACCAGGCTCTCCTCGGTCATGGTGTAACCGGGGGCCAGGGTGTTCACCCGGATGCCGAACTCACCCAACTCGCGCGCCAGTCCCCTTGTGAGGCCCATGACGGCGCCCTTGCTGGAGATGTAGTGGATGAAGCCCGGAACCCCGATGAGGAAGCAGTCGGAGGCTACGTTCACGATCTTGCCGTACTTGCGCTCCTTCATGATGGGGACCACGGCCTTGGCCATGTTCCAGGAGCCTTTCACGTTCACGGCCATCATCTTGTCCCACTCGGCCTCGGTCCACTCGTCGAAGGAGCGGAAGCCGCCCATGCCCTTGTACCAGGCGGCGGAGTTGACGAGGATGTCGACGCGCCGGCCCCACTTGGCCACCATGGCTTCCACCGCCGCGGTGATGGCCGGTACGTCGAGGATGTTGCACGGGCAGGCCAGAGCCTCTCCCCCGCCGGCGACGATCTCGGCGACGGTGGCTTCCGCGCCGGCCGCGTCGATATCGACGATGGCCACCTTGGCTCCCTCTTCGGCGAGGCGCAGGGCCACCGAACGGCCGATGCTGGGATCACCCCCGGCGCCCGTCACGACGGCCACCCGGTCTTTGAGTACCTGCGCTACTTCGGGCTTGATCTGCACGGATCCGTCCTTTCTCACGCGCCGGCTCCGGACCGGCGCCGTTCATGGTGCCCCTCGTGGGTCCAGCATACCGCCTAGGACGCGGCCACTCTGGCCGGTGCGGCCTTGCGCCGTTCGAGCAAGACGTGGACCACTGCGATGACCAGTCCCACCGCCGTCGACCCGGCGGCGAGGACGAAGGCTTCCTTGTAGACCCCGTCGTTGGCCTGCACCACACTGGCGGCGATGCGCGGCCCAGCGTACGAGGCGAAGGCCAACGTCCAGAACATCAGGCCGAAGTTGATGGCGAAGTGCCGGGGACCGAAAGCATCCAGGCTCACCGGACCGATGAGCGCGAGGAAGCCCCCGTAGCAGAGGCCCACCAGGAAGATCCCGGCGACCACCGGGGCGTACGTCGCGGTCTGCCAGAGGAGCAGGCATCCGAGCACCGCCAGGGCGAGGATGGTGATGAGCACCGCGTTCCGTCCCACCCGGTCCGAGAGCACGCCCCAACCCACCTTGCCGACCACCATCCCGATAGCCAGATAGCTGACGAAGGCACCTGCCGCCGAGGGTGACACCCCGAGGATCTGCTGGACGATCGGGGAGGTCTGGCTGGTGACCATCAACCCGGAGATGAGCCCGAGAAAGAAGACGACGAAGAGCATCCAGAACGCCGGCGCCCTCACCACCGCCTTCCAGTCGAGCCCGGGCAGCGCAGCCGGGTCGGACGTGTGACCGGACGGCACCCGCCAACCCCGCGGCGCGTAGCCGACAGGTGCCACGGTTATGAGCCGCGAGCAGACGACGATGATGACGAAGAACAGGATGCCCAACCCTCGCAGCGTCCACTTGTAGCCGAAGGCCTCGATCATCTGCACGGTGATGGGCCCCCAGATGACCGCACCCAACCCGAAACCGCCGGTGAGTACCCCGGACGCCATGCCCCGCCGCTCCGGGAAGAAGCGCATGAGATTGCTCATGGTCGCACCGGGATAGGTCATCCCACCCACGCCGCACACCAGGGCGAAGACGTAGAGCAAGGCGAGGTTCGTGGCGAAACTCAGCAGGATCACCCCGGCGCTGAGGACACCCCCCGCGACGAGGACGAGAGTGGGGGGCCGCATGTACTGCAGCAACTTCCCGGCGAGGATGGTGCACGCGGCGGGCAGGCCGACCATCATGGTGAAGGCCAAGGCCATGCTTCCCGGCGTCCAGTGGTAGAGCGCCATCATGGGCTTCACCAGAACGCTCCAGGCGTAGAAGAACCCGCAGCACAGACTGGCCAGCGTCGAGGCGGCCAGGGTGACCCAGCGCCGGGCGGCGTAGATATCGTGGTCGCCGGAAGTCACTACGTTCGCACCGCCCTCGGGTCGGGTGATTGACAGCACTCGCCGGGCGATTCTACCCTGGCTGTGGCTCGTGTGGGTCGCGGAGGAGGCAACGCCATGAACGAGGCGGCATACCGGATCATCCAGCAGGCCCGCGCAGCGGGCCTCACCTCTCTCACCGAATGGGATTCCAAGACGTTCCTCGCCGCGTACGGCGTGCCCGTCCCCGACGGGGCCCTCGTGCACAGTGCCGCCGAGGCGGTGACGGCAGCGGCACGCTTTGGCGGCAAGGTGGCCATGAAGGCAGTGGGCGCCCAGATCCAGCACAAGACCGAGGGCGGCCTGGTGATCCTGGGCGTGGCCGGCGGCGAGGCGGTCGCCGACACCTACCGGCTCCTTGAGAACAGGGCGGGGTCCGCGCTCGAGGGTGTCCTGGTGGAGAGGATGGTGCCGGGCGGGCGCGAGTTGCTCGTCGGTCTCAAACGGGACCCCGTGTTCGGCCCCGTGGTGGCGTTCGGTCTCGGCGGGATCATGACCGAGGTGCTGCGAGACATCGGTCTGGCCCGCGCGCCGCTCTCCGACCGCGACGCCGCAGAACTGCTCGATTCCATCCGGAGCACCCGGATCCTGGGCGCCTTCCGCGGGGCGCCACCCGTGGACCGCGCGGCCCTCTCGGCCATCATCAAGGCGGTGTCGCGGATCGCGCTCGATTTTCCGGACATCGCCGAGATCGACATGAACCCCCTGCTGGTGGATGGCAGCCGGCCGGTGGCGGCGGATGCGCTCATCGTCCTCGACTCCCGCGGCGAAACAGGCGCCGGCGGCGGGCACGCGGCGGGAGCCCCTGCCTCGCGGCCGTTCGTCCCGGACCTCGCCCCCGTGTTCTGCCCCTCCTCGGTTGCGGTCATCGGCGCCTCCGACGACGTCCGCAAGTGGGGCGGCTCGGCGCTCAACAGCCTGGTCGAGGGTGGCTATCAGGGCACCATCTACCCGATCAACCCACGTGGCGGCGAGTTCTTCGGCATCCCGTCCTATCCGTCGCTGGCCGCCCTGCCCGAGGCGCCCGACCTGGCCCTCATGGCCGTGGGCGGACCGCAGGTGAAGGGTGTGCTCGAAGAGTGCGGTCGGCGGGGCGTGCGCGCGGTGGTGGTATTGGCCGCGGGTTTCTCGGAGATCGGAGAGGAAGGCGCGGCTCTCGAGGCCGAGATCGTGTCGGTGGCCGGGCGGTACGGCATCACCTTGGTGGGGCCCAACTGCATCGGGCTCATATCCAACCAGTGCTCGTTCCACGCCCTGGGGTTCCTGTCCCTGCATCCCCGGCGGGGGCCGCTCAGCCTCATCTCCCAGTCGGGCAGCCTCGTTCCCGGCACGATGTTCACGTGCGAGCGGAACGGCATCGGGGTGGAGAAGTTGATAAGCGTGGGCAACGAGGCCCAGGTCTCCTCGCTCGACGTGCTCGACTACCTGCGGGATGATCCGCACACCAAGGGCGTGATGATGTACGTCGAGGGCATCACAGACGGCGAGAGGTTCTTCGAGGCCGCCCGCCGGACCTCCCTCGTCAAACCGGTCATCGTCCTGCGGGGCGGCATCACCGAACTGGGCGGCCGGGCCGCGGCATCGCACACCGGCGCTCTGGCCGGCTCTGCCGAGGTCTACCAGGCGGTTGCGCGGCAGGCCGGGGTCATCACCTGCCGCAACGTGGCCCAGTTGGTCGACATGGGCGCCTGCCTCACCTATCTACCGCTGCCCAAAGGCCGCAGGGTGGCGGTGGTCACCAACGGAGGCGGCGCGGGAGTGTTGGCCACCGACGAGGCGACGTTGAACGGACTGAAGCTTGCGGACATCCCGCCAGAGGTCATCTCCGCCATCGACGGACTGCTCCCTCCGTTCTGGAGCCGCCGCAATCCCCTGGACCTGGTCGCCTCCGCTTACGGCGACAAGGGGTTGCAGATCCTCGACCTGGTCGCCCGCTGCGACACCGTGGACGCCTTGGTCGTCATAGGCTTCATCGCCGTCCCCACCGCCATGAGCGACGACCGCAAGAAGCTGGCGTGCGGCGAGTTCGACGGCTTCTCGGATTGGGAACTGTCTGTGCTCGACCATGCGGCGAGGCTCATGGAGGAGACCGACAAACCCATCATCTTCATCCCCGCGGCGCCGCTCGATACCCCGGCCCTCGACTTGGGCACCAAGTACAGCCCGGTGATGGTGCTGTCAGCGGGCGCCGCCATGCGCGCCCTGGACAGGATGGACTGGTACCGGCGCTACCGCGAACAGGCGGAGGCCTAACCGAACCGCCTGCGCCGCGCGGCCGGGTCGCCGCGCTACGGGGTCTTGGGCTTCGTGCCCACGGAGATGGTCACCGGGTACATCGGCCACACGCTGGTCCACTCGTCGTTGTGGAGCACGGTCCCGTCCGGCATGGTGACGGTCCGGAACGTCTTCAGCTTCCGGCCGGTCTGGCCCTTGTCGGTGACCTTCTCGGTGCCCACCGGCAGGGTGGGATCGTCCACTCTCACGGTCGTCGGGCTCTTGACGTCGTAGAACTTCCCGATGCTGTACGCCACCTTGCGGCCGTCGCTGGTCCCAAAGATGGAGATGGTGGTGGTGATGCCGTCGGACGTCCCCTTGATCCAGATGAAGTGCGCCGTGTCGTTGACGAACCGCAGGTTCTTGCCCCCTGCCGAGACCGTCGCATCGCGGCCGGTGGGGTAGTGGTTTATATATATGGAGTGGTTCCACCGCTCCGTGACCTTGAGACCGGCGAAGAAAACGGCGTTGAACATCGTCGTCGAGACCTGGCAGATGCCGCCGCCCAGCACGTCCTCGAGGGTGTTGGGCCCGGTGATCCCCGGGGCGAGCTTGTAGCCTCTCTCCTCGGTGCGCGGACCTATCTGTTTGTCGAAGTCGAACTCCTGCCCCGGCGCCAGTATCACGTTGGTGGCGTATTGGGTGGTGATGCGTACGTTCTGCTGCCGGTTAGGCGGACAGACGTACTTGGTGGTGAACGCGGAGAGCTGCGTGGCAAAAGTCTCAGCCTTGGCTTCAGCTGTAGTGATGTCCGGCTCGACCGGCGTCTTAGCCACCTGCACGGTACGCCCGGTGGCTCTATGAGCGATCCCGTCGATGGCTTTCCAGGTGCTGTCGAAGTCGAGTCGCGCGCCGTCCACGCCCGACACCACCGCCACCGTCACGCCGTCGGGGCTGGTCAGCGCCGCGTTCACCGGAGCCTTGTACACCTGCGGCGCCAAGCCTGACAGGAACCACCACATCGCCCCTTCCGAGAGGTACGGGACCATCGTGGGCAGATCGCCCTCGTATTCGGCCCGGAAGTTCAACCAGCCGGCGAGCTGCTGCCGGCTGATGGTCCACGTCTTGCCTCCGTCCGCCACGGTTATCGAGGCGCTGAGCATGCGCTGAGCTTCGGCCTGGGCCGGGACGTTGTCGGCCACTCGGACGTCGGGCTGCTTGTCCACGAGGGGGATCGCCACCGGCTCGGTGTGCAGAGTCACGAACCGGGTCTCGATCTCAGCGGCGAGCGCGGCGGTGTCCACATCCCGGCCGACCACGCCCGGTTCGACCGTGACCATCCTGTTCTCCATGGTGAGCCACGCGTTCTGCGGCGTGACGTGGAGCTCCTCGGCGAGAGTGCGCACGATGTCATCCAACTTCACCTTGTCCACGGAGCTTCGGAGCGGTATCTCGCGGGCGTGGCGGTACAGGCTGAAGCGAGCGTACACGTCCTTGAAGAAGTCGCCCGTGTGGGTGAGGGCGGCGGCCTGCCGAACGGCGCCCTCGATGTCGACCACCCTGCCGACGTCCTGCGGGCTGACCGTCCAAGTCCTACCGGCGCCGGTGAGCACCACCGGACCGCCTGTGCTGGCCACCAGCCTCTGCAGCGCGACGGCGGCCTGCTCCTCCGTCATGCCGCGCAGGTAGACCCCGCTCACGGTGACACCGGCGTGGATCTCGCCGTAGTAGACCATCCAGTCGGCAAGCACCGCCCCACCGGCGACGACCAGCACGACGGCAAGGGTGATGATCACCCAGAACCACCAAGCCCGTCTCAGGCGCTTCTTGCTGCTGGTCTGCTGCTGCAACGGCCTCACCTCTCCAGAGATTATCCCTGCAACCGGCCCACATGCGCAACCCTCGGCACCCGGACGTGCACCTCGCTAGAATGGCAGTATGAGACACGCCACCCGCGCATCATGGGCCATCTGCGCTCACCGCGGAGCAGCCCAGGGGCTGCGCCCGGGCTCGCTCGATGCGTTCCGCCGCTCCGCTCAAGCAGGCTGGGACTATGTGGAGTTCGACGTGCGCAGACTCGCCGATGGTTCTCTGGTCGCGTTCCACGACGAGACCGCGGCCGGGCGGAGGACCGCAGGGATGACGCGCGAGGAGTTGAGCGAGGCCGCCGGCTACGACGTACCGCGGGTGGAAGACGTGCTGGCGGCGCTGCGCGGCCGCACCCACGCCCACATCGACCTCAAGGAGGCCGGCTGCGAGGAACAGGTCGTGGCCCAGGCGGACGCGGCCCTGGGGCGAGGTGGGTACGTGCTGACCACTCTCGAGGAAGAGACGGTGCGCGCGATCAAGCGGACGTTCCCCGGCGTGAGGGTCGGACTGACGTTGGGCCGCGGCTTGAGCGGAGCGCCACTCACCGTCTGGCTGCGGGTCCGCTTCCGGGAGCTCTTCCCGGCCAAGCGCCTCGCGGCCTGCGGGGCGGACTTCGTCTCAGTGCACCAACGCCTGGCCCGGCTTCACGTGCTGCGCACGGCCGAGCACCTGGACATGCCGACATTCGTGTGGACGGTCGACAGCGAGACGGCGGCCGCCCGGCTGTCGCGCTCCCCGGTCCTGGAATGTATCGTTACGGATGAGCCGGAGAGGCTATCCCGCATGCGTATGCAGATGCGCCTCGATATCGTGCGGTCCGAACGACACTGAGCCACCGTTCTGCGGGCACGTGCTACCCCAGCGCGCCAGATGCTCGAGCTCCACCTGCGCCTGGGAGGCCGCCCTGTTGGCGTCCAGCACCCGGTGGATCAGTTCGATCACCTTCACCGAGCCCTCGTCGGACAGGTTGGCGACGTCCAGACCGACTCGGCTCATGCGCCGTTTGGCCATCTGCCGCACCATGCTCTCGGGGCTCAGAGAGTAGCGGGTCTCCTCCAAGATGGGCTCGAGGAGTGCCAGGCCGATGGCACTGCTCAGCATCAGGGCGACCAGGGCCGGGGCTGCATCCTTGCCCCCGAAAGGCTGCGCGGCCTCGTGCTGCTCCAGGAGGGGCGACACCTTGTCGATGAGCGCCTCCACCAGGGATGCCGACCTCTGGATGATGCCTTTGTCCCGCGCGTCCGGCCGGAGGGTGCGATCCAGCGCTGTGATGACGAGCCTGCGGTCGGACCTCATGAACGAGAGCATCGGATCGAGCACGGGAACGAGACCCTCGGTGTCGCTCGGAGCGGTGGCCGCGGCGTTCTCGTAGACCCCCAACAGTTGCTTGTCGAACTGGGCGAAGACCGCAGCGTCGAAAAGCGAGTCTTTCGAGGGGAAATGACGGTATAGGGTCGGCTCGTGGATGCCGGAGCGGCGGGCCACTTCCCGCATGGTCGCCCCCTCGTAACCCACCTCGGCGAAGATCTCCTGCGCAGCGCGGATGATGATCGCCTCGACTTCCTTGCTCGAACGGCGGCGGCGCTTGTCCGGTCTCTCCCCCTGAGCAGCACTAGCATCAGCCATTCTGTGAAGCCCTACCTTCCTACTTGTCACTCTCTCCACAGTCCACAACAAGATTCCGCCCCGCCGGATCCTGCAGAAGCGGCCTGCGCTACTATCTAAGTAGACTTTTTTATGCTAGCAACCCTACTTTTCGGAAGCAACAGATATCCGGCGCGGTCGTGTACTCATTGGAGTACAAAAGCGTGGTCATTGTGTCTATCTACTGGCGAGTCAACCGCCATTCACTAGATAGTCTCGACTACTTAGCAGGTCCCGCGTCGCCTGCCTCCTCTTGAGGACCGACCCGCATGTGCGAAGCGGACCCGCGCGTGAGTCAGACGGCGGGGCGCAGTCTCCATAGGCGCGACGGGCAGGAAAGCAAACGGCCCATGCGCTCGCGCGGGCCGCTCTACGTTAGATCGCTGAGGGGCGGCCGTGGCCGGACGCCCCATCGTGGCCTCTGTCAGTCCTCGCCGACAGGCTCCTCCAGGGCCGGCTCTTCGACGCCGTGCGAGGCACCGTGCGGGTGCAGTCCGGGCACGGAGACGTCTTTGGGCAACCGCAGGGTCGGCCGCTCCGCAGCCACGATCATCGCGTACTCGCGTGGGAACTCCTCCGCGTAGCGCTCGATCGGGACCTTGCCGGTGATCACCGACTTGTCGAACGGCATGGTGAGGCGCGAGAAGTGCGCGTAGTACATGTGGACGAAGAGGATCCAGCCGATCGCCAGTATGGAGGCATCACTGTGGATCATGAGCGACAGGGGCACGGACCACCCGGGCAGGTGAGCGGTGGCGCCGATCGGGAACAGCAGGATGAGCCCGGTGACGATCATGGTCACGGCGCCGGGGTACACGACCCAGTAGGCCATCTTGTTCCGGTAGCTGTACCGGCCGAATTGCGGGTGCTTCTTGCTCAGCCGGAAGGTGTGCTTCATGTCGTCGATGAAGTCGACGATGTCCCGCGGCTTGGGGAACATCTCGGTGGAGAACGGGCGCCGGGTGAGGCTGTAGATGAGGTGATAGGCGCAGGTGGCGATCATCACCCATGCGGCCCAGTGATGGGCGATCCGGACGTTCTCAGGACCGTGCCAAATGGCCATCCAGAGCGCGCTGGCCTGCCAGTCGCTGAACTTCAGCGGGATGCCGGTTATGGAGAGTACGAAGAACGAGGTGATTATGAGGATGTGCTGCGCCCTCTGCTGGACGTCGAACCGGGTGATCGAGACGTTGACCCTCGGCTCTTCTACGATGATGCGTCCCATGACCTACTCCTCACTACCCTTCTTGCCGCGCTTGAGCTTGCGCCGGATGTACGAACCGGAACGGATACTGACCGACGTGGCCACCGTGAGCAGACCGAACCCGAGCATGAAACGGCTGAAGTACTTGAAGCCCTTGCCGCCCCAATAGACCACGGGTTCGTCCTTGCTGTTGACGTCTTTGTGGCCCAGGAAGCCCGTCACGAACTCCGGGCCGGCCTCCGGGTGGCAACTCTTGCAGGTCGCGAGAAGGTCGTCGGTGCCGGAAGCAGAGCCGGCAGTGCCATCCCCTGTCGAGATCGTGTGGGTGTTGTGCGAGCCGTGGCAACTGACGCACGTCGCCGTGTCCAGTTGCTGAATGGAAGACTGGTCGGGGGACAGTTCGATCGATTTGCCGTGGAACGAGCGCATGTACGAGGAGTACACCCTCTCGACGATGCCGTACTGCCCCATCAGTTGCGGGTTGTTGTGGCATTTGGCGCAGGTGGCGGCCACGTTCTTGGGATAGATGGAGGACTTGGGATCGAGCACCCGCTGGATGTTGTGCGGGCTCCCCGTCGGGCTGTGACAGTCGGTGCACGTGGCGGCGTCACTGTTGGTGGCGGACTGTATCTTGCCGTGGACGCTGTCCTTGTACTGCGCGTACTCGTACTCGTGGCACGAACCGCATTTCGCGCTCAGAGAGATCTTGTTGAGCGGGCTTTTCTTGTCGTGCGGGTCGGCGGTATGGCACGAGGTGCAGTCCTTGTAGCGATGGACCGTGCCCGCCAGACCGGTGCGGTCCACGTACAGCACGATGGGAGACCCATCCGGCCGCTTGATGGTCATGAGACCTTCGAGAGACTTGTCGCCGTGGCAGGAGAGGCAGTTCTTCTTGTCGGAGAACATCTTGGCCAGGTCCGGGTCCGGAGCCGGGCCCTTGTCGCGCCCCGGCGGTATCACCGAGGTGGTATCGGTGGTCGCGGCCTCGGCACTCGCTTTGCCGGCGAAGAGCCAGCCGCCCGAGACGACCACGACGGCAAGCGCCATCCCGACGAGAAGGAGCACCGCTCCACGGCGCCCCTTCGAACCACCTGACCTGTACCTCGATACCATGATCCCTCCGGGCCTCGCAGGCCCCACGTTTCCCTCTAGGATTGCTCCGGCACCCGCGCCGGCATGAACACGGGCGACTCCGCCGGGGCGGGCGCCGCCGGCTTCTCCTCTGCTCCGGCATCGAGCGGCAGATTGGCCGCCGCCATGATCTTCGCATACTCGAGCGGATGCTCTTCATGATAAAGGTGCATCGGCACCTTGCCGGTGAAGATGGACTTGTTCATGGGGAAGATGAGCGGGTGCAGGTGGGCGAAGTACATGTGGACGATGAGGATCCAGCCCACCGCCAGCACAGCTTCGTCACTGTGGGCGACCAACGCGAGCGGGATGATCCAACCGGGAAGTATCTTGGCTGCTCCGACGGGGTGCATCAGTATGAGGCCGCCCCCGACCATCATGACGAGACCCCAGCCGACCGCCCAATAATCGAACTTCTCGCGGTAGCTGAACCGCCCGAACTGTACCTTCTGGTCTGAGAACCCCAGGTTGTATTTGAAGTCCTGGACGAGGTCCTTGACGTCCTGGATCCCGGGAAGCATGTCCTTGGGGAACGGGCGGCGCAGGACGATGATGTTCACGCCAAGATAGACCAGGTGATACACGAACGACGCCATCATGACGTACGCTGCGCCGTGGTGCACCGTCCGCAGGTTGGCGATGCCGCCCCAGACGTCCATCCACCACTGGCTGCTGGCCCATCCGGAGAACTTCATGGGCAACCCGGTTATGGCCAGCACGATGAACGAGGAGAACATCATGATGTGCTGGATGCGCTGATGGACATCGAACCGGCGGATGTATTTCCCGTCGATGCGCTCCGCTGAGGCTCCGGTCGTCGCCATCGCGCTACTCCTCCCGCTCCGGGGTCTGCGACGTGTCGTTCTCAGGGGCCGGCTCGCCGGCCTGATCGTGGGTCTTGGAATGCCGCTTGCCGCGCTTCTTGCCGCCCCTGAGCTTGTCCACTCCCCAGCGGCCGAAGGGGGTGATCACCAGGAGGACTCCCCCGGCCAGGGTGGCCCGGGTCAGTACATAGAAGAACTTCTCGCCCCAATAGACCTGGGGTATGTGATCGAGTTCAGCGCCCTTGTGGCCGAGGAAGCCGGACGCGAACCGCGTGCCGGCGCCGGGATGGCATTGCTCGCACGTCTTCGCGAGGTTCTCCATGCCGGCCACCGGGGCGTCGGGGTCGGTCACGGCCGCGATGTTGTGCGACCCGTGGCAGTTGATGCAGGTGGCCATGTTCAACTGCTGCAGACCGGTGTTGTCGTCCGAGAGGTTGATGGCCTTCCCGTGGAACGAGTTCATATAGCTGTCGTAGACCTTCTCCACGATGCCGTACTTGTTCATGAGCTTCGGGTCGTCGTGGCACTTGCCGCAGGTCTTCGCCACGTTCTTGGGATACGCCGACGAGTTGGGGTCGAGGACGCGCTCGATGTTGTGGGCGCTGCCCGTGGCGCTGTGGCAATCCGTGCACGTGGCCGGGTCGCTGTTGCCCTCCACCTGCGGCCTGCCGTGCACGCTGCTGATGTACTGGGTGTACTCGTACTTGTGGCACGTGCCGCATTTCTGAGCCTGCGAGAGCTTGGTGAACGGGCTGTCCGCTTCATGCGGCTTGGCGCCGTGGCAGGTCGTGCAATCGGTGAACCGGTGGATGGAGAACCGGAGTTGGGCCGGGTCGACGTAGAGCTCGACCATAGAGCCATCCGGGCGCTGCTTGGTCATGACCCCGCCGGCGTCGTGGTTGCCATGGCACGACAGGCAGTTGTTCTCGTCAACATAGGCGTGGGGCGCGCTCGGGTCGATCGGTATAGCCGGCGCCTGCTCGGGGGTGGTCGTGGTGGTGGTGACCGCGATGACCGGAGCGCCTGTGAGGTCGGTGACCGGGGTCGTGTCGGTCACCGCCGTGGTCGAAGGCGAAGTGCCCGTGTCCGCGCTCGCCGGCACCGTGTGGTACCAGGCGAAGAACCCGACGACGGCAAGCACACACGCGATCGCCGCGCACGCCACGGGCAGCGCCAGGCCGGCCTTGCGCACGGGCTTGAGCACTCGATCCTCCCTCAAAATAGCAGCATACTGATAGCCATTTATATGCTACGCGCGGCGGCCAAAGAAAGAGCTAAGAGCTAGGTACGGGCGGCTAAGGAATGCCTAAAAGACCCCGGAGACCGGGGTAACCGCCGCAGGACGTTGGCGGTGCGGCGCAGGTTCACTATACTGCTGCTAATACCAATGAATAGTTGATTCCTATCGATTGACTCCGGCGAGGGACGCGTGCCCCGGATCACCACCACAATAGGGCTTCAACTCCGGATCGTCGTCCTGGTGCTCGTGCTGATGACCGCGACCTTCGCTTTCATCGCGGTATGGGGCGGCCAGGCCAGGGACCGCGCGCGGGCCCAGATGGAAGAGCAACGGGGCGTCAGCGTGCAGCTGGCCGCGGCCCGTATCGACGGCCTGGTCCGCCGCGACCTCTCGCAACTCCGAGCGATAGCCCAGACCCTGGCGGAAGTGCGCGGTGACCCCGCCGACACTCTCTGGACGGTACTCACCACCGGCGGAACGGACCAGGCCTTCTTCTCCGGCGTCTTCCTGGCCGACGAATCGGGACGGTTCATCGCCGGCAGTTCCCCGCTCGCGGATGTGGAGAAGGGTTCCGTCCTCCCCCAGGCGGCGTTGCTCCAGTCGCTCGTACGCCGGGGTGGGACCGGCGTCAGTAGCGCGGTGCCTTTCGGCGCCGCCGGCGCGAAGTCGGTGCTCATGGCCGTGCCCGTCACGACGGACGACACTCAGCCGGGATCCATCCTCTTCGGTGTGGTGCCCTTGGCGGGTTCCGCCTTCGTGCAGACCATCGAGCCGCTGGCGGTCGGCGAGACCGGGTACGCGGAGATCTTCGACAGTGCCGGGGTGCCCCTGGTGGACACGCCGCCGGAACGCGCGTTCGGCACCAGCGAACACGAGGCCCCTCTGGCATCGCTCCTCGCGACCGGGGAACCGGGCATCACCACCTGCGGCGGTTGCCACGCAGCCGATACCGCAGCACCAGGCCGGCAGGTGGTGATGAGCCAGCACGTGGTGGCGTTCGCACCCATCCCCGGCGCTCTGTGGGGCGTCGTCGCCGCTCAGTCTGAGAGCGAGATCACCGCACCTTTGAGAGAACTGCAATGGCCCTTGGTCGCTGGGGCCATCGTGCTCTTCCTGTTCGCCTTCGTGTTCGCGTGGCTGGCGGGGCGCAACGTCGTCAAGCCGCTGAATCGCCTGATGGTCGCGTGCGAAGGCATCGCCGGGGGCGACATGGAGCGCCCGGTCCCCGCCGTGGGGGTCGGTGAGATACGCCGTCTGGCCCATGCGTTCGAGACGGTGCGCGACCGGCTCTCCGCCGCCCTGTCCGAGGTGGTCTCGTGGAACGTGGTCCTCGAAGAACGGGTGCAGGAGAAGACCGAGGACCTGAGCCGCACCGTCCACGAGCTCCAGGAATCCGCCGAAGAGGTGCTGCTGCGCAACCAGGAGCTCCAGGCGCTCAACGAAGTACTGCTCGCAGCGGGCGAATCGCTCGATCTGCAGACCGTGCTCCGCTTGGTCTCCCGGTCGCTCGCCGATCTCTTCAAGGCCGACGGGGTGACCATCCTGGTGACCCACCAGGAAGGAGAGACCTTCTGGCATTCGGGCATGGACCTGCCCGAATCCTCCCTGCGGGACGTGCTCGACCACGTCTCTCCCGACGCCGATGGGCACGAGCGCGCCCCCGACCCCATGTTCGTAGCGGACTTGAGAGCGGAGGACGATCCCGCTTATGCAGTCCTGGCGGATGCGGGCGTGGGTTCTCTGGCCCTGGTGCTGCTCCGTTTCCGCGAGCGCCCCGTGGCCTCTCTCGCACTGGCGTTCAAGAAACGGCGGACCTTCGCTTCCCGCGACCTGGAACTGCTCGGGTCGATAGGCAGCCCGCTGGCGCTCGCCATCGACAGGACCCTCCTCTACCGCGGCCAGCAGCGGGCGGCCGCCCGCGCCTCGGCCCTCTTGGGCATCGCGACCGAGATCTCCACCCTGCAGAGTCTGGACCACGTGCTGGAGCACATAGTGGACGAGGCCGCCACCCTGCTCGGGATGGACCGCGCCCGACTCGTGCTGTTCCGCGAGGACGGCCTGGAGACCACCGTGAGCGTCTCCGAGGGCACCCGCACCGTGCGGGTAACCGAGGGCCAACCGTCACGGTCGCAGGAGTTGGGCGGTATGGCCATCGACACCGGTGCTCCCGTCTGGACGGCGGATTACACCACGGATACCCGGCTCGACGAAGGGGCCCGGGCAGCGGCACGCAAGGACGGCGTCCGCTCCGGCATCGCGGTCCCGCTCCAGGTGGGCGACCGCGCCATCGGGGCGCTCTATGTCGGCAGCGCGTCCCCCAACCAGTTCCAGGAGGAGGACGTCTCCCTCCTCCAGGGCTTCGCGAGCCACGCGGCCATCGCCATCGAGAACGCGCGCCTGTTCTCGGAGGCCGCCAAGGTGGAGGCGCTCCGTGAACTGGATGCCCTGCGCTCCCACCTGGTCTCCACCGTGTCCCACGAACTGCGGACGCCCCTGGCCGGCATCAAGGCCTACGCCACAGCCCTCCTCAGGACGGACGTCAAACGCAGCGAACGCCAGCAGCGCGAGTATCTTACGGCCATAGACCAGGACTGCGACCGGCTGACGGAGCTTGTAGAGGAGTCGCTCGACATGTCGCGCATCAAGGCCGGGATGTCGGGGATCGAGCGCGAAGCCCTGTCACCCAAGACAATGATCGAGCGGGCAGTGGCCGCCATCAGGCCAGTCGCCCGTGGCCGCACGCTGGGGTACGAAGCGGACGCGTCCCTCCCCGACGTGTGGGCGGACTCGGCGCGCATGCAGCAGGTCCTCGGCAACCTCATGCAGAACGCGCTCAACTTCTCCAAGCCCCCTTCCCCGGTCACGGTCTCGGCTCAACTGGCCGGCGACGAGATCCTGTTCAGCGTGAGCGACTACGGCATCGGGATACAGTCGGACGAGCAGGAGCGCATCTTCGAGCCCTTCTACCGGGGCGGGAACGGCGGCGGTTCGGTCCGGCCGAGAGGGACCGGGTTGGGGCTCGCCATCAGCAAAGGGCTCGTGGAGGCCCATGGAGGCCGCATCTGGGTGGAGAGCGAGAGCGGGAGCGGGAGCACATTCTGGTTCACGCTCCCGGTGTACCACCCGGGGAAAGGATAGTCCGTGCACCAAGGTCACATCCTCGTCGTCGACGACGAGCCGCGCCTGCTCTCGTTCCTACGGAGCGAGCTCAAAGCGAGCGGGTACCAGGTGAGCGTCGCCAACGACGGCAAGAGCGCGCTGAAAGCGGCAGGGGCCCGGGGCCCGGACCTCGTGATCCTCGACGTCGGTCTACCCGACATGGACGGCTTCGAGGTCTGCCGCAGACTGCGGGAGACCTCCAGCGTGCCGATCCTCATGCTGACGGCCCGGGCAGGCGACACCGACAAGGTCACCGGGCTCGACTCGGGGGCCGACGACTACCTGACCAAGCCCTTCAGCACCCCGGAGCTGGTGGCCCGCGTCCGGGCCCTGTTGCGCAGGGTGCGCACCGCCGACACGGAAGGCCCCGGCGCCGAGTTCCGCTGTGGGGACTTCGTCATCGACTACCAGCGCCGCAAGGTGGAGATCCGGGGTGAGGAGGTGCGCCTCAGCGCCACGGAGTTCAAGCTCCTCGAAGAACTGTGCCGCAACGCCGGCCGGGTGATGCTCCGCGAGGAACTACTGGCCCGCGTGTGGGGCAGTAGCTATCGGAAAGAGGTCCAGTACGTCTGGGTCTACATAGGATACCTGCGGAACAAGCTCGAGCAGGATCCCAAGCATCCCGAGTACATCCTCACCTACCCCGGGGTGGGCTACAGTTTCCGCTCTCCGGACGCCTGCTAGCGTCCCTTCTCAGAGCGCTTCTTCGACGTCATTCTTACGAAAGGTAAGTTTCTTAGTCATATTTTATGGTAGCCTCCACACTGTCGATGTAACATACCCTGACCATTCAGCAAGCGCATGTCCGGAGGCGGTTGATGAGCTCCCGAGCAATCAAGATAACGGTGGGCGCCGTGGTCGTCGCGGTCGCCGTGGGTGTACTCATCTGGGTGGCGGTCGGCAGAGGTTCGGTGACCTACTACACGGTCTCCGAGCTCATCGCCAAAGGCCCAGTCCAGCAGATCAGCGTGTCGGGCGAGTTGACCGGCGGCACCGTGCAGGGCTTGGGCACGACCTCGCTCAAGTTCGTCATGCACGACCGCGACAACCCCGACCGCACCATCTCGGTCACATACAGCGGCGTGATCCCCGACAGCTTCAAAGACCAGGCGGACGCCGAGGTAGTCGCCCAGGGTGACTTCGCGGCGGGCCAGACCCTCACAGCCACTCAGATCGAAGCCAAATGCCCGAGTAAATACGAAGCTGCCAAGTGAACGCGTTCGGCCATGTCCTCCTGATCCTCATCGTCTTCGCCTGCATCGCAGGCCTCGGCTTGGCCTTGTCGAGCGCGGCTTCGCGGAACCGGGGGGCCGGCGCCACGAAGTGGGTGATGGTCGCCGTATATGCGGTCGCCACCCTCACCATAGTGGCCTCCATCACCCTCCTGGTGCAGCTCGCCACCCGGGACTTCGGCAACCTCTACGTGTCCGAGTACACCAACCGGGCGCTGAGCATGGCCTACACCCTGTCGGCCTTCTGGGCGGGCAATGCCGGATCCCTACTGCTGTGGCTGCTCATCCTGTCCATCTTCTCGCTGATCATCATGCGCCAGATGCGCAGGGAAGCTCCCGACGCGGCGCCCTGGGTGGCCGCAATAATCCTGGCCATAAGCCTGTTCTTCTCGCTGCTGCTCATCTTCGGGAACAAATCCAACCCGTTCGAGGGGCAGCCCGGGGGCCTCACGCCGCCCGACGGCCAGGGCCTCAACCCCATCCTGCACAACCCGGGCATGGTCATCCATCCCGTCGCGCTCTATCTGGGCTATGTGGGATGCGCCATACCGTTCGCGGTCGCGTTCGGCGCGCTCATCGCCCGTAGCCCCAGCGCCTCGTGGCTACCGGCCCTCAGGCGCTGGGCCCTCATCGGCTGGTTCTTCCTGACCATCGGCAACATCGTCGGCGCCTGGTGGGCGTACGTCACCCTCGGCTGGGGCGGCTATTGGGGCTGGGACCCGGTGGAGAACGCCTCGCTCATGCCGTGGCTCACGGGTGCGGCGGTGGTCCACGCGATAGTCATGCTGCGCAAGCGCAAGTTGCTCCGGATGTTCACGGTCATCATGGTGGCCATCACGTTCATGCTCACCATCTTCGGCACCTTCCTCACCCGTTCCGGCATCGCCACGTCGGTCCACGCGTTCTCCGACAACACCTTCATCCCGTGGTTCACCACCTTCCTGATCATCGCCGCGGTGTTCTTCATCGCGGTCCTGGTGATCCGCCGTGGGGAGTTGCGCGCGGAGAAGCGGATGGAGAGCTGGCTCACCCGCGAAGCCGCCTTCCTCTACACCAACATCCTGCTGGCGCTGCTGGCCTTCGTGGTATTCATGGGGGTCCTCTACCCCACGATCCAGAAGGCCGTATCCGGCGCTCAGGTGGGCCTGAACACCCAGTACTTCTCGTCCACCACCGTGCCGCTGGCCCTCATCCTGATGCTGCTCACGGCGATCTGCCCGTTGCTGCCCTGGAAAGGCAGCGACCCCAGGCAGCTTAAGATCGACGCTTTGTGGACGGTCACCCCAGCGGTCATCGCGTTGATCGTCGTGGTGGTCCTGGGGGTGCACAAGCCGTACGCCGTCATCAGCTTCACGCTGGCGACGTTCGCCTTCGCCTCGGTGGTCCTCCAGTATGCCCGGGGGCTCCGCAACCGCCACAAGGCCACGAGCAGTAACTGGCTGCGCTCTCTCGGCGGCATGATCTGGACCAACCGGTCGCGCTACGGCGGCTTCATCGTGCACGCCGGCCTCATCATCGTTTTGGTGGGCATCACAGGGTCTTACACCTTCAAACAGGTGATCGACACCGACGTCACCAAAGGCCAGACGCTCGCCCTCGGGAGCTACGTGCTCACCTACGAGGGCCTGGACATCACGAGCGACGCTGAGAAGACCAACGCCAAGGCGACCTTCGCCGTGAGCCATGGCGGCAAACCGGTGGGGTTCGTCTACCCGGTCCGCGAATACTACCCGGCCACCGATCAGAACTGGACCCGGGTGGACCTCTACAGCACGGCCACGGTCGACGTCTACATCTCCCTGCTGGGATACTCAGATGATGGGACCTCTGCCACCATCCAGGCCCAGCTGAACCCCCTGGTGAGCTGGCTGTGGGTCGGCGGCGGGATCATGGCACTGGGCGGGATCATAGCGATGTGGCCCACCCGGCGGTCCAGGCCGAAAGGGGCTCAGGACGCGGCGCCGGCACGGGCCTCTTCGCCAAGAGGCGGCAGGTGACGACCAGGGGCGCAGAATCCGAGGTGGCCGGGTCCGCTGAGTCCCTCGAGGCTCCCACCGTCGCGGCCGCCGTGCTGGTGCGCAACCTTCGCAAGGATTACGGCCATCACGAAGCGCTGCGCGGGGTCGACCTGAGGCTGGACCCCGGTACCTTCCTCACGATCTTCGGCCCCAACGGGGCCGGTAAGACCACCTTCATGAAAGTGCTGTCCACTCTCACCCGGCCTACAGAGGGCATCGTCCACGTGGGCGGCAAAGACGTGGTCAAAGACGCGCCCGAAGTCCGCAAGCGCGTCGGAGTGATCTCCCACAACACGTACCTCTACGCGCAACTGACCGGCCTCGAGAACCTCGAGTTCTATGCCGGCATGTACCGCGTCCCTAACGGCCGGCAGCGCGCGCTGTCGCTGCTCAAGCGGATGGATCTCTTCACCCGCATGGACGATCGCGTGGGAGGCTACTCGAGGGGCATGCAGCAGCGGCTCTCGGTGGCCCGCGCACTCCTGCACGATCCCGAGTTGCTGCTCCTGGACGAGCCGTACACCGGCCTGGACCAGCACGCCAGCCGCGTGCTGGCCGAAGTCCTGCAGGGTCTGCGGGACGGCACGCGCACGGTGATCATGACCACTCACAACATCCAAGAGGGCCTCAGCGGCTGCGACAGGGTGGCTATCCTGGTAGAAGGCCAGTTCGTTTACGACCGCCGCGTCGCCGACATCGACACCTCGAGCTTCCAGCACACCTACTTCACCTGTGTGCACGAAGAGCTTCCGGAAGAGGACTGACATGTACGCGGCCGGACGAGGCATACGATGAGCTTCTTCTCCCAGGCGTGGGCGATCGTCCGCAAGGACCTCGTCACCGAACTCCGGGGCGCCAGCACAATCGTCTCGATGGTGCTGCTGGGCCTGCTCGTGGTCCTGGTGTTCAACTTCGGCGTGGAGCCCGGCACCGCCAGCGCCTCGTTGGCGCGCTCCGGCGTACTGTGGTCGGCGTTCCTCTTCTCGGGCGTCATCGCGGTGGGCCGCTCCTTCGCGTCCGAGAAGGAAGCGGGCTGCATGGACGGCCTGCTGCTGTGCCCGGTGGACCGCGGGGTCATCTACCTGGGCAAGCTCATCGGCAACCTCATCCTGGTGTTCGCCACCGGGCTCATCATCCTGCTGTTCTGGACCGCCATCTACAACGTGGGCATCGGCGGCGCCTGGTTCGGCCTGCTGCTCCTGTTGGTGCTGGCCACCATCGGCATGTCCACCCTGGGCACGCTGTTCGCTGCCGTGGCGGCCGGTGTCCGTGCCCGCGACGCACTGCTGACCGTGTTCATCTTCCCCCTGCTGATCCCGTTGGTCATAGGGGCGGCCCACATGTCCACGATGCTGCTGAGCGGCAAGACGCTCGGCGAGGCAGGCATGTGGCCCTGGATCCTCGTCGTGTACGACGTGGTCTTTCTCGCTGTGTCTTTCATGGTCTTCGACTTCGTAGTGGAGGATTAGTATGGGTGATCGAAAGTCACGCATGGATCTCTGGGTCAACGTCGTCGGCACCGTGACGTTCGTGCTCGTGATGGCGGGGATATTGCTGGCGCTCCTCTACGCTCCCACCGAGAAGACCCTGGGTGACAGCCAGCGCATCTTCTACCTGCACATGCCGATGGCGTGGATCGCGTTGGGCCCCGGCTTCACGGTGGTGTTCGCGCTCAGCATCGCGTACCTGGTCACCGGCAAGATGAAGTTCGACCGCTGGGCCAGCGCGTCCGCCGAGATCGGCGTCATCTTCACCACCATCACCCTGCTTACGGGCTCCCTGTGGGGCAAGCAGGAATGGGGCGTCTACTGGGACTGGGAACCCCGGCTCACCACCACCCTGGTGCTCTGGTTCATCTACGTCGGCTACTTGCTGCTCCGCGCCATCGCCGGAGAAGGGCCGCGCCGCGCCCGTCTCTCTGCCGTGTACGGCATCGTGGGCTGGGTGGACGTCCCCATCGTGTTCCTATCCATCTGGCTCTGGCGCACCCTGCTCCATCCGAAGATCCTGTCCGCACGTGGGTTCGCCATGGACTCGCGCATGATCTTGGCCCTTATGGTGTGCCTGGTGGCCATCACCTTCCTGTACCTGTGGCTTCTCATGGTCCGGGCGCGCACCCGGACCCTCGAATCCGAAATATCCGGACTGCGGGCGCAGCTGCGCCGGCGCAACCGCCGAGGAGGCAATCAATGAGCAACAACCTGGTGTTCCTTGCGGTCGCCTACGCCGTCGTGTGGGTGATCATCGCCGCGTATGTCTTCTACGCCGGCCGCCGCCAAGCAGCCGCCGGCCGGCAGATCGAGATCCTCAAGGTCGAGGTTGAAGAACTCAAGCAGAAGGGCGAACGCCTGTAGCAAGGCGCCGCCGCCTACGACAGACCTGGATGCCGAAGGGCCCTGCGCAAGCGGGGCCCTTTCTGTTGGCGGCGGGCCAGGCGTGAGCACCCTCCAGGCGCGCGTGTCCGCCTAAGCAAAGAGCCCCGCCTTTCGGCGGGGCTCTTCATTTCTTCCTTATCTATCCCGAGCCGATCGGCTGCGGGCGCCTCACAGCGAGGGAGGCGGCGTCGTCGTCACCTGATCACGGCTGCTCGTGACAGTTCGTGCACAGCTTCGACATATCCATGGTGTTGAGGAAGTGAACGCCTCCACTCGTGGCGTCGCCTGCACCATGGGGAGCGTGGCACGACTCGCACTCGACCACGGACGTCCCGTCGGTGAGTGCCGGGGACCGCGGCTTGGCGGAGACCATCCACCCCGTCGTCTGGCTGAACACCCTCGTGCCTTGGTAGTCGCCGGAGGCCGGTAGGTAGTACTGGTCGGCCGGCCAGACGGACGGATATCTGGAGACCTTGCCCGGCACGGGAGTGGTGGCCACGATCGGCGTGCTCGAGGTGGTCACAAGGACGTAGGTCCCGGTCTCGGCGTCGTAGGTGTACGTACCCGGGTTCGTCGTGTCCCAGATCATCTTGCCACTGTTCCAGGCGACACCCATCCCAGAACCTTGGTATACCGAATGCACGGCACGGCTCCCGACAGCGCCTGCCGCCACTGTGGCCGTCGTGGCATCGGGAAGCGCGCTCTCGTGGCAAGTGGCGCACACGTTGCCGCCCTTGATGAGGCGCGACCACCGATAGAGGGTCTTCGAACCGTGCGTGCCGTCATCGACCTTGACGAGGTCGCCCGTCTGGTCGTAGGTCTCGGTCTTGAACTCCGGCCTGAGGAAGTTCCAGTACGAGTTATCGTGCGGGTCGTGGCAGCGGTCGCAGTCCTGCCCGGGGCCGACCGGCGTCGAAGACCCCTCGGGCACGTAGCTGGCCGCCGTGGTCCGGTGGTTGAAGTGGCCGTTCTGAGAGAAGACCGTCATGCTGCCGATGACCAGAAGGCTACCGGTGCCGAACACCTGGGTTCCGTCATGGCAGCTGTAGCAGAGGGGCATGATGTCGGACGAGTACTGTCCGGGATCGCCGGCATCCATGTTCGTCCCGTCGACGCCGCCGCCGCCCATCTCACTGGGAGAGCGCGCCCACAGGAACGCTCCCTCGGCGCCGTGGGGGACGTGGCAGGACTCGCACGGGTTGCCCTCGGACGACACATCGTGCTTGCTACCCGTGATCATCGAATGGTCGGCCGTGTGGGTCGTGAAGTCATACGACGCCAAGGCGGTACCGGCGAAGATCACGAGCCCAACGACGAACACCGTCGCCGCGATGCCCAGGTGAACGATCCGCCTACTCACTTGGTCCCCCTCTCGGATCCATTGTTCATCCCCCTCTTCCAACGCCTTAACAGGCGCCTGATAGCCGTTGCCGGGACGAGACCCCCGGGAAGAGCCAGCGCGGACGCCGTTACCGGCATCGAGACGCCGGCGGTGGTGACAGACGACGTGGTGGTCGTCGTGTCCGGAGCGCTGGTTCCCGTTGTGGGTGCGGTAGTGGACGTCGTGCCGGTCGTCGGCGGAGCATCCGTCGTGACCGTCGTATCAGTCGAGCCGGTGACGGTCGTGGAGGTCGTCCCAGACGTGGAGGTGGTCGACGTGGTCGACCCGGTGGTCTGGGTGGTGCTCGTAGACGTCGTGGGCGTCGTCGTGGACGTGGTGCTTGTGGTCGAGGTCGTGCCCGTGGGCGTGGCCTCGGTGGTGGACGTAGTGGACGTCGACGACGCGTCCGTCGTGGTCGTCGTGTCGGTAGAGGACGTGGACGTCGTGGTGGTCGTCGCACCGCCCAGGAGCATGTCCACAGCGGCCAACGCCGTCGGGACGCACGACAGGTAGGCGCCGTTGCGATAGGTGGTCCACGGCTGCCAGTTGATCCCGCCACCGGAGATCTGATATGCCCACACCGCGTTCTGATAGGGATCGTTCCACGGCACGCTGTTGGGATCGTCAGGCGGGATCAGGTCGGGATGGGCCACGCAGAAGATCTGCCACAGGCCGTAGCTCCCTCCGATCGCCACATCGCCTATCGCGTTGGCGTTGCCGCGGGACTCGGCCAGGGCCACCGCCACGGCGGTCACCAGGGAATCCCCGCTGAAGCCCGCGCGCTGGGCGACTGCTGCCACTGCCTCGGCGGCGAGGATGTTGCCGGGAAGCGCCGGCGGGATCTCATCCACGGTCTTCTCGCCCTTGAGGACGAGGTACGGGTCTATCGCCGGGCCCCCTCCGGGGTGGATCTCGAAGTGGCAGTGGACCGGTCCGCCCTCGGCATCGCCGGTGTTGCCTGCGAAGCCCAGAACCTGGCCCATCGTCACGTGCGCGCCCTCCACTATGCCGTCCTGTATGGCTGAGAGGTGGGCGTAGTAGTAACGGTTGCCATCGATCCCCTTCAGCGACAGACAGACCCCACCGAGGCCGGTGCCATCGGGGGCCCCGGAACTGATGGTGCCGTCCACGACGGCCACGAGCGGGGTACCGAGCGCGGTCATGATGTCGGTGCCCTGGTGCAGGTGGAACCCGCCGGCGAAGCGATCCGCGCCGAACGTGTCGCTGTAGGAGTTGGTGCCCTGGACCGGGAAGGCCCAGTCGTCTTTGACCATCACGGTATGACCGCGAAGGACTGCGGCGAAGGTCACGTGCCCGCCCGCGCCCGGTGCCAGGGTGCCGAGGTCCCATCGGATCCCGGCAGGGATCTGAGCCGGGTTGTCGGCCAGTACTGTCCCTCCGCTGCTCACGGCCTCGACCGAGGCAACGAGTGCTGGGTCGATGGTGTCCAGGATGGAGGCGCCGGTCAGAGGCTCGGTGTCCGGGTTCACATAGTCGATGCGGTAGTACACGCGGTCGCCCGCGCTGAGGTTGCCGTCGTTATCGAGGTCGTCGTAGCCGCGCACTTGCTGGCTGAAGGAGATATCCGAGACGGCGCCGGCCTTGGCCATGACCTTCGCGGCCCCACCGGTCTTCGGGGCAGGCTCGGTCGCGTTCGCCGTGGTCTTCAGAGCCACGAGCTGGTCGGCGCCGGCCGCTCCACCTGCGGGATCGGTGGTCGTGGTCTGGTCGGAGGCCTTGGCATCGGTGGTGGTCGTGGTCTGGTCGGAGGCCTTGCTCCCGGTCGCCGGGGTAGCCGGGCCTACCAGCATCTGGACCGGCAGCGACGCGGTCGCGGGAGCGAGCCCCTCGGCGCTGAGCCGAGCGGAGTTGACCAACTCGGCATACGTGAACGGCAGCACGACACTGACGGTCGCGCCGGCGGAGACCGGCAACTGATGATCGGCCGAGAAGACGACATCTCCGGCCAGCTCGGCCGTGACTGGAAGCCATGCGCCGGGGCCGGAGGCCGACACGTCGGATGCGGCCGCCTTTTTGATAGTGCCGACGGCGGGCGGGAAGCCTGTCTCGTCGGGCAGCACCGCATCATACGTGACGAAGCCGGTGGCACCGGCGGCCACCGTGCCGACGCTCCACTTGACTTCGGTCCCACGCGCTTTGCCATGGTTGCTGATCGCTTTGACGGAGGCGGTATGGGCGGCGTCCGGGGTCGCCACGATGGTGCCTCCGGTCACGTCCGCCTGGCCGGGGTTCGCATAGTCGATGCGATAGTGGACGCGATCGCCGGGGCTCAGAGCCCCGCTGCCGTCCACGTCGTCGTAACCGGTGGTCTTCTCGCTGACGGTGAGATCGACGGCCCTGTAGCCCGCCATGAAGCCCTCGCTGTGCGGGTGACAGGAGACGCAGTCCGCGGGAGACGCGGAGGCCGCGACGTTGGCCTGCACCGTCGGGTCGAGGTGGATCTTCGCGGGTTCGTGGCACTTGGCGCACATCGCGGAGCCGCCGGCCGGCTTGGCGGAAGCCGCCCCGACCTTGTGGCTCGAATGACATTCGTAGCACTCTATAGAGAACGCAGATCTCGTGGGAGCAGCGTAGCCCTTGTTCGTGTGGACCTTGGGAAAGCCCGCCGTCGTGGTGGTGGTCCCGGAGGACGGGGTCACAAAGGCCCACACCGAAGTGCTGGCCCCTGCTATGACGGCTACCATGACGGCCAGGCCGATCACAGTCGCCACCGCACGCCGCCTATGGATGGTCCGGCGCAGCTGTTTCATGGCCCGCAGCCGAGCCACGCGGCGCTCGGCCGGGACGGTCACTTGGGACCCTCGAGAGTCTTGCGGTCGGCTATGTCGGTCTGTCAGGCGCACGTCGCTCCGGCTATTCGGCGGTGGTGGTCGTGTTGCCGCCGGTGGTCCCGGCCGGCTGAGTGGTCGGCAGGGCGAACTCGAAGATCCCGTTGAAGCGGTCGACGACGTAAAGCGTGTTGTTGACCACCTTCATGCCGTGAGGCGCCCGGAAGACGGACAGCGAATTGGGGTCGGCAGGATCCTTGCGGCCGAGGAAACCGACCCAGGCACCCTCGGCATTGAACACGTCGACCGCGGCCATGAGACCGTCGCTGACGTACACGTTCCCGAGGTCGTCGACGGCCACGGACTTGGGACGGGCGAGATCGCCCACCCGGTCGCCGGCCTGGCCGAACGTCAGCAGCTGCTTGCCGTCAGGAGAGAACTTCTTGACCATGCAGTTTAGGCTGTCCACGACGTAGACCATGCCGTCCTTGTCGATCGAGATCCCCACCGGGCCGTTGAAACCTTTGTCAGCCGCGGCGCGAGCGCCGGTGCCTACCGTCCAGATGACCTGTCCGTCCGCGGTGTACTTGGTGAACCTCTGATTGGCACCATCACTCACGTACATCGACCCGTCACTCGCGACGGCGAGTCCCACGGGCCTGAGGTCCTTGGCGTCGCTTGCGGCACCCTTGGCAAGTTTGATCTCCTTGACGACGGCCCCTGAGGTGGTGACGACCAGCACCCCGCCCCCGCCGGTGTCCAGTAGATAGATCTGGCCTTGATAGCTGGAGATCGCCATGGGGCCAGAAGCAGTGAACTTGGGGTCGACGGTCTTGTCGAACACCTTGAAGGTCTTACCGTCGGCGCTCACTTGCACTATGCGGCCGCCGGTAGGATCTGCAAGGTACATGGTGCCGTCGATGATGGTGATGTCGGCCGGCTGATCGGCCGTCTTGCCTTCGATGGGGACGGCTAGAGAGAGCGGGGCGGGCCAAACGGTGTTGGTGATCTCCCGTCCCTCCTGGGTGTCATCCTGGCCGATGACGGGGCCCGGGTCCTGCACCGTGGTGGTGACGGGTCCCGCGGTCTGTTCATTGCCGCGCGTGACGAGAAGGACGACTATCACTGCCACCAAGGCGATCACGAGCAAGGCGGCCCCCGCCGTGAGGAGGTACCTACGCCGCCTGGATTCCATCGAGACTCCTTCTGTCCGCCCGCTCACCGGGCCGCTTTGTCACTTTGCCCTGTCGGATTATTGGGGTAGGAGGGGCGCCTTGCGGCACCCCTCCTACCTTCCCTTCCGCACAGTCGCCTGTGAGGAAGTTGGATCCGGTTGGATCTGTTACTTACTCGTTCGCCTCAACTATTAATGGCAGTTGCCGCAGAACGTGGCATCGTCCATCGTGTTGAGGAAGTGGTAGCCGCTGGCCACACCGTCGAGGGCGCCGTGCGGAGTATGGCACGACTCGCACATGACGTAGGCGGTGGCGCTGCGGGTGCCACCCTCAGCCGTGGAAGCGCCGGTCACGACGCCCGCCGAGGTGAAGAGACGCGTGCCGTCGCGGTCAGCACCAGCGGTGCCTTCCGGATCGAATGCGCCGGCCTTCGGCCAAATCGAGGCGGTGGGGTTCGCGCCCGGGTTCGGCATCTTGGCGGTGATGGAGACCGAAGAAACGTACTTGATGTAGACGTTCTTGTTCGCGATGTCGGAGATGTCGACATCACTGATGCTCATGGTCGAGGTGCTCCAGGTCAGTTTCCCATCCGGCACGAGAGTGCTCGGGAATTTGTCCGGGGCAGAACCGATCATGCCGGAGTCGTACTGGCCGGCGGCCTGGTACACGGGGTGCACCTTGCGATACGTGGTGGCCGTCTTGCTGACGAAGTTGGACTCGTGGCAAGTCGCGCAGAAGTCGCCGCCTTTGATGATGGGCGACCAGCGGCGCAGAGTGTAGCTCTGCGAGCTGCTGTTATAGACCGTGTTGTCGCCGGTGGCGCTGTAGTAAACGACCGCGCTACCGTCGGCCTTGACCTTGATGTAGTTGCCGGCCTCGTCGTACACACGGGTCTTGTATTCCGGCAGCAGGAACTTGCCGTAGGAGTCGTCATGCGGGTTGTGGCAACGGTCGCAGTCGCTACCGGTGCTGCCCGTGACGCTCGCCGCTTTGGTGCGGTGGGTGAAGTGATCCTTCGCGAACGCGGTGTAGTCACCAACGTCGGTGGTGGTGCCGTCATGGCAGCTGTAGCAGAGCGGTTTGATATCGGAGCTCATGCCGCTGTCGGCGTTGGTCGTGTCGACCACGCCAGAGTAACCGGTCACCGTGCTCAGGGTCTTCGCCCACAGGAACGCGCCGGTACCACCATGCGGGGTATGGCACGACTCGCAGGGGTTCCCTCCGGACGACAGGTCGTGATCACTCGAAGTGACCATGCCGTGGTCGACCGTATGGGTGGAGAAGTTGTAGCTTGCCAGCGCGGTGCCGGCGAACGCCATCAGGACGATGACGAAGACCAGAACCAGAACGCTAGTAAAAGCAATCTTCTTACTCACTATTTTTGCCTCCTTCCAAGCCTTAATCGTAGTGAGTGGGATCAACGGAACACCACATTGATGTGGCTGGCGCGGATCGTTGCAGACAGTCCGAGGGCCCGTTCTGGTCGCCGTAAGAACTTCTACCGGCGGAACCGGGAAACAGAGCCGCGCGCCTCGACTCGGACACGGACTATCTCTGCCCCTCACCCCCCTTCGTTAATCTATCGACTGTGCGTACCCCAACGCACGTCGGTTCGGGCGTAGTTGGTCGCCGCAAACTTTACCCGTAGAGGCCCACAAAATGGGCTAAGAGCTACTCCTAGGCTCCTAAGAGCCGCCTAAGAAACCCAGCATTAACGGGCTCCAAAGCGGCTTTTGACCCGGGATTGTGAAACTTCGGACAGTGACCACCGGGCTACATCCACGAGGGGTCCGAGCCACCTCGAACGGTGCCTATTTCTCCGCCGCCCCCGCATCGATCCAGTCCACCACCGCCTGGAGTTGCTGGGGGGTGAACTGGGCGAAGTGCCCGGAGCGCTGCAGCTGGACGAGCAGACTGTCCTCCGCGTCCCCGGGGACGATCACCGGCCCGTCGTTGCCGCCC
>CAIQPS010000138.1 GCA_903873715.1 uncultured Actinomycetes bacterium
CGAGACGGCGGCGGCGGCCGACCATCTTCAGCAGGCCGCGGCGCGAATGGTGGTCTTTGGAATGGGTCTTCAGGTGCTCGGTGAGGACGTTGATCTGCTCCGTGAGGATGCCGATCTGGACCTCAGGCGAGCCGGTATCGACATCGTGCTTCTTGAAACGGTCGATGATCTCGGTCTTGCGTTCCTTGCTCAACATGTCTGCATGGCCTCCTTGGGCTCCATGCTCCCAGCGGGGACACTGCGGTCCGGGCCGAGATGCAGGTTTAGGGCAGCGCCCCGGCCTTTCACCGTGACTCTGCCCGACTAATGCCGATGGTCGCCGGAACTGCCGGCGCCACCTCGCTGGAGTTCACTTGACTCCGATGCGGCACTGTAGGGTACCACAGGCGGCGGAAAGGGAGGCTTGAGGGCGCCGATCGCCCGCGAGCGCGGCTCCGGATGGCTCCGGCAGCGGCGCTGTCCATCCACACCGACCGCTCAGTAGATGTACACGGCGGTCCCGACGGCGATGAGCGGCCACAGCTCGTCCTGGTCCCAGATGTTCGTCCGGACACATCCGTGGCTCGCGGGATAGGTGGGCACGGACGGATAGCCGTGTATGGCGAGCAACGTCGTGCTGATGTAGAGCGGCTTGTAGCGAGGGCTGGTCTCGAGGGTCTTGCGGGTGACCTTGAACGTCCCGGAGGGCGTCGCGATCCCTACGCTGGCGCTCCCGGTGGACACCGGCAACGTCCAGACAACCGCCCCGTTCTTGCAGTAGAGCAGCACCTGCTTGGTCTTGTTGACCTCTATCCAGGGGTTGGTCGTCCCGGTCCTTGCCGGGCGGGGCCGGGACGCGCTCGACAGCCGGTCGAGCACCGCGACCGTCAGGTCGCCGTTGCGGGTCATCCCCTCCCACTTCTGGAAGGCGATGACGGCCCCCCGGGTCTTCGTGTCGATGACGCCGTCCACGGGACCCGGCCGGTACGAGAGGTCGCTCAGCCTCTGCTCCACCCAGAGCGCCAAAGCGGAGGAGACCGTGGACGGCCAGGGGAGCGTCCCCGCCACGTCGAACGCGTCGAGACTTATCGAGGCGCCGGCCGCGTTGCCTTCGTCCCAGTCGATCTCCACCACGTGCTTGCCGGCCGCCAACGTGCCCGTGCTGTACACGGCCTTCTGATAGACCGTGGCGCTGTTGAACAGATCGACGGAGACCGCGGGCTTGCCATCCACCGACACGTCCGCCTTGCCCATTGTGGGGCCGAGAGTGGCGATCCAGTCGAGCCTGGTGCCGCTGAACTGCACCGAGATTCCCGCCCCCGCCCCGCCCGTCTTGAAACTGCCCGCCGAGGCGGAGCTCGACACCACCGTCGACCACGCCCCGGACAGCACCACCCGCGGGTCGTACTGCTCGTAGCGGCTCATGAAATAGGCCTGATCGAGCCACCCATCGGTCTCGAACGCATCCACGTCGATAAAGGAGCCGGAAGCGCTCGAAGCGTCGTACCAGATTTTGAGCTCGTGCTTGCCGGAAGGAAGCACTCCCGATCTCCAGACCCTGACCTGATACTGCCAGGACGCCGAACTCAGGTCCACGCCGACCGAGTCGGCCCCGTCCAACGACACGCGCGCCTTCCCGTACACGGGGCCTTTCGTCGCCACCCACGCCACGTAGGTGCCGGTGAAATCGACGATCACGGCGGCCGAAGCGTCGGCGCTACGCTTGTAGGTCCCCAGCGAAGAGGCCATCGCGGTGACCGTCGCCCAGGCTCCCTTATAGGCGATGCGCCCATCGCTCTGCTCCAGGCGGTGGTAGCCTGTCAGATTCCCCAGGATGTCCACCGCATCGATGGTGGCATACGCGCCCGGGACGCTCGCAGCATCCCGGATGAAGCTCACCCTGTGCGACCCCGCCGGCAGGTCCCCGGTGGACCAGACGTACTGCTGGAACAGGGCCGTGACGTTGTAGAGGTTCACTTTCCCGGCCGGCGCCCCGTCCAGATACACAGCCACCAGGCCCTCCGTCGGGCCTCGTGCTGCCACCCAGTCCAACCGCGTACCGTTGAACGTGACGCTCGCGTAGGCGCCCGAGGCGGACGACCTCGAGTAGCTGCCCTTCCACGCCGAGGCGTCTGCGACGCCCGCCCATCCCCCGGTCCACGTGACGAAAGCGTTGGTCTGGTCGTACCGCTTCAGGAAGGTGTAGTCGTCCGCTGCCGTGTCGGCGCTGGGAAGTCCCGACGCAGTGACGACGACGTCCACCTCGCCCACCGAGTGCGCGGGCGTGACCGCTGTTATCTGACCGGCGGAGTCCACGTGGTAGCTCGCGGCGCTCGTGCCGCCGAAGGACACCGCGTCCGCGCCCGAGAGGCCGGTGAACCCAGACCCTGAGATGATCACTGTAGCCCCGCCCACCGAAGGGCCCGAGGAGGCGCTCAACTTGGCGACCGTGGGAGCGGCCGCCGACGCGGTCCCCGGGAAGCCCAGGAGCACCAAGGCGAACACCACAAGGGAGGCGCACCCGCCCAGCGCCCCGCAGACAGTCCGTCGCGAACTCGATCCAAGGTGCCAAGCCAGACGCGCAGGACTCACGGACCCCTCCTTCGCTCGCACGAGTCACCCGCAGAGGATGTATCGAGAAGTCACCAAGAAGACGATAGGACTATCTCCCACCGGACGCAATGCGGAGCCCCGGCTCTTATCCGGGACTTACACCGCGAGTGGTGGAGATGCCCGTATGGCTCAGGGCTGGAACGTGCGGGCGATCTGCGCGTCCTCGCGGATGCGCGCGGCCAGGCTCTCCGCGTCCGGGAACGCTCGCTGGTCCCGGATCCGTGCGAGGAAGTCGAGTTCCAGGCGGGCTCCGTACAGGTCGCCGGAGAAGTCGAACAGGAGGGTCTCTATGCGGACCTTGTCGTCTGTCTCGAACGTGGGGTTGGTGCCCACGCTGGTGACGGACCTATAGGCCCGGGCCCCGTCCACGGTGGACTGGGTCACGTAGATGCCCAGCCTGGGCAGCGCCATCTCTGGTGTGGGCTCCAGGTTGGCGGTGGGAGCATCGAGGCCGCGGCCCCTCCCCACTCCGGTCACCACGACGCCCTCGATGCGGTGCGGACGTCCGAGAAGCCGCGCGGCGTCCACCACCTCACCCTCCGCGATGAGTTCCCGGATGCGCGTGCTCGAGATCACGTCGCCTCCCTCGCGGGCCAGCGAGACCGCCACCACCTCGAAGCCATGGGTCCGGCCGTAGAGGCGGAGGTCCTCCGCCGTACCGGCCGCTCCGCGGCCGAAGCGGAAGTTCTCACCTACGAACACCGACCGCGCCCCAAGATGGTCCGACAACACCGCGCTGCAGAACGCGGCCGGCGTGAGACGGGCGAACTCGATGTCGAACGGGACGACGACTATCTCCTCGATCCCCATGAGCCCCAGCAGTTCCGCCTTCCGGGCGAGAGGGGTGAGGATGGGAGGGGCGCTCCGGCTGCTGAGCACGGCGTCCGGATGCGGATGGAACGTCACTGCGGCAGGGGTCGCTCCGGAAGCACGCGCGGCTTCGACAGCCCTGGAGACGATCTCCTGATGGCCCCGGTGCACCCCGTCGAACACCCCGATGGCGACCACACGGCCTGGGGCGGCCGGGTCGGGCACATCAGGCAGCGAACGGTAGACCTGCGCGCTCATCAAGTCCCCTGCACCGCCGGCGGGCGCTCCGGCGATCCGCCACCCTGCGCCGGTGTGGGGAACATCACCAGCGGCCGGGAGCCTTCTCCCGATCCCTCGTAGATGCCGATGAGGCGCCCGTAGCCGTATACGCGATAGCGCCCCGCGGGCAGGCTGCGCAGTTCGTTGCCGTTGGAGGCCAACCGAGCCTCGGTCTCCTGCAGCTCCCGCCCGGGGATGAACGACAGCGCCTCGTCGAGCGACAACACTCCGCGGCCGGGCTCCGCGTACAACGCGGGTGACAGGTCTTCAGGCCGGACGGCATCCTCGACCGAGAACGATCCTATGCGGGTGCGCCGCAACGCGCCCGCGTAGCCTCCGCAGCCGAGCGCCGCGCCAATGTCTTCGGCCAGGCAGCGCGCGTACGTGCCGCTGCCCACCAGGGCCAGCAGCCGGGCCGTCTGGGCCTCCTCGTCGAACTCGACCATGGTGAGGTCGTAGACCATGACCTCCCGCTCGGGGGTCTCGGCGGTCTCCCCTCTGTGGGCCTTCTTGTAGAGGGCCTCGCCGTCCACCTTCACAGCAGAGGTCAACGGCACCCGCTGGGTTATCCGCCCTCTGAAACGGTCGAGCACCCGCAAGACGTCCTGGGCCGAGACACGGATACGACCCTCGCCCGGGGCAGAGGTGGTGGAGCCCTCATCGCCCGCAGCCGCGACGGACGCACTCGGCGCGAACGGCATGATGGAGCCGGTGGGATCGCCCGTGGACGACACGGCTCCGAAGCGCACCAGCAGGTCGTACTCCTTGGGCAGGCCCATCAGCAGGGATGAGATACGGGTGGCTGTGCCGGTCATGACCAGGAGCAGGCCGCTCGCGAACGGGTCCAGGGTGCCGGAGTGGCCCACCCGGCCTTTGGTGCCTCGCCGGGCCGCTCTCACCATGTCGAAACTGGTGGGCCCGACGGGCTTGTCCACCAGGATCACCCTGTCGGGGACGGGAACGCGGGAGTTGCCGGATGGACCGCCGGTCACCGGGGTAGCTGAAGTTGCTGCTCCGTCCAATGCAGCACCTCGAGGATGTCGCCGGCGGCCGTGAAGCCCGCCGCCGCCTTGTGCCCGCCGCCGCCCTTGAGGGCCGCGACGGCCGCGACGTCGACGCTTCCGTCCGTACAGCGCAGACTGACCTTGGTCTCCGGTCCCGACTCCTTGCCCTTCTCCCGGGCGAGGATCGCAAGCGACGCCCCTCTGACGGTGCGGAGCGTATCGATGATGCCCTCGGAATGGCTGGGGTCGGCCCCGGCCGCCTGGAAATCGTCCTCGCGCAGCCATGACGTCACCAACAGGCCGTCCTGCTTGACCTCCATGTGGGCCAGGGCCCGCCCGAGCAGGCGCACCTTCGCCAGCGGCACGCTCTCGTAGACCTCGCGTGCGATGGCCGCCACGTCCACGCCTGCTTCCTGCAGGTCCGCCGCCATACGGTGGGCCCGCGGGTCCGTGTTGGAGTACTGGAAGCGGCCGGTGTCCGTGACCAGCCCCACGTAGAGCGACGCGGCCACCTGTACGTCCACCGGGAAGTGCCCCGCTCTGAAGATGTCGTAGAGGATCGCGCTGCTGGAGGCAGCCGTCGGGTCCAAGAGATTCAGGTCCGCGTCGCCCGGATTGTCCTGGTGGTGGTCGATAGTGACCACGGTGAGCCCGTCGCCGAACAGGTGCGCACCACCACGCTGCATCGACGCGCAGTCGAGCATGTATACGGTGGTCTCCGGCTCGGCCGCAGGCGGGACGCCGCGGACTACGTCGTGCAGCCTCGGCAGGAACCGGTACTCGGATGGGAACGGGGCCTCGCCCGGGATGTACGCGACATGCGGGATGCCCAGCCGCTCGCACATCAGAGAGAAAGCGGTGAGACAGCCGAGAGCGTCACCATCGGGAGCCTCGTGAGAGACGATCAGCACGTGCTTCTCGTCGCGCAGGCGCTCGGCTACCTCAGCCGCGGTCACCCTCCGTCCGGCTGCGCCCGGCGTCACTCGTCGCCGCCGTCCGTCGTGCCGCTGCCGTCTTCGTCGTCGGCCGGCGGCAGGTCCGAAGCTCCGCTCGACTTGAGCATCGCCTGGATGCGCATGCCCCGGTCCACGCTCTCGTCGTAGATGAAGTCGAGGGTGGGCGTGCGCTTGAGCTTGAGTTCGTCGGCGATGACACGCTGCAGATACGGCCGCGCATGGCGCAGGGCCTCCATGGTGCCGTCCTTCTCCGCCTGTTTCCCGTAGACCGACACGAACACCTTGGCATGGGCCAGGTCGGGAGCGGTATCGACCCCGGTGAGGGTCACGAAACCTATGCGCGGGTCCTTCAGGTCCTGAGTGAGCGCGTTCCCGATGATCTCCTTGATCGCCTCGTTCACCCTGCGCATACGATATGACGCCACGTCACGCATCTACATCCACCACCTCTACCGTACTGGATGTCATGATCCAGTCCTGAGAATCCAGATAGGCTCTGACCTTGTCGAGGGTCTCGTCGAGGACCTGGAGGTCGGACGCGGCCACGGCGACGACCACTCGCGACCGCTGCCACAGATCCTGATAGCCCACTTCCGCGAAGCTCGCCCCGAAGCGCCCGGTCACCTGGTCGCGGACCTTCCGCAGGTGCATCCGCTTGCTCTTGAGGGAGCCGCTCTCCGGAAAATGCAGTTCGGCCGAGAGGATCCCGACGAAGCCCTTCTCGCTCCTATTGGGTACGGGCCACTTCCTTGATCTCGTACACCTCTACGACGTCGCCCTCGTGGATATCGTCGTACCCATCGAGATGGATACCGCATTCGTAGCCGGCCAGCACCTCGCGGGCGTCGTCCTTCATGCGCTTGAGCGAATCGATGCTGCCCTCGTGGACGATGCTGCCGTTACGCAGCAGCCGCATCTTGGCCCCGCGCACGATCTTGCCGGTGAGCACGTAGCAGCCGGCGATTGTGCCGATGCGGGAGGCGCGGAACACCTGCCGGATCTCGGCGGTACCCAACTCCTCTTCGACCTTCTCGGGCTCGAGCATCCCCACCAGGGCCGCTTCCACGTCCTCGATGGCCTTGTAGATGACCCGGTAGGTCCGCACGTCGACGCCTTCCTGCTCGGCGAGTGCCTTGGCCGCCACGGACGGGCGCACGTTGAAGCCGATGACCACGGCTTTGGAGGCCGAGGCCAGCATGATGTCGGACTCGTTGATGCCGCCGACACCCGCGTAGATCACTTCCACCTTCACTTCCGGGTGGGTGATGTTGCGCAGGGATTCCTCGAGAGCCTCCACGGAGCCGCCCACATCGCCCTTGATGACGATGGGCAGTTCCTTGACCCGGCCTTCTTTGAGCCTGCGGTAGAACTCGTCGAGACTGCTGCCGCTGCCCCGGCTCTTGGCCAGTTGTTCCGCGCGCAGGCGAGCGGTGCGCTGTTCGGCCTTCTGCCTCGCTTCACGCTCGTCGTCCACGACCATCACGAAGTCGCCGGCCGCGGGCAGCGTGTTGAAGCCGAGGATCTGCGCCGGCATCGACGGCGTCGCCTTGGCGAGAGTAGTCCCGGTGAAGTCGAACATGGCCTTGACCTTGCCGTACGCTTCGCCGCTGACGATCGAATCGCCCACTTTGAGGGTGCCGCGCTGGACGAGGACGGTGGCCACGGGACCACGGCCCACGTCGAGCTGGGCCTCGATGACCACGCCGGAGGCCGGAGCCTTCGCGTTGGCTTTGAGGTCCTGCACCTCGGCCACGAGCAGGATCATGTCCATGAGCTCGTCGAGGTTCATCTTCTTCTTGGCGGAGACTTCCACCATGACCGTCTCGCCGCCCCAGGCCTCGGGGATCAAACCCTCGTTGGAGAGCTGCTGCTTGACATGGTCCGGGTTGGCGTCGGCCAGGTCCATCTTGTTGATGGCGACGACCATCGGCACTTCCGCTGCCTTGGCGTGGCTGATGGCCTCCAAGGTCTGCGGCATGACGCCGTCGTTGGCCGCCACCACGATGACCGCGATGTCGGTTGACTTGGCGCCGCGGGCACGCATGGCGGTGAACGCCTCGTGGCCCGGGGTGTCGAGGAAGGTGACCTTCCTGTCGTTGTGCGTGACCTGATAAGCCCCGATGTGCTGCGTGATACCACCGGCCTCGGTCTTCACTACCTCAGTCTCGCGGATGGCGTCCAGCAGCGAGGTCTTGCCGTGGTCGACATGACCCATGATGGTGACCACGGGCGCGCGGGGCGTGAGGTCGGCCGGGTCGTCGACGAACTGGTCGAGCCCCTCCTTCTCCTCCTCCGCGTGCTGGATCTCCACCTGGCGCTCGAACTCCTCCGCCAGGATCATGAGGACATCGTCGGACAGCGACTGGGTGATGGTGACCATCTCCCCCAGCTTGAGCAGTGTCTTGATGATCTCGCCGGCCCCGATCTCCAGGGCTTCGCCGAAGTCTTTGACGCTCGCGCCGCTCTTGATCTTGGCCGGGGACTCGGTGCCCGGGACCACTTTCTTCTTCGCGGCCGGCCTATCGCCGTCGGAGAGGCCGTGGGGACCACGCGGGCCACCCTTGCCACCCTTGCGGCTGGCCTGGGAATCGATGATCACCCGGCGGCGTGCAGGCTTGTCGTCGCCGCGACGGACGCGAGACGGAGGAGCACCCACGCGCGACGCTCCGGGAGCCGGAGCCGCGGGCTCGGTCGGTTCGACCCACGCTTCAGGGGCGGGCGCAGCCGCGCGAAAACCGCCGCGCTCGCGCCGATCGGCCGTATCGCTGCGGGGCGGCGCCGGGGCACGGTGCATCGGCCGGGGCCCTGCACCACCGGCGGGCGGCGCTCCGGCAGGAGCCGGACGCGGCGCTGGGCGAGCAGCCGGAGCCGCACCCTCGGGCTGCGCCGGACGCGGAGCTGCGGCCGCAGCGGCAGCAGCTTTGCGGGCGGCCTCGGCACGGGCTTCCTTCTCGGCCTGGATACGGGCCAGCTCTTCCTTGGTGAGGACGTTGCCTGAGGGCTTCGCCCCCTTGCGCAGAGGCACGCCGGCCCCCACCACGGTGGGCATGTCTTCGAGGCGCGGACGGGGGCCGCGAGGCCGCAGCGGTGGCTTCGCGCCCCGCTGCGCCGGAGCGCCAGGCGCGGCCGGACGCGCACCCTCGGGGGCGGCGGCAGCAGGACGCGGCGCCGCCGGAGCGGCACTTTCCGGCTCGACAGCCACGGGCGCCGCCGGAGCGGCCTCGGGCGCGGCCGAAGGCCGGACCTCTTCTTCAGATGCGGGAGCAGGAGCGGCCGGGGCAGACGGTTCGACCGCCACCGCCACTTCGGGTTCTTCCACTTTCGGCGCGACGGCCGGAGCGGCTTCGACGGCCGGCGCCGCTGCGGCCACGGGGGCCGGTTCGGCCGGGGCTGGAGCGGGTGCCGCGGCGGCCGGTGCCGGCGCGGCAGGCTTCGCGGCCGCCGGTTTAGGGGCAACCACGGGTTCGACGACCGCTTCGGGGGCGACAGGCTTCGGCGCGGGCGCCGGAGCAGCCGCTTCCACGGGTGCCGGGGCAGGGACGGGCTCCGCTACAGGGGCCGGCGCAGGCGCTACCACCTGCGGCTCCGCGGCTGGCTTGGGCTCCGGGGCTGGCTTGGGCTCCGGCGGCCTGACCGTGGCGTTCGGCGGAAGCGGTGCGGCCGCAGCCTTACGGTTGGGGTTGATCTTCGGCGCGAAAGCGCGCATCAGGTCGGAGTCGTCGACGGTCGAGGAGACGCTCTTGATGTCCAGGCCGGCGTCGCGGAGCACGTCCAGGACTTCCTGGTTCGTCATCCCTCTATCTCTGGCGACCTCGTATACCCGCCGTTTCCCCACTATTCACCCGTCCTCTTCATTCACTCCGCCGTCTCGGCGGTACAAACTGCTTTACGTATCCCCTCTTCGTCCACAACCACTTGGGTTCGGAAGGCTCGTTGGAAAGCCCTCCTGTGCAGGGCCCTATCCAGGCAGGCCTGTTTCCTGCATAGATACGCCCCGCGCCCCCGCACTCCTCGCCCGGCTACGGCGACCTTCAGTGCGCCGCCGCTCTCCGGGTCCTGGCGCTGCTCCACACTCAACCGCACGAACCCGCTCTGCGGCCCCCTGGAGCCGCAGCCGATGCACTGCCTCTCAGGACTACTGGCCGCCACCGAGAGCCTGATGTTGCGGCATCCCGCAGTATAGACTTCCCGGCTCTGCGGCGTTCGGGCAGCGCTTGCCACCCGAAGTCAGAGCATGGCAGCGTCCATCGGCGACCTTCGTCTCCACATGGACCGGCTCGTATACCCCGTCGTCCTCGCTCATCTCGGTCTCGGACTTGATGTCGATCTTCCAGCCGGTGAGGCGGTTCGCGAGACGGGCGTTCTGCCCGTCCTTGCCGATGGCCAGCGACCGCTGGTCGTCCGGCACCACCACGGTGGCTTCGCAGTGCTCGTCGTCGAGGATGACCTCACGCACCCGCGCCGGCGACAGCGACTTGGCCACGAAGCGGGCCGGCTCGTCGTCGAACGGGATGATGTCGATCTTCTCGCCGCGCAGTTCCGACACGACCATGCGCACCCGGGAGCCCCTCGGGCCCACGCAGGCGCCGACCGGGTCGACACCGTCGCTGTGCGACACCACGGAGATCTTGGAGCGGTAGCCGGGCTCGCGGGCGACGCCCACGATCTCGACCAGTCCGTCGGAGATCTCCGGGACTTCCAACTCGAACAGCCTGCGCACCAGTTCTTCACTGCGGCGCGACAGGATGATGGGAGGCTCTTTGGGGTTCTGCGAGACCTCTTTGATGACGGCCTTCAGGCGCATGCCGTGCTCGTAGCGCTCCGTGGGCACCTGCTCGTTCTTGGGCAGGCGGGCCTCCACCCGGCCGAGGTCGACCAGGGTGTAACGGCTGTCTGACTGCTGGACGATGCCGGTGACGATCTCGCCGATGCGGCGCGAGTATTCCTTGAAGACGATGCCCTGCTCCGCCTCGCGGATGCGCTGGTAGATGACCTGCTTGGCGGTCTGCGCGGCGATGCGGCCGAAGTCGTCAGGGGTGATCTCGACGCGCTCCGCCATGGATGTGTCGATCTCGGTCTCCTCGTCCTGCTCCACCTCGGGCTCGTGGCCCTCCGGGAAGATGAGTTCGTACACGTGGATCTGGCCGTCGGTCCGGTCGATCTTGACCTCGGAGAACGGCACAGCGTGCGGCGTCTTCTGATAGGCGGAGTGGAGAGCGTCCTCCAAAGCCTCGATGAGGGTGTCGAAAGGAATGCTCTTCTCTTTCTCGATCTGGCGGAGAGCTTCGATCGTCTCCTTGTTCATTCCTTTCCCCCTGTCTAGAAACGGTATATCAAATGGGCGCTCGTGATCTCTTTTAGCGGGATCCGAGCCGTGCGCCCCGCTTCTTCCACAGTTACCGAGTCCTCGTCCACTTCATTCAGCACACCCTGCCACACCTTGCTGCCCTCGACCGGCACCATGGTCTTCACGTAGACCTCCTTGCCGACCTGAGCCTCGAAGTGGCTGCGCTTGGTGAGCGGCCTCTCGATGCCAGGAGAACTGACCTCGAGGGTGTACGCCCCTTCGAAAGCATCCACCTCGTCCAGAGCGTCGCCCACCGCGGACGAGACCCTGGCGCAGAGATCGTGGGTGACGCCACCCGGGTGGTCGATGTAGAGGCGCAGGATCTTCTGTCTCCTGTTGCCTGCCTCTTCCAACGCCACCAGTTCGACGTCCTCGACCTCACGGTCGATGACCTGCTGGACCCACTCTTCCGTCAATGCCACGACTCTGCCTCACAAGAAAACGAAAGTGGGCCCGTCTGCACCCACTTTCGCGTAACAGCTTGGCTGGTTGTTGATTGCTGCCAGAGTATAGCACCAAGCCACTCCGACCTGCAATCCAACACTGCTATACCGGAGGAAAGTGCCCTCCTGCACCGTCGGGTTACAGCGCGGCCTCCCACAGCCGGCGGACGGCCGCCACGCACTCGTCCACGGCCACTTCCTCCCGGCCGCCCTCACCCCTGGGCTCGACCTCGACCACCCCGGTGCCGGCCTTCTTGCCCACGGTCACCCGGATGGGGCACCCGATGAGCTCGGCATCCGCGAACTTGACGCCCGGGCGCTCCTCGCGGTCGTCCCAGAGCACGTCCCAGCCCTCGGCCTTGAGCGCGTCGTAGAGCTTGCCGGCCACGTCGGACTGCAGTTCGTCCTTGGGTTGCACGTGCACCAGGTGGATGTCGAACGGGGCGATGGCTTTCGGCCACACGATGCCGCGCTCGTCGGCATGCTGCTCGACCGCCGCGGCGGCGATGCGCGCCGGCCCGATTCCGTAGGAGCCCATGATGATGAGCCGTTCCTGGCCCGATTCGTCCAATACGGTGGCGTTGAGCGGTTTGGTGTACTTCGTACCGAGCTTGAATATGTTGCCCACCTCGATCACAACGTCGACCGCGAGCGGCTCGCCGCAGTCCGGGCAGCCGTCGCCGGCCTGCGCCTCGCGCAGGTCGGCCCACTCGGCCTGGAAGTCACGTCCCGGCACCACGCCCATGAGGTGGGTGTGCGGCTTGTTGGCGCCCGCCGCGTACTCGCGCGGGCCAGCGGGGCCTTCGGGCCGCAGGGTCTCGTCCGCGACGATGCGCACCCGGCGCTCCGCCACGCCCACCGGTCCGACGAACCCGACTTCCGCTCCGACGTACTCGAGGACTTCCTCCGGGTGCGCCGGACGGACGGCAGCCTTGAGGTGCCGGGCCAGTTTGTTCTCGTGCAGTTCGTGATCGCCACGGACCAGCACCAACAGCGGCTTTTCGTCCGCGATGTAAAGCAGCGACTTGATGAGGCCCCAGGGCTCCACGCCCAGGAACTTCGATACCTCGGCGATGGTGCGCTGGTCGGGCGTCGCGACCTCGCGCGGCGCGCTTCCAGATGCCGCCGGCGCGGCCGGCTGCGCGGCCACCGAGCGGGCCAGTTCGACGTTGGCCGCGTATCCACACTTCGTACATATGGCCACCCGGTCCTCACCTGCCGGCGACGGCGCCATGTACTCGTGCGCCTGGGCTCCGCCCATGAAGCCGCTGTCGCTCTCCACCCGCAGGTATTCGATGCCGCACCGCTCGAAGATGCGGTCGTAGGCGCCGATGTGCTTCTCGTAGCTCTTGTCGAGCCCGGCCTCGTCCATGTCGAACGAGTACGAGTCCTTCATGACGAACTCGCGCACGCGCAGGATGCCGCCCTTGGGCCGGGGCTCGTCACGGAACTTGAGCTGGATCTGGTACCAGATCTTGGGCAGGTCGCGATACGACCGCAGTTCCCTCGATGCCAGCCAGGCGAACACTTCTTCGTGGGTCATGGCCAGCACCATCTTGCGGCCACCCCGGTCGTCAAGGCGGAACATCTCGTCGCCGATGGCGTCGTAACGGCCCGTGGCCTGCCACACATCCGCGGTGTGCAGCGTGGGCATGGAGAGCTCGTTGGCGCCGATGCCGGTCATCTCTTCCCGGATGATGCCGAGGATGCGCTGCATGACCCTCCAGCCGAGCGGCAGCATGATGTAGATGCCGGACGCGAACTGGCGGACGAAGCCGCCGCGCACCATGAGCTTGTGGCTGATGGCCTCGGCGTCCGCCGGGTCTTCTCTGAGCGTGGGCATGAACAGTTCTGTGGCCCGCATCGGGTCCTCCTCGAACGGATACAGTGCGATGGGCGCGGCGCGGAGCCCGCGCCGGTTGTCAGTCTAGCAGCCCTGCGGGGCCGGCGCGGCTGCGCAGCCGCCCGCAGGCGTCCCAGGCCGCAGCGCCACCCGCGGTGGCGCCGGCCTCTGGCGGGTCACTCCGCCGGCGCCCGCTTGGCGATCTCTTCGAAGAGCGTGTCCACGAGCCGGTCCTGCGGGACCTTGCGCACCGGGTGGCCGCCCGCGAACACGACGCCCTCCCCCGCCCCGCCGGCTATGCCGAAGTCGGCCTTGCGGGCCTCGCCGGGACCGTTCACGATGCAGCCCATCACGGCCACCTCGATGTCCAGGTCCATCTCCTGGAGGCGCCGCTCCACTTCCAGGGCCAGGTCCTCGATGTCCACTTCGGTCCTGCCACAGGTGGGACAGGAGATGACGTGGGCCCCGCGCGGCGCCAGTTCGAGCGTCCGCAGGATCTCGAGACCCACCTTGACCTCCTCCACCGGGTCTCCGGTGAGCGACACCCTGATGGTGTCCCCCACACCCTCCTCCAACAGGATCCCCAGAGCCACCGCACTGCGGATGGTGCCGGACCACCGGGTGCCCGCCTCGGTCAGTCCCACATGCAGCGGGTAAGGCAGCCGCTTCGCAAGCAGCCGGTAGGCGTCGATGGTCACCTTCGGCGACGATGATTTCGCCGAGACCTTGATCCGGTCGAACCCCAGGTCTTCGAGAAGAGCGCAGGACCGCACCGCCGACTCCACCAGGGCGCCCGCAGGGTCGGTCTCGGCCATCTCCCGGAGATCGCGCTGCAGCGAGCCGCTGTTGACGCCCACCCGGATGACGGTGCCGTGCGCCTGCGCCGCCTCGACGACCTCGCGAACGGCGTCCGGCCCGCCGATGTTCCCGGGGTTTATGCGGATGCCCGCCACGCCGGCCTCCACGGCTGCAACCGCCAGCTTGTGCTCGAAATGGATGTCGGCAACGAGCGGGACCGGCGACCCGGCCACCAGGGCCGGCATGGCCTTCGCGGACGCCTCGTCGGGCACGGTGACCCTCACGATGGCTGCACCGGCCGTGGCCAGCGCCCGGATCTGCGAGAGAGTGGCCTCGACGTCGTGCGTCTTGGTGTTGGTCATGGACTGGACGGAGATCGGCGCGCCGCCTCCGACGGCCACATCTCCCAGTCTGACCTGTGCCCGGCTCGTCATGACCAGAGGATCAGCCGAACAGGCGCCCGATGTCGTTGGTGGTCGCGAGGATGAACAGCGCGACGAAGATAAGCAATCCCACCATCGAAACCTGTTCGAAAACCCGCAGCGAGAGACTCTTGCCCCGTATCTTCTCGATGATGCTGAAGAGCACGTGGCCGCCGTCGAGCGGCAGGACGGGCAGCATGTTGACGACCGCCAGGTTGATGCTGATGAACGCCAGCAGCAGCAGATAGGTGCCGCTCGCGTACGCCTCGCTGGATATCTGGATGATGCCGACCGGCCCGGCCAGCCCTTCCGATCCCGTCACGGGAGCCTGTCCCGAGAACATCATCTTGAAGCCGACGAAGATCAGTTTGAAGCCGCTCCCGGTCCGCGTCCCGGCGAACTTCAGCGCCTCGCCGAAGCCGAGGCCCTTCCGTTGCAGTTGCGCCTCGACGCCCAGGTATCCGCTGCCGTTCTGCTCCTTGATGGTGGGCTGCAGGGTGAGCGTGTCGGCGCCGCGCTTCACCACGAGGGTGACGGTCTGGCCGGCGTGGCTCTGGATGAACGCCCGCACCTCGTCCCAACCGGCGACACTCGTGCCGTCGACGCTGAGCACCTGGTCACCCGACTGGAGCCCGGCTGCCGCCGCCGGGGTGCCGGAGACGACGGTCTTGATGGTGGTGGTCGGGTAGCTGTCGCCTTCATACGCGCCGTAGGCGAACAGCAGGAGGAAGGCGACCACGGCGTTCATGGTCACACCGGCGATGATGAACAGCACCTTGTGCCAGAACGGATGGGCGTAGTAGCGGCGTTCGAGAGGGGTCGAGGCGATCTCGTCGGCGCTCAGAGCCCGCGGGCCGGCCAGCCGGTCTTCGGGGTCGCTCGGCCGGCGTCTGCGCTTCTTGCCGGGGTTGCGCTCGGCGATGAGTTCCTCGTTCTCCCGCTCGGTCCTGAGCTCCTCTTCTCTCTCCCGAGCCTCCTCGATGCGGGCCTGGAACTCCTCCTTGTGCATCCCGGTGACACGGACGTAGCCGCCCAGCGGCAGCCACGATATCCCGTACACCGTCTCGCCGATGCGCTTGCTCACCAGGTAGCGCCCGAAGCCGATACTGAACTCCTCCACGCGCATCCCGGTGGCTTTGGCCACGATGAAATGGCCGAACTCATGGGCGAGGATCAGGAACCCCAGCCCGATGATGGCGACTATGACTCCAATCACGCTCACTTCATCTCACCTCGTGCCCTACTTCGGCACATATGTCGCGGGCCATGAGCCTTGCTGCCTCATCGACGGCGGCGACCTCCTCGTACGTTCCGAAGGATCCGCTCCCGCTCCGGTCGATGACGGCGCCGACCACCTCCGATATACCCAGGAACGGCAACCTCCCATCAAGGAACGCTCTGACCGCCACCTCGTTGGCGGCGTTCAGGGCGCAGGTGGAGCGGTCGCCGCGGGCTCCGGCCTCGCGGGCCAGCCGGATCGCCGGGAAGGTCTCCTCGTCGGGGGCCAGGAAATCGAGCGACACCCCAGCGGCAAGGTCGAGCCTCTCTGTCGCCACGGGGAGCCGTTCGGGGTAGTGCAACGCGAAGGCGATGGGCACCTTCATGTCGGGGCGGCCGAGATGGGAGAGCAGGGCCCCGTCCACCAGCCGCACCAGGGCGTGGACCACGGACTGCGGATGCACGACCACTTCGATGCGCTCGTACGGCAGTCCGAACAGGTGGTGGGCCTCGATCACCTCGAGGCCTTTGTTCATGAGCGTCGCCGAATCGATGGAGATCTTCTCCCCCATGGACCACGTGGGATGGGCCAGGGCCTGCTCGCGAGTCACACCCTTCAGCTCATCCCGGGTCCGGCCGCGGAAGGGGCCGCCGGATGCGGTGATGACGAGCGAATCGATGGCGTCGCCCCCTGAGGCGGCAACGAGTTGGAACAGGGCCGAGTGTTCGGAATCAACGGGCAGGATGCGGAGCCCCCTGCGGGCCGCCACGCTGTTGACGAGACCGCCCGCACACACCAGGCTCTCCTTGTTGGCGAGAGCCACCGGGATCCCGGCCTCCAACGCCGCGAGGGTGGACTCCAGCCCGGCGAAACCGACGATAGCGTTCAGCACCAGGTCGGCCTCGACCTCACGGACCAACCGGGCGGCCGCACCGGGGCCCGTCCGGATGCGCATGTCCGGGTAGAGAGCGGCAGGTACGGCGGCAGCTGCGGTCTCCGAGGCGATCGCGATGTCGTCCACTCCCAGAGAGACTGCCTGCTCGACGAGCAGCTTCACGTTGCGGTCGCAGGACAGCCCCACGATGGTGAGGCCGGCGCTTGCGGCCACCACCTGCAGGGCCTGCACCCCGATGGAGCCCGTCGCCCCGAGGACGACGACCCGTTTCATTTCACCACGTGCCCAAGCAGCCCGATGGCCATCCAGTAGGTGACGAAGCCCGCGAACAGCAGAGCGTCGAACCGGTCGAGGATGCCCCCGTGGCCCGGCAGGATCTTGCCAGAGTCCTTGACCCGGAAGTCGCGCTTGACCGCCGACTCGAAGAGATCACCCCACTGCCCCACGAAGCCGATGACCACGCCGAACAGGACCGCCATGCCCCACCCCAGCCACGGCGAGTAGATCTTCACCACGACCGCCGCGACGATCGACCCGATTATGCCGCCGATCGCTCCCTCTACGGACTTCTTGGGCGAGATGCGGGGGGCCATCTTGTGCGTTCCGAAGGCCCGGCCGACGAAGTAGGCGAACGTGTCGTTCACGATGGTGCAGGCCAGAACCAGGATGGCCAGCGCCATCCCGTGGATGAGGCCCCGGAGCAGGATGACGTAGGAGAACCCGATGGCTATCCACACGACCCCGAAGCCCGTCAGCGCCATCCGCCCGACCAGATGCGCGCCCAGCTCTCCCCCGATGGACCAAGCGAAGGTCAGGATCATGAGGGAGGCCATCCCGACGAGCAGCCCGGTCGGGCCCCAGTAGTACGCCCCGACGACCGTGCCCACCCCCGCTACGAAACCCACCAGAAGGTTCGGCTGATACGGCCGCAGCAGCGTGTAGTACTCGTGAAGGCCGAGCACGGTGAGGACGAGCGTCAGACCGAACAGGTAATACCCGCCCAGGATGACGCAGGCAAGCCCTATCGGCAGCCCGATGACGGCGACCAGCAGCCGGTACTTAAGCATCCTCGGCCTCGTCCCGCCGGCCGAAACGGCGGTGCCTCGCGGCGTAGTCGGCCAGCGCGTCCCGCAGATCCGCCTTGCCGAAGTCGGGCCACAGCTTCTCCGAGAAGTAGAGTTCGGAGTAAGCCGACTGCCAGAGCAGGAAGTTGGACAGGCGCTTCTCGCCGGACGTACGGATCACGAGGTCCGCGTCGCGCATCAGAGGCGAGTACAGGTGCTCGCTGATGTCCGCCTCGGTCAAGTCCTCGAGCGCCGTGCCGGCCGCCACCGCCGTCTTGACCGCGTCCACGATCTCCTTGCGGCCGCCGTAGTTGAACGCGATGAACAGGGTCATGCGGGTGTTCCCCGCCGTCAGCCCCTCGGCCCACTCCATGCGATCGAGGAGTTGGGCACTCAGACCGTCACGCCGCCCCACAAAGACCACGCGGCAGTTGTTCTTGTGCAGGGTGGGCACCTCGGAGTCGATCATCTCGACATGCAGGTCCATGAGACCCTGCACTTCCGTGCTCGGACGGCTCCAGTTTTCGGTGGAGAACGAGTACAGCGTCAGCTGGCCCAACCCCAGGTCCCGCGACTCCTCGATGATGCGACGCACAGCCTGGACCCCGGCCCGATGGCCGGCGCTCACCGGCAGATGGCGGCGCTTCGCCCAACGGCCGTTGCCGTCCATGATGATGGCGACATGGAAGGGCTTGACGGCCGCGATGGAGTCGACGGCCCCGCTTGAAGCGGGGCGCTCCCGGCCGGGCAGTGCCCGAGTGAGCCAGGCGGGCAGCTTCACGTCAGATCTCGAGGATCTCTTGTTCCTTGTGGTGCACGAGGTCGTTGATCTTCTCGATGTAGCCGTCGGTGAGCTTCTGCACCTCTTCTTCGGCACGACGCTCGTCGTCCTCGGAGATCTCGCCTTCCTTTTTCAGGTCCTTCATGTCGGCGATGATGTCCCGGCGGACGTTGCGCACGGCGATGCGCTGGTCCTCGGCCATGTTCTTCACGGCCTTGACCAGTTCCTTGCGCCGGTCGGCTGTCAGGGCGGGGATGTTGAGGCGGATGACCTGGCCGTCGGTGTTCGGCGTCAGGGCCAGATCGGACTCCTGGATGGCCCGCACGACCATGTTGACGGCGGCCTTGTCGTAGACCTGTATCGAGATGGTCCGCGGGTCGGGAGTGGCCAGGTTGGCCAGCTGCTTCAGCGGGGTCTTGGCCCCGTAGTAGTCGACGTGCAGGCGGTCGAGCAGGCCGGTCGACGCGCGGCCGGTGCGGACCGTGTTGAACTCGGCGCGCAATGCCTCGACGGCGCTCTCCATGCGTCGCTTGCCGTCCGCCATGAGCTCCTTGATCATGCTAGCCCCTTCCGTTCGATCCACTGGTCACCAACGTGCCCACGCGCTCGCCGCGCAGGACGCGGCGGATGTTCTCCGGTGCGCTCATGTTGAACACCACGATCGGCAGACCGTTGTCCATGCAGAGCGCGAAAGCGGTGGAATCCATGACGCGAAGCCCGCGTTCCAGCGCTTCTCGATGGCTGATCTGGTCGATCATGGTAGCGCTGGGATCGATCTCGGGGTCTGCGGTGTACACCCCGTCGTACTTCTTCTTGCCCATCAGGAGCTGTCCGGCCCCTATCTCGAGGGCACGAAGGGCTGCCGCGGTATCGGTGCTGAAGAACGGGTTGCCGGTGCCGGCGGCGAAGATGACCACGCGGCCCTTCTCCAGATGCCGGATGGCCCGCCCGCGGATGTACGGCTCGCACACCTCGTGCATGGCGATGGCCGACAGCACCCGGGCCTGGGTCGCGAACTTGTTGAGGGCGTCCTGAAGGGCCATGGAGTTCATGACCGTGGCCAGCATGCCCATGTAGTCGGCGGTGGCGCGGTCGATGCCCTGAGAGGCACCGGACACGCCCCTGAAGATGTTGCCGGCGCCGACCACGATGGCCACTTCGGTGCCGTCGGTGGCCGCCTGGCTGATCTCCTGAGCCACCTCACGAAGACGCACGGGGTCGATGCCGTACTGCAGATCCCCCATGAGGGCTTCGCCGCTCAGCTTCAGCAGTACCCTCTTGCTCACATTCGGCTGGGTCATACTCCCTCCGCTTCTCAGCTCACCCTCAGGGCATCGCCCCGAGGTCCTGTGTAGAGACGCTTGTCCTCTTTAAGCCACCCCTTCGCCCACTTTGAAGCGGACGAAACGGTTGATCTCGATGTTCTCACCGATCTTGGCGATGATCTCGCGGCGCAGGTCTTCGATGCTCTTATCGGGGTCCTTGACGAACGGCTGCTCGAGCAGGACGAAGTCGGTATACCACTTATTGAGCTTGCCTTCGGCGATCTTGGCGATGACGGCTTCCGGCTTGCCGGAGGTCTTGGCCTGAGCCGAGTAGATCTCGATCTCGCTGGCGACCACGTCGGCGGGGACGTCCTCGCGGGAGACCCACAGCGGCGAAGCGGCCGCGATGTGGATGGCCACGTCGTGCACGAACGCTTTGAAGTTCTCGTTGCGGGCGACGAAGTCGGTCTCGCAGTTGACTTCGATCAGAACGCCGACCTGGGCGCCCGGATGGATGTAGTAGTCGACGAGACCGGCGTTGGTGGCGCGGGCCGATTTCTTGTCGGCGGTGGCCATGCCCTTCTTGCGGAGGATCTTGAGGGCTTCGTCCATGTCGCCCTGGGCCTCGGTGAGGGCCATCTTGCATTCCATCATGCCGGCGCCGCAGGCGTCGCGCAGTTTCTTCACGGTTTGAGCGTCAATAGCCATATCTGTTGCCTCCATCGAGACGGTCGTTTCCAGTATCAAGCCCGGGCCGCCGCACGGTCCCGGGCTGACCTTCCACGTTCAGGCCGGGATCCCGGCCACGCAGACCCTTGCGGGTTACGCTTCCTCGCGGGTATCGCCCAGTGCTTCC
>CAIQPS010000139.1 GCA_903873715.1 uncultured Actinomycetes bacterium
CCGCGCACGGTGAAGTCGGCGGTGACCCGCATCCAGCGCGGGTCGAGCAGGGCCACCAGGTCGTCCAGGATCTTGTTGGCCACGGCCTCGTGGGAGATGCCCTCGTCGCGGTACCCGTTGATATAGAGCTTGAGCGACTTGAGTTCCACGATCCAGTCCCGCGGCTGATAGCGGATCTTGATGAGCGCGAAGTCCGGGAACCCGGACCGCGGGCACAGGCAGGTGAACTCCGGGATGTCGAACGACACCAGGTATGGGCGTTCCGGATTGGGGTTCGGCCACGGCTCCAGCTTGTTCTCCCGGATGGCAGCTGTGCCGTATAGCTCCTTGTTCTCTTCCATGCCGCGAAGTATACCGTGCTGCTATAGTGGCTGCGCCCGTAGGGACTCCGAGAAAGGACCGCTGCATGGCAAAGAGAAAGCCGGCGACGACCCGTAGCTCGAGCGAGCTCCGCGCACACAAGGAGTTCCACTTCCTGCTGGTCATCGGCATCGCCCTGGTGGTGGTCTCAGCAGTCGCGTACGCCCTCAACATCGTGGTGTTCCGCACCGCCCGCGACACGATGTACTACCTGTGGATCGACCTGGCCTTCATCCCTCTCGAGGTGCTCATCGTGGGGGTCATCGTCGACAGATTGATCACCCGGCGGGAGAAGGGCGCCATCGCTCAGAAGTTGAACATGGTGATCGGGGCGTTCTTCAGCGAACTGGGCACGCCGCTCCTCGGCCGCCTCCTCCCCACGATGCTGGGGGCCGCCGCCATCCGCGAGAACCTCCATCTGAAAGCCTCGTGGAAGAAGGACGATTTCGCCCGCGCCTCCCAGTTCGCGCGGACGCTCGAGTGCGAGATCGACCTGGACAAAGTCGACCTCTACGAGCTGCGGGACTACCTCCTGGTGAAGCGCGACTTCATCTTGCGCCTGCTCGAGAACCCGAACCTCATCGAGCACGACCGTTTCACCGACCTGCTGTGGGCCGTCATGCACGTGGTGGACGAACTCGAGGCGCGCCCGGAGCTCAAGGACCTACAGCCGTCGGATGCCGCCCACCTGCGCCTGGACATCCGCAGGGCCTACAACGCCCTGATGGCGGAATGGGTGCTCTACGCGGAGCACCTCAAGGCCAACTACCCGTATCTGTTCTCGCTCGTGGTGCGCACGCATCCCTTCCAGGAAGCGCCGAGCGCCACGGTCACCGGCTGAGGGACATCAGCCTCGGGGCATCCGCCCCGCCGTTCCGAGTCCGGCTGTTCCAAGCTCGCTGTCCCGGACCCGCTGTCCCGCAGCGGCTAGTCCCCGGCGGTCAGCAGCTTGACCGTGGACCTCACCCGCTCCTGGTAACTCGCGGCGATGCGGGCCCGCACGTCGTCCAGCAGTCCCGCGTGGGCTTCCAGGACGTAGCGGACCACCTGCGGCCGCGCCGCCGCCATGAAGCGGGTCAGGTCGGCCTGCATGCCCTTCCGCATCCGGTCCGTGGGGTTGAGCAGCCTGTCGAGCGCACTGCCCAGAGCCGTCCCGGCCACCGCGGCCACAGCCGGGACCGCGATCCCTCCCGCGGCTGTGCCACCGAGCAGGAGGCCGGCCAACCCGAACGCGGCCGTCGTCCTCCGGCCCCTCCTCATCGTAGCCTCGGTCGCGAACTGCCCTTCCTCCGGCAGTTCGAAGGGTACGATGCTCAGCGGCTCCGTCTTGTCGCGCAGGAGTCTTCGTTTGCGCGCGGAGCGCCAGTGGATCGCGAACGACACGGCGACCGCCACGAGCAGCACCGCCACAGAGACCCAGCGCCGCGACGGGCCCCAGCCGATGACCACCGTCAGCGCCCCCGCGACGGCCCCGAAGATGGCGAACGCTTCCCAGAAACGGCGCCTCCAGGCAAATGCCCACAGATCCTTGCGATAGAGGTCGTCGAACACCGCTTGGGTGCTCTGCGTGTACCAGCTCTCGTAGCGCTGGAGGATCTCGTCGCTGCGCGTGTTGCAATTATCAAAATGTGCATTGATTATTGCATTCCAAGACGTGCGGAAGACATCGCTGAACTGCCGGAGCTCCGCGCGCGTGGCGCGCTGGATGTACTCGCTCATCTGCCTCTCGAGACCGGACAGCCGGGCCAGGGTCTCCGCTTCGGCCCAGCGCTGATGCTCGCGGAAGTCGCGGACGATCTGGTCGATCACCGCGCGAAGGTCCTCGGGGATGGGGATGTCGTCGTCCACCTGGGCTTCGCGGGCCGACGCGTCCGCCGCGCCGTCCCCCGCGGGCGTGCGGAGCGGGGCGTCTCTCAGGAACCCCGACAGGATCTCGTAGGCGGCCCGGACCTTGATGAACTCGGCCGCGGTGCCACCGCGATCGGGATGGGCTTCGACCACCCGGCGCCGGTACGCGGCCTTGACGTCGGCGAGACCGGCGTCGGACGGCAGACTCAGGATGCGATATGCCTCTGATAGCGTCATACGAGTCCGAATTGTACCTGCGGACGGCGGGTCCGCAGTATTGCGGGTGCCGGATGCGTGCTGGTATTGTTGCCCGGATCGGGTGTGGGGTCGTGCGACAAGAGGAGCCTAGTTGGGCCTGGCTGATTCGGTTCTGCCACGCGGGACAAGAGCATCGCGCGTCGCCCTCTTCACCCTCAGCGGCATCCTCTTCCTGACGTTCCTCGACACCACCATCATGAGCGTGGCGCTGTACGACCTGCAGCAGACGCTCCACACCACCGTCGCCGACCTCCAGTGGATCGTCAACGCGTACGCGCTGCTCTTCGCGGCGCTCATGCTGGCGTTCGGGTCTCTCGGCGACCGTCTCGGCAGGCGCAAGGTCATGCTCGCCGGCGTCGTGGTTTTCGTGGCCGGGTCCATCCTCGGCGCCCTGGCGCCGAGCACGGCGGTACTCATAGCCGCCCGGGGCATCATGGGCGTCGGCGCCGCGGCCTGCGAGCCCGGCACCCTCTCCATCCTGCGCCACCTGTATCCCGAGCGCCGCGACCGGGCCCGTTCGCTGGGCATCTGGGCGGCCGTCGCCGGTCTTGCCTTGGCCATGGGTCCCGTCATAGGCGGTCTTCTGGTGGGGGTCGGCGGCTGGCAGGGCATCTTCTGGTTCAACGTCGCCGCCGGCGCCCTGGCGTTCATAGGCGCCGTGCGCTGGGTCCCGGAGAGCGCGGACCCGGAAGCGGGGCCCTTCGACTGGGGCGGCTTCGTCATGGGCCCCATCGCGCTGGGGACCATCGTCTTCGCCATCATCCTCGGTGAAGGCCAATCCGGATACACCGCCCCGCACGTACTGGCTCTGTTCGCCATCGGCGTCGTGACCATGGCGCTCTGGGTGTTCGTCGAGATCCGGGCGAAAGCGCCCATGGTCGATATGCGCTACATGCGCAAGCCCGCGTTCGGCGGCTCGCTGGCCATCGCCTTCGCCACCTACTTCGGCGTGTTCTCCATCTTCTTCCTGACCGCGCTCTACCTGCAGGTCGTCCTGGGCTACACTGCATACCGCACGGCGGCCCTGTTCGTCCCCATGGCGCTCGGCATGATCGTCGCGTCGGCCATCGCAGGCAGATGGGTGGCAGAGTCCGGGCCGCGCGTCCCGGTGGCGGTCGGCTGCCTGTGCGCGGGCGCAGGCGTGCTCTTCACCGACCTGTCGCTCAGCGCCGACGCGGTCTCGTACTTCCCCATGGTGTTCTCGCTGCTGCTCGCCGGCGTCGGGTTCGGCATCGCGGTGGTGCCGATCACCTCGGTGGCCCTGTCCGCCCTCCCCGCCCGCCACTCCGGCATGGCCGCCTCGGCGACCACCACGGCGCGCGAAGTGGGGACTGTCATCGGGGTCGCGGCCCTGGGCTCGCTCTTCAACACCAAGCTCCTCGACTTCCTCACCACCCGGCTGGAACAACTGCAGGTGCCGCCGGAATGGCAGAAGTTCGTCATCGACGCGGTGCTCACCGGCCAGTTCACCGGCAGCGCCGCCAAGCAAGCCGAGGAGCAATACGGGGATGTCGTCACCAAGGTCGTGGGAGCCGCCTACGCGGCGGTGCACAGCGGCGTGAGCTTCTCCCTCATCGTTGCCGGGGGCGTCATCCTGGCGTCGGGCATCGTGGCGTACTTCACCTTCACTCCCGCCCGCTTGGAGATCGAGTCTGGCGGCGAGTAGCCGCCGGCGAGCGACCTCCCGCGCCGCCGTCCCGCGCCGACAGCTTCCGGCGCCGCCCCGCTTACCGTGACCTTACAGGACGGCCGCTAGCATCGACCCTGGATGTCGTATGCACCTGCCGCCGCAGCCGGGAGGCGGCCCGACCACAGGGAGCACCCACATGGCCCGCAAGCTCACGGAGATGGCCGTTCTCATGATCGTCTGCGCCGCTGTGATCGTCACGGTCATAGCGGTCGCAAGCCACAGCAGCGCGTTCGCGGCAGCCGGGCTTCCGGTCGCGCAGGACCTCACTCTGCAGCAGACGTGGCCGTGAGAGGGGGGCCGCCGCCTTCGGCTGCGGCCCGGGCAAGTATCTGTCCTACCACCTCGGACTTGGCGTCGGCGTACTGCTGCATGTACTGCCAGTCGCGAGCGGCCAGGTCCCGCTTGGTCCGAGCGTAGAGGTCCCGCTCCTCCGGATGGGCGCGCAGCCGGTCGCGGAAGGCGAGCATCCTGCGCGTCTCTTCGCAGCCTTCGGAGAACACGTGCAGGTTGATGTCCGTGCCGGGGCCCTTCAACACCCTGTGTTGGAAGAACTCGGGCTCCCGGATGCGAAGCACGTAACCGGCGGCCTCCAGTGCGGCAGCGTAGCCGGCCTCGTCCCCCGCATCAGGGACTTCGAGCACCATGTCGATCACGGGCTTCGCCGCCAACCCGGGCACCGAGGTCGAGCCGGCGTGCTCCAGCAGCCGCACCCTATCGCCCAGTATCGCCCGCAGCCGGGCTGCCTGAACCTCGTATTCCAAGGGCCATGCAGGGTCGTACTCGGCAAGGACCACCAAGCCCTGCAAGGGCTGCAGTCCCCCGACCGTCACCTCTCGCAGGGCATCTTCGTACGCGGCCCCTGGCTCCACAGGGCCGCCTGCGCACTGGGGATCCGGCATGGTGTTCCGACCCGCCCGTCTACCTGACCACGTCGACCGTCGTGCCGTCCTGCCCGGCGTCCGGGTCGTGGTTGAGAAGCGCGCTATAGCTGTAGCCAGACTTCACGATGTTGGACACGGTGAACGTGACCTTCGCCACTCCGGTCAGCGAGAGGTTCTTGAGAGAGACGGTACAGGTGCCCCTCGTGCTGGTGGTGGCGCTCAGGGTCCCATGGGAGACGGCGCTGCCGGTGGGGCCGTAGCTGGTCCACCCGAAAGTGACCACCGCGCCGGAGACCACGGCCTCGCTCCCGTTGTGCACCAGGACGACGGCGCTCGCCGCCCAGGCCTTCTTGTTCGCGCTCTTGGACCCGTCCAGATCGCCCACATGGGCCATGAGCGGAGCCTGGGTGGTGCCGGTCGCCTCGTTCGAGTACGCCGAATCGCCCGCCGCGTTGGAGGCCCGCACCCGATAGGTGTAGGCGGTCGAGGCGGTGAGGCCGGAGTCCGTATAGGTGGCGACGCCCGCGGCGGTGGTGGCGATCTGGGTCCAGACGCCGCCAACGGACTTCTCGACCTTGAAGGTGGTCTCATCGGCGGAGTTGTCGGTCCAGGCCAGTTCGATCTGGCTCGAGGAGCGGGCGGTGGCGGTCAGCCCCGTCGGGGCGGCCGGGATGGGTTTGGCGATCGTGTAGCTGTCGCGGAGCACGTTGTCCACGCTGTAGAAGGCGAACGTCAGGCTGGTGTCGGTGACCGTCACCTTCTGGGCGCCCCAGTTGCTGCTGTAGCGTACGGCGCTGCCGGCCACGGGGGTGGTGAAGCTGTACCGGGCGGCTCCGCCCAGACCATTCACGAAGTACACGATGCCGTTGGCCATGACCCGCTCGTAGGTATGCGCGTGGCCGGAGATCACGGCGTCGGCCCCCCATGCGGCGAACGGCCACTGCATGTAGGTGCTGGAGCCGTGCGAGGCGTCGGAGGAGTAGGGCGGATGGTGGTCGTAGACGATGTTCCACTCTGACGTCGAGGCGGCCAGGCCGGCCTTGAGCCAGTTGGCCTGGGTCGAGGTGGAACCGGTGCCCCCCGGCTCGATGGTGTTGGAGTTGAGCACGAAGAAGTGGATGGATCCCCACACGAAGTCGTAGTAGCGCTCGTTGCCCGAGGTGTTGGTGAAGCCGGCTCCTGGGAGGTTGAAGTACGTGAGGTACGTGTCCGGCGCCGGGGTGGCGTCGCTGTAGTCGTGGTTGCCCATGCACGGGAAGAACGAGTTGATCGCGGCCCCGCCGACCGGGTACCGAGTACCGGTCGTGGTGATGTCCTTGAGCCACGCCCCGAAGTACGCGCCTGTCGACTCGTCGTACTTGCCGGTGCCGGTGCCGCCGGCCGGGTTGTAGTAGTCGTCGCCCGTGGCGATGATGTACGCGGGGCTCCAACTCTTGACCAGGTTCGCCACGGCCGCCTCGTTGGCGTCGTCCATCCCGTAGTCGCCGATGATGGCGAACGTCGTCGTCCCGGCTGCCACCGGCGTCGCGGAGGCGCCCGCCGCGGCGGCCGGAGCGCCCGGGGAGAGGACCATGGTCGCGGCCACCATCGCCGCAAGGAAGACCGATCCGACGATGAGCAGAGGCAAGCGCCTCATGGACCCACTCCTCTCGTTGCGTGACGCTCTTCGATAGATTATCGGCAACCTCTCGTCCGTGGTAAAGGAGGCGGTGGCGCACCGGCACGCTGTTGACGGCTGCCGCCCGGGGTCGGACAATCAGCGGAGGGGTCCCGGCAACGAAGACAGGAGCACAGGCGTCCATGGCCAAGAGAAATGCCTTCTACGCGCAATCCGGTGGAGTCACAGCCGTCATCAACGCCTCGGGCTGCGGCGTCATCGAGACCGCCCGCAAGCACGGCGACGAGATCGGCACCGTCTTCGCCGGCCGCAACGGCATCCTGGGGGCTTTGACCGAAGACCTCATCGATACGAGCGCCGAGAGCGACGAGGCCATCGCCGGTCTGCGGTACACCCCGTCCGGCGCCTTCGGCTCGGCCCGCTACAAGCTCAAGAGCATGGACAAGGACCCGCGGGAGTACGAGCGCCTCATGGAGGTGTTCAAAGCCCACGACATCGGCTACTTCTTCTACAACGGCGGGGGCGATTCGGCGGACACCTGTCTCAAGGTCTCCCAGTTGGCCGACAAGATGGGGGCCGATGTCCGAGCCATCCACGTGCCCAAGACCGTGGACAACGACCTGCCCATCACCGACACGTGCCCGGGCTTCGGGTCCGTCGCCAAGTACATCGCCGTCTCCACCCGGGAGGCCAGTTTCGACGTCCGCTCGATGGCGAAGACGTCCACCAAGGTGTTCATCCTTGAAGTGATGGGCCGCCACGCCGGCTGGATCGCCGCAGCGGGTGGTCTGGCCTCCGATCCCACCACCCCCATCCCCATCGTCATCCTCTTCCCGGAGATCGACTTCGATAGGGAGCGATTCCTGGCCAAGGTGAAGTCGCTCGTGGACACGGCCGGCTACTGCACCGTGGTGGTGTCCGAGGGGGCCAAGAACCCCGACGGCACCTTCCTGGCCGACCAGGGTCTCAAGGACGCGTTCGGGCACGCTCAATTGGGCGGGGTCGCGCCCGTGGTGGCCAACATCATCCGCGACGGACTGGGGCTGAAGTACCACTGGGGTGTCGCCGACTACCTGCAGCGCGCCGCCCGCCACATCGCATCCAAGACCGACGTCGAGCAGGCCTACGCCATGGGCAAGGCGGCGGTGGAGTTCGCCCTGGCCGGGCACAACTCCATCATGCCGACCATCGTGCGCACGTCCGCCAACCCCTACGTGTGGGAAGTCGGGTCCGCCCCGCTCTCGGAGGTTGCCAACGTCGAGAAGTTCATGCCGCGCGATTACATCACCGAGGACGGCTTCGGCATCACCGAGGCCTGTCGTGAGTACCTCTCGCCGCTCATCCAGGGCGAGGAGTACCCGCCCTACAAGGACGGGCTGCCGCAGTATGTGACGCTCAAGAACGTGGCGGTGCCCAAGCGGCTGCCCGAGTTCAAACTCTAAGACCGGACCGACAGGAGGGGATGTGGACTTCAAGCCCGAGGCGCTGCGCCTCAAAGACAGGGTCGCGCTGATCACCGGCGGGGGAGGCACCAACAGCATCGGGCGGTCGATAGCCCTGCGCTACGCGCTCGAAGGCGCCAAAGTGGGCGTCCTCGACATCGACGCCAAAGGCGCCGAGTCGGTGGCGGCAGAGATCGAGGCGGCCGGCGGCGAGGCCTTGCCCATCCACAGCGACATAACCGATCTGGACAAGTGCCACGCCGCGGCCAAGATGCTGGCGGATGCTTACGGTGGCCGCATCGACATCCTCGTGAACAACGCGGCCGCGTTCCGCGGGGTGCTCTCCAAGCAGGGCTTCCGCGCGTTCAACGAGTGGACCGTCCAGGACTGGGACTACCTCATGGACGTCAACCTCCGCGGCATGTGGTTCTGCGCCCAGGCCGTCTATCCGTACATGAAGCCGTTCGGCTACGGCAAGATCATCAACATGACCTCGACCACCTTCTGGGAGGGCGTGCCGGGCTTCATCCATTACGTGTCCAGCAAGGGCGGCATCATCGGGTTCACTCGTGCACTGGCGCGGGAACTGGGACCCGACGGCATCCGCGTTAACGCCATCGCCCCCGGCTTCACCCTCACCGAGGCCAACATCGAGCAGGCAGCCGGCGCCCAGGACCACTGGGACGAGGTGCTCAAGGGGCAGTGCCTGCCGCAGCGGCACGAGCAGGCGGACGATCTGGCCGGCCCGGCCTTCTATCTGGCCTCGCCCGACAGCGACTTCATGACCGGGCAGACCATCCTGGTAGACGGCGGGCTGCGACACAATTAGACCGCCCGCGACGTCACCCGCCGACCACTCCGACCACACAGACAAGGAGCCACGCAGCATGGCCGCCGACAAGCTCGACTACCGGGTCTTCATGCACAGCCACCCCGGTTTCAACAGCACCTCCACCCTCTTCTACGGCGAGCGCGATGCGGTGCTCATCGACGCCACCCAACTCCTCAGCGACGCCCACCGGCTGGCCGCGGAACTCATCGAGACGGGCAAGAACCTCACCCACATCTACGTGTCGCACTTCCATCCGGACCACCACTTCGGCTGCGGCGTGCTCAAGCAGGCCTTCCCGCGCGCCCATGTGGTGGCGCTGCCCAGCGTGGTCAAGGACATCGTCTTCACGACCAACGACAAGGTGGACATGTGGGGCGAGTTCTTCGGGGCCAACGAGCCCGAGAGCGTGCTGTTCCCTATGCCGATGGCCGAGCCCCGGCTGGAGTGCGAGGGCCACGTCCTCGAGTTCTCCGACGACTGGGAGGGCGACAGCGCCAACAACAGCGTCGTCTGGGTGCCGTCGCTGAACCTCGCCTGTGCGACCGACGTGGCCTACCTGGATTGCCACATCTGGATGACCGAGAGCAACGCCGCCCGGCGCGCAAAATGGCGCGCCTCCATCCGCGACCTGCGCAAGTTCGGCGCCGACGTCATCATCCCGGGCCACGTGAGCGCGGACAAACTGGCTCTGCGGGACACCTCCTGCGTCGACTGGTCCTTGAAGTACCTGGACACCTACGAAGAGGTGCTCGCCGGGGCCAAGACCGGCACCGACTTGTGGGAAGGCATGAACAAGGCCTATCCCGGCATGAAGGCCATGGACTTCGCCATCCAGTGGAACGCCCGGTTGCTCTTCCCTCACAGCTGCCCGGACTGGTTCCCGCCCTTGCCGGGCGAGCCGGGGACGATATTCCTCGACCCGCAGGGCGAGTTCATCGGGGAGCCGCCGCGCGATTGACGCGGCGGGGAGGGCGGCCGCTCCGGACGGGGATCTCGGCATCAGGCTACGAAAACTCCCTTTCAGGCGGTAATCTCGTTGTTGACTTGAAGATGGTGCGCACGCCGGTGATCGGCGGGGAGGACCGATGACCCGAATCCTCATGCTGGGTGGCGATCCGGACGTGGTTGAAGCCGGACGGATGGTCCTTATCCGCGAGGGCTACACGGTCGCGATGGCGACCGACATCAAGGACGCCCTCGCTCTGCGCGACCACTTCAAGCCGAGCCTCCTCTTCATCGACGTGCTCGGTCACGATCTCAGCGACGCCATCCAGTTGGCCACCAGCGCACACGAGGGTGGCCTGAGGATCCCGGTGTTGGTGATGGCCAACGTGGGGCGCGGTGTCGGGTTCTACATCTTCTGCGGCGACGGCCAGCTCACGCCCGGCCCTGACTTTCCCGAGAAGCCCATGGAGCCTGCCGCGCTCCGCAAGAACGTGCAGTACGCCCTGGAGAACGGCTGCAAGGACCTGCAGCCCGTCGAGTAGCCACACTCGCCGCGCGGCGGCTGCGCGCGCCGCGCCACAGCACGCCGCCGCACCCGGCCGGCACCGGCCATCCCACTTGACTCGCGCGGCCTCCAAGCCATAACCTTGCGGTGCCCCTGACCTCCTACCCCTTTTCTCCCGGTCTTCCTGTGTCCGCCCCTAAGGTATGAACTGGAGAGCCCTTCTTGTACGCGTATAGCGGCTACCTCTGGCCGTCACTCGCTTCGGCCGTGTTCATCGCCTACCTTGCGGTATACGGATGGCGGCACCGCAAGGTCGCCGGTGCGCTGCCCTTCTCGATAGCCTGCCTCTTCGGGGTCGCCTGGTCGCTGGGCTCCATGCTCGGCCACGCGGCGGTCGATCTATCGGACAAGATCTTCTGGCTCAAGTTCGTGGACGCCTTCCAGTTGCCGGTCGTTACGACGGCCACCTGCTTCGTACTGCAGTACGCCGGCTGGGGAAGGCTGCTCACCAAGCGGACGGTCGCCCTGTTGGCCGTGCCGCCCGTGCTCGCCATAGGGTTCATCGCCACCGACCACGTGCGCGCGTCCTTCTGGGAGGCGTTCATCCCCGCGGGCAACGGGCTCCAATCTGTCCTCGGGCCTGCCGGCTCGGCCTTCCTCGACTACAGCTACATCCTGATGATCGTCAACATCGGCCTGCTGCTGTGGGTGGCCGCGACCTCACCGGCCCGGCGGAAGCCGGCGGCGTTGATGGCTCTCGGCCAGATCGGAGCCCGGCTGTTCTTCGAATTCGGGGTGCTGCGGCTGGGACTCCCTCTCGACTGGGACCCCGATCCGTTCGTCCTCGTGGCCGTCTTCGGCCTGTATGCGATAGCGCTGTTCCTGTTCCACGTGTTCGACCCCATCCCCGCCGCCCGCGCCGCGGCCATCGACCAGATGTCGGAAGGGATGATCGTGGTCGACCTCGAAGGCAGGATCGTCGAGGTCAACCCGGCGGCCGAGATGACCCTCGGGGCCCCTGCGGCCAGGCTGCGCGGCGTACCGGTGGCCGACTTCATCCCCATGGCCACCGAGGTCGTCGCCGATGCGTGTAACGACGGGAACGGGCACGAGGAGGTCGAGGTCGGCCCCGGAGACGGCGGCCCCGCGCGCCGATACCGCGTCGAGAGGACTCCTCTCCACGACCGCCAGGGCCACGGCCTCGGCCATCTGCTCCTGCTTCATGACATCACCGAGGAGAGGCGGACCCAAGCGCTCGTGGTGGAGCACGAGCGGGTGGTGGCCACGCTGCAGGAGCGGGAGAGATTGGCCCGGGAGTTGCACGACAGCGTCGGCCAGGTGCTGGGGTACGTGAGCATGCAGACCCAGACGGTCATGAAGTGGCTGAGCGACGGGGACGGGGCCAGAGCCCTGCCGCTTCTGGCCCGGTTGGCGGAAGTGGCGCAGGGAGCCCACACCGACGTCCGTGAGTCGATCTTGGCGCTCAAGGCGGCCTCGGCGGACGAGTGGTCGTTCCTGCCCACGCTCTCCCGGTACCTCGACGACTGCCGGGTCCAATACGGCATCCACGCCGAGTTCAGCGTCGCCCCGGAAGTGACCGAGGACGCGTTCGAACCGCGCGTCGCCGTCCAGCTGCTCCGGGTCGTCCAGGAGGCGCTCACGAACGCGCGGAGGCATGGCCGGGCAGGCGGCGTTCGCGTGGCCATCGTGCGGGACGGAGACCGGCTGCGGATGACCATCTCGGACGACGGGTGCGGGTTCGAGCCAGACCAGGCGGGCGAGCGCTCGGGCGGACACTTCGGCCTGGCCTTCATGCGCGAGCGCATGCAGCAGATCGGAGGTACTGTGGAGATCGACTCCAGCCCCGGCCTCGGGACCTCGGTGATCCTGGAAGCCCCTATCCCCGCCGCTCAGGAGGCGACGCGATGAGAGTCCTTCTTGCCGACGACCACCGGCTCCTGGTGGAAGGATTGCAGAACCTGCTGGAGGCCCACGGCCTCGGGGTGGTGGGGATAGCCCGCGACGGGCTGGAGGCGGCCGCGATGGCCAAAGAGCTCCGGCCGGACGTCATCCTCATGGATGTGCGCATGCCGGTCTGCGACGGGCTGGCCGCCACCAGGCTCGTCAAGTCCGAGATGCCGGACACGACCATCATCATGCTGACCACCTCCAGCGAGGACGCCGACCTGTTCGAGGCGGTCAAATCCGGGGCCAACGGGTATCTGCTCAAGAGCATGGACGCCCAGAGCCTTGTGGAGGCCCTCAAGGACGCGCAGGAGGGCACCCCACCGTTCGCGCCGGGGTTGGCGGCCAGACTTCTGGCGGAGTTCGCTCGGCGCCCGGGCCCGGAAGCAGCGCCGGCGCCACCCGAGCGGACGGATGCGACCCCGGCCGGTCACGTACCCGAAGAGCCCCTCAGCGCCCGGCAGTTGGAGGTCCTGACACTCGTCGCCGAGGGCTTGTCGTACAAGCAGGTGGGCGTCCGCGCCTGTCTCAGCGCCCGGACGGTCAAGTACCACATGGCCGAGATCGTGCGGAAACTGCATCTGGAGAACCGGGCTCAGGTCCTGGGATATGCGGCGCGCCTGATGGAATCGGGCGACTCCCGGCCGGCGCGCTGAGTCGCCCGACCCGCCGAGAGCGCGTCCCAGAAAAAGACTGTCCCTCGACTGTCCCTTGGGACATAGCGCGGGCGGTGATCCGCGCTCAGACTGATGGAAGAGGGCGAGCGCCCCGGCGCGAGCCACACCCGCATCAAGGCTGGGAACATGGGTCACCCGACGCGCATCCTTCTCTACGGCGATTCGGTCATCCTGGGCTGCGTCGGCGCAAGCCTGGAGCGCACGGGCAGGTTCGACGTCACCCGGCAACCCCTGCCGGTCTCCTGCGCTTCCGAACTGGAGGCCCAAGCCCCGGACGTGATCCTCTTCGACGCCGAGAACGGTCAGCCGGATGCGGCCTTCTCTCTGCTCAAGACCCGGCCCGACCTGCTCCTTCTCTCCCTGGACCCGGACGGCAACATCGTGCGGATGTGGTCGGGGCGCCAGTACCACGAACTCTCCACCCAGGATCTGACGGCCCTCATAGAGGCGACGCGCTCCGCCGGCCCGGCCGAGTAGCCCCCGGCTGCGAAACGAGACGCCGCAGCCGACGGCACCTGCTCCGATCGCACGTGGCTAGACCTCCGGATGCTCCTTCTTCTTGATGAACCTCCGGATCCTGGTGTTCAGCCCCAGGAGCAGCGCGCCGGCCCCGATCAAGACCCCGCCGATGACTATGGACACGAAGAACGCGACGCCTCCGAACGCATCCTCGACACACCCGAACATGAGCCAGAGGATGACCAAGCCGATACCGAAGAGAATCCGGCCGACGATCCGTATGGCGTCGACGGTTGCGTCCATCCAAGCGCTCTCGGGCTCGTACTCCGGCTCTTCGGCCGGCTTGGCAGGCGCCGGGTCGGTATCCTGCAGTCCCAGCGATCCATCGTCGGCAGCCTCATCGAGCGCAGTGCCGCACTGCGGGCATATGGCCCACCCCTGCTCGGTCGACCGGCCGCAGACCGGGCACTCCCTCACGGGTTCGGCGGTCTGTTCTGAGTCTGCTGCCGTCACGGGCCACCCCGAGCCGATGATGTTGACCTACAGGTGTTCCGGCCGATCAGGCCCCACCGGAGCAGCTTCCGTCAGCGTATGAGGATATTGCCGCCGAATATGTAGACGGGGATGTAGATGTAGGGTTCGGGATAGGCGTGATACGTGGTGTAGTACTTGAAGCCGTCCGTCCCCGAACGACCACCGTCGTAGACCGCGTACTTGCCTCCGGCGTAGTGGAGGGGACCAGGGCCCCACGCAGAATCGGGCGCGTCGAACTGCCACCAACCCTCACCGAGTGCAGGCAGGGCATACACGGCGGTGACGGGCCATGTCCAGTAGGAAGCCGAGTAGACACGTCCAGAATGGGCGTCCAATATCGCCTCGCGGTACACGAGGGTGCCGCTGTCGTTGCGACCGTCCAGTGCGACAAAGGAGAAGCGATGCTGATGGACGCAGTCGTGCTGATACTGTTCGTCCCATTCCGGCTCGCTCTGATAGACGATCACGTTGCCCAGGATCGTCGTGTTCGACTGCTGCCCGCCGGCAAGAGCCGTCGCCGGGAACACGAACAGGACAAGGGCGGCCAGGACCGCCAGCAGGAGCACCAGAGGTAGTCTTTTCACCGCTCCTCCCTTCTCTGAGATGAACCGCGCACATCTAGACTCTAGGACTTTCGCCCAAGAATGCAACGTTTCCGAAGGCAGCGAGTCGGACACCGGGACCGCGCGGGCTGGGGCCGCGCGAACGGAAAAGGCAGTGTCGAAGGCCGGCGGCGGTTGCTGCGAACGGCTCTGGCGAGGGAGCCCCTCCTGTCCTCTGCCTCCTACTGTCCCGGCGGCGCCGCGTCCATGGCGGCACGCGCGTCCACGATCGCCTGGGGACTCACGGTGATCGTGCCGCGAGAAGGCCGGTCGAAATCCATGATGATGAAGATCACCGCGACGATGACCAACGACATGACAAGGCCGGCCGTGAGCGAGCGGGTCCCGCTGACGCCGCTGGTGTAGCCCAGGAGACCGAGACTGAGAACGGCGATGACAAAGATCGCGTAGAGGACGGACTCGGGGATGTGATTGCGCAGACCGGCGTCACGCCGCCCGGCCGAATCGATTGCCTCGTTTATCGAGGAGACGTACAAGCCGGTGGTGACTGCCCGCGGGTCCTGCTCGCTCACGGTCACTCCGTACGACCACAGCTGCTGCTGAAGGGCCGTCTGCTCCGCTTTGAGCTCGGTGTTCAGAGTCGCCTCCCAGGTCGCGGACTGTGCCAGCCGTACGTCGGTGTACCGCTTGAAGGCATCGGCAGCCTGGGTGTGGTAGGGCTCCGGTAGCAGTTGCGTGCGCAGATAGCCCGTGCCGATGGCATTGGCCTCGTCGACCACGGCCGCCTTGCGGTTCTCGAAGCGGCCCACCGACATGGACACGGTGAATGCCAGGAGCAGCCCGAGCAGCGCGGCAACGGCGGTCTGGACGGCGGACATGTGCTCCTTCTTGAGCTTCCTCGTCGAAGGATCGCCCCGCTTGCTCAACCGGTAGCCGACTTCGGCCGCCGCGAAGCAGACGAAGAAGAGGACCAGCGCTACCAGCCAGCCCGGACTCCTGAACAGAAGAGTGTATGACTCCATGCGCGCGACTCTATCACGTGCACCGAGTCGCCTTCGCGGCGGCTCCCTCCGGCTTTTCGATCAAGCCGTGCTACGAAGCCCAACGGGACGCAGATCCCCATACCCCGGATAGGCGGGGTCGGCCATGTTCTCCCAGCCCGTCGAGTTGAAGGCCTTGACCACCCGCGCGGTCGGGAGAGCGCGCGCGATCTCCTCCGCACCCGAACTCTCGCGCCCGACGGTCAGGACGAGGCCGGACCCGATCGGGTTGGTGCAGTCGACCACTATCTTTCCGGACACATCCCCGGCATTGGCCGGTTGCTGAGGGCACGGTCTAGGCGTCGAACAGCCCCCGGCTGATTGCGAAGCGGTAGTTGTAGGCGTACCTTCGCCACAGAGATACGACTCGGAGGGCGCAAGCATGAGTGACCTGATCGACATGCAACGGGACGGCTGGCAGAGGACGGCTGAACTCAAGGACCGGCCGTTCGTGCTCGAACGCCCCGCTGTGTTCAGCCCGGCGGGAGCCGCCCAGGAACTCGGCAACGGCAGTGGTGGTTGGTGGCGCTGGACTCCCCTCTTCCTCCCCCTCGAATACACCCACTGGCTGGAAGAGAGCGCTGCCCACATCGACTCGGTCTACATCGGGGACTGGAGCGCTCTCAGCAAGTTCCACATCAAGGGGCCGGAAGCGTTCAGGTTCCTGCAATGGGTCGGGATGAACGACCTCTCCAACCTCGCCGTCGGCCAGATCAGACATTCAGTCCAGTTGACGCCAGAAGGACTGCTCGCATCTGAGGGCATCGTGATCCGCATCGGCGACGACGAGTTCATGTATACGGGCGGCGGCGGTGACTGGACCAACTTCATGTTCGGCCAGGGTTCCTGGGACGCCAAGGCCGAGATGGTCGATCCCGACTACTTCATCTTCGAGGTACAGGGGCCGAAGTCGATCTTCGTCATCGAAAGAGTCACCGGGGAGAGTCTGCGGGATCTGGAGTTCAACTTCTCCCGGCGGGCACGCATCGGCAACGCCCACCTCCGCGTTCTTCGCACAGGCATCAGCGGCGAACTGGGGTACGAGCTCCACGGACGGGCCGAGGACGCCGACCAGGTGTGGTCGATGGTGATGGAGGCAGGCAAGGAGTACGACATCAAGCAGCTCGGTGTCCGCTCACAGCTCGTGCAGCACATCGAGTCCGGCTTCGCCACCAACGGTCTCGATTACCTGCCCGCCTCCATCGTGACCCCCGGCGCTCCAAGGCTGATCCCGCAGTCGACGCCACGCGGCAGCTACATCCCGCACACCGGCGTCGGTGAGTTCTTCCGTTCTCCGTTGGAGCTCGGCTGGGGCTGGAACGTGGATCTCGACAGCCACGACTTCGTCGGCCGGGACGCTATCAAAGCCGAGATGGTGGCGGGTGGTCCCGCTCGCCGGCTGGTCGGGCTCGAGTGGAACAGCGAGGATGTGGTGGCGATCTTTGCTTCGCTGTTCGGGGAAGGCCCGACTATCCACCCGATGGAGTTCCCACGCTACATCGGCTTCGAGTTCGACGAGATCAGGCTTGATGGACAGCGGGTCGGCTGTTCGACCTCCCGCATCTACAGCCCGACGCTCCGCAAGATGATCTCTCTCGGCGTGGTCGCCAAGGAACTCGCGGAACCCGGGACCGAGCTCAATGTCCTGTGGGGTCCGCCCGGAACGGCCCAGAAGGAGATCCGGTGCACCCTCAAGGTTCTTCCGTTCAAAGAAGACCGCCGGAGGACGGACGTCACGGCGCTTTAACGATAAGGAGGTGGCGGGACCCGGACTTGTATGGTCTGCCGACATTCCGTTCCGGCTGGTGACGGTCTGAACAGACGGAATTGCGGAATTGGCGGGCGTTTGAGAGGGCCGCAAAAACACGACGAGAAGGCGCCCACCCCGACATGCGCTGTCTCCAAGTGGTCTGGCGAGGTGTTCAGATCCAGTCGCGCCCATCCAGCGAACCGGCCCGTCGCGGTGTCGAAGACGTCGGATGCTACATGTAGAGCTGTTCCATCGGCGGCAGCCGCTGGTACTCCGGCTTGGCCTCGATGATCTGGCGCAAGCGCTCGAACCAGTCGCGTAGAGCCTTCGCCTCGGGGGCAATGAAGTCGTCGGCGTACCCCCACCCGATTTCCTTCTGCATCCCATCTGCCCGTAGTTCCAAGTGGTAGCTGTTGGGCGTGCTGGCCGTCCACCGAGTCCTCGGGTGGAACTCAGACGGATAGTCGAGTATGTGAATCGCGCGCAGCTCTTGGTACAGACTGGCAAGCTCTTCATCGGTCAGGCGGAGTTCGACGGTGGGGTTCGGTTTGCCGGTCTGACTGTTGATGTTCTTCGTGAAGGTGCCGGCGAAGGTGTCGATGGAGTCTCCCGGCCAGAAGCCGTAGCGCGCGACGAAGCCGAAGTCGGCCGGCATGACAGCTGGCAACTGAACACTCGACGTGGTCATCGAAGGCGAGGATGTGCAGCCAGCCAACGACGCGGCGACCGCGAAGCACACAAGGAATACGCATAACCGGAGGATTCGATGATGTGGCGTAGCCCTGCCTCCCCCACAAGCGTCTGTCGGCTCTATTCTACTGCTAGCGTGCGGCCGACTACTCGGCTAGCGTGCGGCCGACTACTCGAAGAGACCGTCGATTAGCCCTACGCAGGCTGCCGCACGAAGCTTGTGCCAAGCCCAGAGGACCACTATGCTCTGGTCTTGATGGCGTCTCAAATTGCGCGGGGGTTGACGTGTCCCGGAATTGGGTTTCGGCGCATCTTGCGGCTCTTGTTCTGGGCGGCCTTCTCGTAGCGGCTGCCTCCTGCTCTGAGCCGGTCAAGGTCTCGTCAACCTCGGTTCCCCAACCTCCGTCCACCGTCGCACCCACGTCCACGACCTCGGCTGTTCCGACGTCCACGGCCGCCTCCGAGACTTCTACTACCGGCAGTGCCGGGTCGACGCTCGCCAACGAGCAGGACCGCCTCCAGGCTGTCCACGAGGCCCTCCCTCAGTACCGACTTGACCCAGTGCAGCCCGGGGTTCTTGAGAACGTGGCAAGGATGACATCGGGATCCGACCTCGTCTTCACCGGACGTGTTGTTGCACTCGACGAGCAGACCGCATGGCTAGAGCCGAAAGAAGTCTTCAAAGGTACACCTCTCTTCGGAACACCAATCGCGTTTCGCTGCCAGGCGCTACCCGGGAGCCATCCTTTCTACCTCGCCAGTGTCCTGAAGGAGGGGGACGATCTTCTCATCTTTGCCCGATACTACGATCAAGTCCCCGATGACCCCTACCTGAAGGACAAGTACCGCGCCTACCTGCTCTTTGAGAGCGAGTTCATGAAGGTGGGAGAGGAGTACGCCAACATCAGGAATACGTCGTGGCGAACGACGGTCGAGGAGGTCCAGGCGTCTCTATCCTCGACTACCTCTTGGACCGCGACCTCAGCCCCCACAGACGAGAACGCTCTGTTCCCCGTGGAAAAGGGCTACAAGTGGGGGTTCATCGATCGCTCTGGCGCGTGGGTAGTCCAACCACAGCTACGGAGTCCGGACCAGCTGCGTCGCGGGCCCCCCGTGTTCGTGGACGGGCTTGCGGCGGCACGGGCAATCAAGAAGGATAGCGACAAGGTCGGATTCCTTGACCAGACCGGGGCTTGGGCCATTGATCCGAAGTTCGAGGGCGCGGGCAGTTTCTCCGGAGGCCTGGCCCCGGCGGCCACGAGCGTTGCCAAAGGCAAGGTCCTGTGGGGCTATATCGACACGACGGGTGCCTGGGTGATCGAGCCACGCTTCGCCCAGGCGTCCGCCTTCGTGGACGGACTCGCTGCTGCCCAGGCCGATCCAGGAACGAACGGAGGCGGCAAGTGGGGCTACATCGACAGGACGGGCGCCTGGGCCATCGAACCGCAGTGGGACCGGGTGGACTCCTTCCAACAAGTGGGCCTGGCGATGGTGTGCACCGGAGAGGGAGAGGGCCTAATCAACCGCGAGGGTAAGGTGGTGGTGCCTCCGCGCTACGACTACATCTTCGAATTCAGCGACGGGCTGGCCGCGGTGCGGGTAGACGGAGCCTCGGGGGCCGACACGAGTCGCTGGGGGTATATCGACCTCAATGGTCGCGATGTGGTCGCGGCAATATGGTCGGTCACCATGCCCTTCTCCAATGGACGGGGCCTGGTGCGCATGGAGGAGCGGGGTAACCAAACCTATGTCGATACTACGGGCAAACAGGCCTTCGATGGCGAGTTCCCCGATGCGTCGTCGTTCTCTGAGGGCTTGGCGGCCGTCTGGGTCGCCGCTGGCGCGAAACAGGGCGGCTACATCGATACCACGGGCCAGATGGTGATCGCGCCCCAGTTCGATGTCGCACAACCGTTCCACAACGGTTTGGCTGTAGCCGGCTACACCATCGACCCGTCGGCCGGACCATACGCGCGGAACAATCTCGGATTCATCGATCGAAGCGGCGCCTGGGTCATCGAGCCGCGCTTCTTCCTAGCGGAGCCGTTCGAAAACGGACTCGCCTGGGTGCGCGAAGGCGATCGGGAGGGTTACATCGATCTCAAGGGGGACTGGGTGTACTCACAACCGTGGGAGAAACCGGCGCCGGGGCCGATCTAGTGCGGTTACCCTGACCAGCGAGCCGTCCCCGGTTCAAATCGGGGTCAGCGGAGTATGAAGTGCCATTTTGCAGGCCAAACCCTGCGAAATATGGCGGGACCCCGATTCGTACTAATAACAGACGGAATTGCGGAATTTGCGGGCGTTTGAGAGGGGCCCGAACCGGGGGAAGCCGCCCTGGAGCTGTTCGCCGGGTATCAGGGCGCATCACTCGCGTCTACAAGTCGGGGTTCTTGGAGTTCACCTTCCCATAGGGTGCTACCCCGTATCATCCTCTTAGGGGTACGCGGAGGGGCACGGGCGGGACAACCCGGCTTCTGCCCGCCGGACACGATACAATGACCCATGGCAGAGAGCCCATTTCATCAGAACATCCACGCCGTGGAGTTCGCCTTCGAGGCGCTTGAGAAAGTGGTCCGCGCCCTATCGGAACCTGATTGACGGCGGGCTCGCAATACGGACTGAGTGGCGTGCGAGCGGGGGAGGCATGCATCGAGCCCGTCCCAGCATCTCATTCTGCCGTGGCAGCGCCTACGGGCAGTTCTGCCCGCACAACCAAGAGGGGCGGCCAAACCCCGCGCGCACCACAGCCCTGAGCATTCTTCGGCGTCGACTATGGGCGAGGCGAATCCGCGCTCCTCCTAGTGCCCACGGTCCGACAAGACCACTCGGGCCGACCGGCCGGATTCCTTTTCCACGCGACGTAACGAGGGAGGAGCGTAGATGTCAAGACGTAGAAAGCTAGGCTTCTTGACCGTTCTGGCTGTGGTGCTCGTTTGTTCGGCAATCCTTCTGGGCTCAGACTCGAGTCAGGCAACGGCCGGAACTGAGTCGCAGGTGGCGGACAGAGTGGGGGAAATGCAGGATCTCAGGACGCGGACGTCAAAGACATTTGAACTCGCGGACGGCACACGCGAGTGGGTGGGCTACGCTGGGCCGGTTCACTACAGGGACGCTAGCGGGAGTCACCAGGAAATCGATAACAGCATCGTGGGTGACAACGCGGTGGTCGACGGAATCGATTACTCGCTCAGGAATGGCGCGAATGAGTACACAGCTCGCTTCGCGACAAGAAGCGACGGTGACCATCTTGTGAACATCGAAATGGACGGTAAATCCCTCTCGTTCGGTCTTGCCCACCCTCAGACCACGGAAGTCGAGACCGGGCCAGCTGTCGGCAGCAAGTCTCTCTCAGATTTGACCTACGGCCAGGCATTGGTCGAGTATCCCGACATATATCCCGGGCTTGACCTCTACTACAAGACCGTTGGCTACGGCGTCAAGGAGTACTTGGTCCTCAGGGGACCGGGCGCCCAAGACACGTACGTGTTCAACCTCGCACTGAAGGGTCTTACGGCCAGGGAAGTCGATGGCCGAATTCACTTTCTCGATAGCCAACAGAACTCTGTCTTCCAGGTGGCCGAGCCCTTTGCGGTCGATGAGGCCGGCGACGTGACCAAAGACATAGGGCTGGTTCTATCTCAAGACGCTGACGACAGATGCCAGTTGACGATGACTGTTTCTTCGACGTACTTGATCAATCCGAAGCGGGCTTTTCCAGTCGTTATCGATCCCACGATCGTAATCACTTCTGATGCCAACCTAATCTTCGACACGTTTATCGCCAATGACCTCGACTACGATGACACGAACTTCGGGACTTCTCCGTCTCTCAGGACCGGCAAGGACACCACTTACGGGGCTCGTAGGACGCTTCTACGGTTCGATCTAAGCCCTCTTGCGCAGGCTCATATCGGTTGGTTCTGGCCATACAACGCCTGGATTCGTATCGAGAGAAACACTAGTGTGGGCGGCCAGAACCCGACAATCCACGCCTACTACAACGAGGGTAGCTGGGGGTCTGGAACGGTGACGTGGAACACCAGGCCAGACTATACAACTAGCTACGGCTCCAACTATGCCTGGAACGACTCCGGAAACTGGTGGAGAATGGACGGGTCGGGCGTCACGACCGTTGTCAAGAGATGGTTGCTCGGGGTTCCAGACTACGAGGGACTACTTCAGCGTGGGTGGACAATCAAAGACATCAACGAGGGCGACACCGCCCACTGGACGACGTTCTACTCCTGCAACGCCGGCTCACCACACATGCCTGAACTTCATGTCACCTACAGCGTCTGGACGTATGCCTACGATGGCCACACTACGGGAAGCTGGCGGACATGGCAGCCCTCCCAGTCAGCGACGAATTCCGCCAAGGATGTTGCCGGTGATTCCTACTACCGGCTCAAGTCGAATCTCACCAGCGACTGGCGCCTAGCGACCATCGCCGCCGCGGATACGTGGAATAACGCCCCGTCAAGCTTCCTCTTCTACCAGCTTCCGTATGAGGGCAATGATAATGATCACTCCATCGGCTATGTGGCAGAAGCCAATGGTAACCTCGCCACGAACTACGGAAGCTCCGTGTGGGACGGGCAGGCCAAAGTCACGACCTGGCGCATTGTCTTCAACGCTAACTACGCCAACCAGTTCTTCTGGGGTCAGCAGGCCGGCAAGTACGACATGCAGTATCTCGCGTTGCACGAGTTGGGCCACTCTTTGAAGCTTCTGGACCTTTACTGCTATGGTGGCACGTCGTATTGGAGTGACGCCAGCATACTGAAACCAACCATGGCCGGCTTTGGAACAAATACGCTGGCGGGGCGCAGTCTCGCCGAAGGGGACAACATGGGCATACAGGGGCTGTATTGAGACTCCGGACCTTGCACAAGGGGGTGTGATCATGAACGCACAGAAGGGAACGGGTTCCCTTAGGGGGTTGCGCGGTTACCTCTCGCTGCTAGTCTTCGGGGCCCTACTCGCAGCGACAGTTGCACTTTCCGGATGTGGCGGGCAATCGGCCGCAGTCTCCACCGAAACGCCTGACCCGACTCAGGCTTCGGCCACGACCTTGGACCCGAGCGTTGCGTCCTTCACCGCCAACGCACTGGTTGACCCAAGCCTGCTTACGCTGGAGAGCCAGACAAAAGGCGCAGAAATCATCGTCGTTGGCACCATTGTCCAAATCGACACGCCGAAGTGGAACAGCGCGGACGGGAAGCAACCGACGACCTCCAAAGAAACGGACCCAATGCCTGTGGTCTACTCCACTTTCTACGTCAAGCCCACTGAGGTCCTCAAGGGTGAGGCCAAGTGGGGGAGCCCGATCGCCTTCCGGTCGCTAGGGACTATTTCGGACCAGGGCGCGCAGAGCGAGTCCGAGCCGCATATGCGGTTGAAGGTCGGCCAGGGCGTGGTGGTGTTTGGCGAGCAAGCTCTCAATCGGTATGGGGGCGGAGTCTATGCCCCAGCCGACGCGTACTGGCTATATGCCGGCGCCTACTCGGTCTGGTCTGACGATGACGGTGAGTTCGTTCAGCATGGGCTCGTCAGGCTCCTCGAACAGGACGTCATCGCCCCGGAACGGCTTAGGTCAAAGATATCAGAGGTCGTCCGCAGTCAGGAGTAGACCGCTGGGCGAGTGACCTCTCTTGCTCTAGTGGCTGCCTTCCCTGATCTCCGCCGTCGCCCGC
>CAIQPS010000140.1 GCA_903873715.1 uncultured Actinomycetes bacterium
CACCGGCCTGGACTGGATCCAGGAGAACGAAGCCGTCGTGCAGACCGTGTGCGACCTCGTCTACGCCAAGCAGAGCTTCGGTAAGGTCCGCTGGGTCCTGGCCGCGCCGGAGGCTTCCCCGTTCTACTCGGTGAAAGACCTCGAGGGCAAGATCATCGCCACCGAGCTCGTCGCCACCACCGAGCGGTACCTCGCCGACAACGGCGTCAAGGCCAAAGTCGAGTTCAGCTGGGGCGCCACCGAGGTGAAGCCGCCGGAACTCGCCGACGCCATCGTCGAGGTCACCGAGACCGGTAGTTCCCTGCGCGCCAACAAGCTGCGCATCATCGAGACGGTCCTCGAGTCGAACACCCAGCTCATCGCCAACGTGGACTCCTGGAAGGACGCGGAGAAGCGCAAGAAGCTGGAAGACATCGCCATGCTGCTGGAGGGCGCCATAGCCGCCCTGGGCAAGGTGGGACTCATGCTGAACGTCCGCAAAGGCGACCTGGCCAGCGTCCTCGACGCGCTCCCGGCCCTGCAGAAGCCGACCGTCTCCACCCTCAGCGACGACGAGTGGCTCGCGGTCAACACCATCTTGGACGAATCGACGGTGCGCCTGATCATCCCCAGGCTCAAAGAGGCGGGGGCGCAGGGTATCGTGGAATACCCGCTCAACAAGATCGTCATGTAGCTCGGCTGGATATCGGAGGCTCGACCGATGGCCGGTGCATACGGCGCGAAACTCGTGGAGAAGACGCCGCGCGTGGCGGACATCGTCTCCTTCCGCTTCAAGCGCCCTGAGGCCTACCAGTTTCAGGCCGGACAATGGTTCACCATCGCTTTCCCGAGCCCCGACCCGGAGGAGCCCTGGGAGCACCACTTCTCGCATTCCGACTCGCCCACCGAGCCCTGGCTCGAGTTCACCACACGCCTGCGCGGTTCGGACTTCAAGAACGCGCTCGATGCGCTGCCCATCGGGTCACAGGTCCAGATAGAGGGCCCGTACGGGATGTTCGTGTTGCCGGCGGATGCGGAGCGGGTGGCGTTCCTGTGTGGCGGCATCGGGATCACGTGCGTCCGGAGCATCCTGCGGTGGGTGTGCGACACGCGCGCCCCGGCTCTCAAAGAGGCGGTCCTCTTCTTCAGCAACCGCTCCGAGGACTCCATCCCGTTCAAGGCGGAGTTGGAGGAGTTCGTGGGGCGGATCCCGGGCTTCCGGGTGGTCCACGTCATCAGCCAACCGGGGGAGATGTGGGCGGGAGACCGCGGCCACATAGACCAAGCGATCGTCGAGCGCGAGTTGGGTGGTCAGGCAGGCTGGCTGTTCATGGCGAGCGGGCCCCCCGCCTTCGGTCAGACGATGCGCGACATGCTGCTCGCGTGGGGCGTGGAGGACGAGCGCATCAAGACGGAGCGGTTCATAGGATATTGAGCCCGGGCGCCGCGCCGCGCGGCGGCGCCGGCCCGGCAGCGGTGGCTCACAAAGACCGAAGCCGCCGGAAGGATTGCCCTTCCGGCGGCTTCTTCGCGTCGGTCGTCGACCGGCGGGAGGCTGCTAGGCCAGCATGGCGGCCAGGTCGGCCTCGGGGGTCGTGACGGGCTGGAGGTTGAAGTTGGCCACGATGAAGTTGGCGACGTCCGGGGTGAGGAAGGCCGGCAGTGTCGGGCCAAGCCGGATGTCTTTGATACCCCGGTAGAGGAGGGTGAGCAGGATGGCCGCGGCCTTCTGCTCAGACCAGCTCAGCACCAGGGTGAGCGGCAGGTCGTTGACCCCCACACCGAAGGCGTCGGACAGGGCGAGGGCCACCTGGATGGCCGAGTAGGCGTCGTTGCACTGGCCCATGTCGAG
>CAIQPS010000141.1 GCA_903873715.1 uncultured Actinomycetes bacterium
GTCGGCGAGCAGGCGCTCCCGGGCCGCGTGCTGCTCTTCCAGGCTGGCGGCCGGCCCGGGCAGGACCACCAGCGAGGCCGGCTCGCTCTCTTTGATCCAGCGGCGCAGCGCCAGCAGCGTGTCGAGCTCGTGCTGGAGCACCGTGACCTCGTCCGGGGGCACGGCCGGCCGCCCCGCGACGATGGGAGCGGGCGCCGGGGCCCAGACGGCGTCCAGCCGCTTCTCGATCTCCTCGGCGAGCGTGGGGCTCGGCAGGGAGACCGCCTCCCGCAGCCTGCCGTCCACTACGAGGTCCAGCCGCACTGCAGCGGCGCCGTCGGCCTCGGTGACCGGCCACAGGGCGGCGAAGCGCAGCGACACCGCCTCCACCAGCGACTGGTACGAACGGCGGACGTTGAGAAGCGCCTCCTTGCCTTCGCGAGCGCGGTCCGCATCCTCGAAACGGCGCCGGCGGGACAGGGAGCGCACCAGGTCGTCGGCCAGCTCCAGCGGGTCGGCAAGGCCTCCGGCCTCCCGGCCGGCCACCCAGTCGACTATCCCCATGACGAGGGCGTCGTGGCGTGCCACCACCTCCGGTTCTTGGGTGCATGGGCCCAGGCACTCTCCGGACTCCCGGCGGATGCACGGGTGTTCGGTGGCGCCCCGGGTGCAGCGGCGGATGGGGTAGCACTGATGGAGCAGATCGAGCGCCTGCGCCATCCGGGCCCTGCCCCGGAACGGCCCCAGCACCAACGGTGTGCGCGGCGGCCGGGCCGGGTTGTCGGCCGACAGGAGCCAGCGCGGTTGCCGGCTGCTCACCGAGAGGCTCAGGCCTTGGCTGCTGTCGCTGACCTTGAGATACATATAGTTCTCGGGCCGGCTCCCCTGGATGTTGCACGGGGGACGGTGCTCGAGGATCAGTTCCTGTTCCCGCAGCACGGCCTCCAGCGGGGTGTGGGTCTCATCCCAGTCGATGCGCTCCACGAGATGGACGGCCTGCCGCAGTTTGCGGGTGTTGCCGGCGCCCGGGACGAAGTAGGAACGGACGCGCTCGCGAAGCCGGTCCGCCTTGCCCACGTACAGCACGGTGCCGTGCTTGTCCATGAAGCGGTAGGCACCCGGCGAGCGGGGCACGTCTCGGGTGAGGCGAAGCTTGTCCGCCGCGCTCCGAGACGCCGGGTTGAGGAAGGCCCGGGCCTCGTTGAGCCGCGTGACCCCCTGCTCCTGCAGCTTTTCGGCCAGGGTGACGAACACGTGGCCCGCGGCCTGGGCGTCGGCGAGGGCGCGGTGACAGGCCGCCACAGGGGCGCCCAGGGCCTCGGCGACGGTGCCGAGCCGGTAGTTGGGCAGACCGGGTGCGAGCAGCCGGGCCAGCGGCAGGGTGTCGATGGCCCCCTCTCCCAGGCGCCGGCCCTTGAGCCGTTGCAGTTCGTAGTTGAGGAACCCCACGTCGAAGGACGCGTTGTGCGCCACGATGACGGCGCCCTCGAGGAAGTCCAGCAGGTCGGGGATGAGCTGCTCGATGCGGGGGGCATCGGCCACCATCGCCGGGGTGATGCCGGTGATGTGGGTGATCATCGGCGGGATGGGGCGCTGCGGATTGACCAGGCTGTGGAACGTCCCCACCACCTTGAGCCCCTCGATGCGCACGGCGCCTATCTCGGTGATCTTGCTGAGACCGGCGCGGGCCCCGGTGGTCTCCAGGTCGAGGGCTACGAAGGGCACGTCGGCCAGGAAGGGGTCGGCCATCTCCCAATGATTGAGCGAGAGGAGGTCGCCGGCCGCGCCGTTGCAGAACCGCTGGTCCTGTCTGAGGAGTGCGGCCAGCACTTCACGGCAGATGGGCTCGGGGGCGGTGGGGGAAGCTAGGAGCAGCCGGACAGCCTCCACAGCATCGAGTGGTTCCCCCCTCACCAACAGCGTCTCATGGAGTCTATCCGCGACCGCTAGCGAAAGCTGTAGTTGCATCGGAAGCGGTGTGCTCAGGAAATCCTTGCAAAGGGCTGCTTCATCTTGGACAATACTACCACCCTGGGGGGCGGGGCCTGTTGAAGGAGGATAGTCGGCACCCCGCGCCCGGGATGACAGACCGAGTATCTTGCCGCCCGGCGTGCTCCGGCGGCCGGGGCTTTTCAACAGCCCATAAGAGGTGTTCCATGCTGGACCGGATGCAGATAGAAGCGATCCTTCCCCATAGGGATCCCTTCCTTTTTCTCGACAGGGTCATCGAGCTCGTGCCGGGCGAATACGCGGTGGCCGAGAAAGACCTGCTGCCCACCGAGGACGTGTTCCGCGGCCATTTCCCCGGGCACCCCGTGTTCCCGGGAGTCCTGCAGCTCGAGGCGCTCGCCCAGACCGGTGCGGTCGCCGTGCTGTCCCAGCCTGAGGCTAAGGGCAAGATCATCCTCTTCGGCAGGGCCGACGAAGTGAAATTCCGCCGGGAGGTCCAGCCCGGAGAGACGTTGCGGTTCGAGATGAGGATGACGCGCACCAGGGGGGCTGTGGGCAAGGGCGAGGGCAAGGCCTTCGTCGGCTCCGAACTCGCCTGCAGCGCCAGCCTCACCTTCATGATCACCGAGCCATAACGTATGTCGCATAGCCGTCTGCACCCGCTTCTGGGTCGCCCCATCACTATCACCGGGCTAGGGACGTACGTCCCTGAGAAGGTCGTCACCAACGACGACCTGTCCGCCAGCCTCGAGACCTCCGACGAATGGATACGCCAGCGCACCGGCATCGGTGAGCGGCGCATAGCCGGACCGGGGGTCTGCGCTTCGGACCTCGGCATCCTGGCGGCGCGGGAAGCGCTGGCCGACGCCGGACTGGAGCCCGGGGCCATCGACCTCGTCATCACGCCCACCATCTCCCCCGACCAGCTCATGCCGGCGACGGCTGCGCGCGTCGCCCACGGCGCAGGCTGCGACAACGCCGGCGCCTTCGATCTCTCGGCCGGGTGTGCGGGCTTCGTATTTGGGCTGGCCATGGCCGCCGGCCAGGTGGCCAGCGGCGTCCGAGACAACGTGCTCGTCGTGGGGGCCGAAGCCATCTCCCGCATCATCGACTGGGAAGACCGCTCCACCGCCATCCTCTTCGGGGACGGCGCGGGCGCGGCTGTGGTGTCCGCGTTGCCGGGCGGAACGGTATCCAGCGACGGGGGCGCGGCCCGTCTCGGTATCCTCGGCTTCGACCTGGGCGGCGACGGCTCGGGCGCCGACTCTCTATCGGTGCCCGCCGGCGGCTCCCGCATGCCGGCCTCTTGCGAGACCGTCCAGGATCGCCAGCACTACCTCAAGATGAACGGCAAAGAGGTCTACAAGTTCGCGACCCGGGTGGTCACCAAGTCGGCAGGAGCGGTGCTCGCCAAGTGCGGCTATGCCGTGGAGGACATCGACCTGTTCGTGCCCCATCAGGCGAACCTGCGCATCATCGAAGGTGCGGTGGACAAACTGGGGCTGCCCTGGGAGAAGGTCTACACGAATCTGCAGAAATACGGCAACACCTCGTCGGCGTCCATCCCGCTGTGCCTCAAGGAGGCGCGGGCCGAAGGGCGTCTCAAGGACGGAGACCTGGTGTTGCTGATGGGTTTCGGTGCCGGTCTGAGTTGGGGCGCGTGCCTCATGAGGTGGGGCACCGGCGCGTAGATCGGCAGCGGGTGAAGCGTCGGGGGGCGACGAACACAGCAGCCGCAGAACAAAGGGAGTGAAACATATGGCGGGTACGCTCATCCTCTTCCCCGGGCAGGGTAGCCAGGCGGTCGGTATGGCCGAGTATCTCTGGGACTACCCAGTGGCTCGGGATGCGTTCACCGAGGCGGCCGACGTCCTCGGTTGGGACATCGGCGAGGTATGCCGGCACGGGACGATGGAGGAACTCACCCGGACCGACCGGACGCAGCTGGCCATCCTCACGTGCAGCGTGGCGGCCTGGAAGGTCCTCGAAGAAGACGGGGTCACTTTCACCAAGGCGGCCGGGCATTCGCTGGGCGAGTACTCGGCGCTGGTGGCGGCCGGTAACCTGAGCTTCGCGGACGCGCTCCACGTGGTGGACGCCCGCGGGCGAGCCATGCAGGCCTGCGCCGAGCAGCGCGGCGGCGCCATGGCGGCGGTCATAGGGCTGGACACCGAAGAGGTCGAGAAGGCCTGCGCGTCCACGTCCGAAGCCTGGGTCGCCAACTACAACTCTCCCGGCCAGATCGTCATCTCCGGGTCCACCGAAGGTGTCAAAGCGGCCGGTGAGGCCGCCACGGCGGCCGGAGCCAAACGGGTGATCCCCCTGGCGGTGGCCGGGGCGTTCCACACGCCGCTCATGGCCGGGGCTGCCGAAGCCCTTGCGAAGTCGCTCTCCGAAGTGACCTTCCTTCCGGGGACCGGCGCGTACTTCTCCACCACGGAGATGCGCTCCCCCGCCGCGTCCGAACTGGCCGAGGTCATGGCCCGCCAGCTCCTCTCTCCGGTGAAGTTCAGCCAGAGCATGGAAGCCCTGCTGGCCGCCCCCGATGCGCCGGACCGGGCGCTGGAAGTCGGCCCGGGCAACGTGCTGTCCGGACTCATGAAACGCATCGCCCGCGATCTGCCGGCCGCCTCGACCGGTGACGCGGATTCGATCGCCAAAGCACTCGAGACCTACGGAGCCAAGGGAGGCGCGTGATGGCCGATTCGAACGAGACTATCGTCACGCCCACCACGCGGCCGCTCGAAGGCCAGGTGGCCCTCATCACCGGCGGCGCCCGGGGGATCGGCAAGGCCATCGCGCTGAAGCTGGCGTCGCAGGGGGCCAAGGTCGGCATCGTGGACATGGCCGACAACGGCGCGGAGACGGCCAAGGAGATCGAACAGGCCTCCGGCTTGGCCACCTGCTTCTACAAGGCCGACATCTCCAAGGAAGCTGAAGCCAAGGAAGCGGCCGCGGCCGTGGAGCAGGCTCTCGGCCCGGTGGACATCCTCATCAACAACGCCGGCATCACCCGCGACAACATCCTGCTGCTCATGGACGAGAACCAGTGGGACTCGGTCATGACGGTGAACCTCAAGGGCACCTTCCTCATCACCAAGGCGGTGCTGCGCGGCATGATCAAACGGCGCCGGGGCTCCATCGTGAGCATCTCGAGCGTGGTCGGGCGGCGCGGCAATGCGGGGCAGTCCAACTACTCGGCGTCCAAGGCCGGGGTCATCGGCTTCACCAAGTCGCTGGCCCGTGAGGTGGCGTCCCGCAACGTGCGGGTGAACGCCGTCGCTCCCGGTTACATCGAGACCGAGATGACCGCGGCGCTCCCGGAGGCCGCTCGTAAAGCGCTCATCGACCAGATCCCGCTGGGCCGCATCGGTTCCCCGGAGACGGTCGCCGACGCGGTGGCCTTCCTGGCCGGCGACACGGCATCGTTCATCACCGGGGCCGTCATCGCGGTCGACGGCGGGCTGGGCATCTAGCGGGCGCCTGTCCGGCGTCCGAGGCAAGAGGAGAGAGTCACATGGCAGGCATCACCAGGACGGTCGAATACAAGCGGGTCGTGGTCACCGGCATCGGGGTGGTCTCGTCTATAGGCGTCGGCAAAGCGACGTTCCTCGACAACCTGCTGGCCGGGCGTTCGGGCATCCGGACCATCCAGCGGTTCGACATCACCGAATACCCGGTGAAGATCGCCGGCGAGGTCAAAGAGGACTTCGACGTCAACGACTACATAGACAAGAAGATGAGCAAGCGCATGGACCGCTACGCGCACTACGGCGCGGCGGCGGCTGTCATGGCGCTCGAGGACTCCGGCTACGACGTCGCCGCCGACCCCTACTCGATCGGGTGCCTCATCGGCTCCGGCGTGGGCGGTCTCGACACGTTCCTGGAGCAGACCGCCATCCTGCTCGAGAAGGGCCCCACCAGGGTGAGCCCCTTCTTCATCCCGATGATGATCCCGAACATGGCGTCGGGATGCACGTCGATCATCCTGGGGCTGCAGGGTCCGGTGAGCGCCGCCTGTACGGCCTGCGCCACCGGCAACAACTCGCTCGGCGACGCCTTCAACATCATCCGCCGCGGCGACGCGACGGCGATGCTGGCCGGCGGGGCCGAAGCGGCCGTCAACCCCACCGGCATGTCCGGTTTCGCGGCCCTACGGGCGCTCTCCAGCCGCAACGACGAGCCGGAACGGGCCAGCCGTCCCTACGACGTAGGCCGCGACGGCTTCGTCATGGGTGAAGGCTCCGGGGTCCTGGTGCTGGAAGAACTGGAGCATGCGCTCAGCCGCGGCGCTCACATCTATTGCGAGTTCGCCGGCTACGGTATGACCGGCGACGCGTCCCACCTCACCGAACCGGTGGAGACGGGCGAACCGGCCGGCAAGGCCATGCTGCGCGCCCTCGCCGACGGCGGACTGCTGCCCGCGGACGTGGATTACGTCAACGCTCACGGCACCTCCACCCCGCTCGGCGACGTGATGGAGACCAATGCCATCAAGTACGCGCTCGGGGACCACGCCTACAAGACCATGGTCAGCTCCAGCAAGAGCATGTTCGGCCACGGATTGGGCGCCGCGGGCGCTCTGGAGGCCGCTGCTACCATTCTTTCCATGGAAGCTGGTAAGGTACCGCCGACGATAAACCTCGAGGACCAAGATCCGAAGTGCGATCTGGACTACGTGCCCAACGTGGCCCGGGACGCTAAGGTGAAGGTGGCCGTGTCGAACAGCTTCGGCTTCGGCGGCCACAACGCCGCGGTGGTGTTCAAGAGCTACGAAGACTAGGCGACTGGTGAAGCCAGGCCGGTAGGACTGAAGATGGCTAAGTATGTGACAGTGCAGGTCACGCGGAGGGAGCCCCCGGCTCCGGTGGAAGTCACCGGGCCGCAGTGCAAGAAGTGCCGCCATGGCCTCCAAGACGGGGAACTCGAGCAGAACTTCCACGTCTGCCCCTACTGCGGCTACCACTACCCCATGCCCGCACGCTCCCGGGTGACCATGCTGGCCGACGAGGGCAGCGTGACGTACATCGGCGAGGAACTGCGGCCGGCGGACCCCCTCGAGTTCTTCGACATGCGCCCTTATCCGGAGCGCTACGAGGAGGCACAGAAGGAGACCGGACTCACCGAGTCCATGGTGGCGGCGCTGTGCACGGTCGCGGCCCATCCGGTCGCGTTGGGCGTGATGGACTTCAAGTTCATGGGCGGCTCCATGGGATCGGTGCTGGGCGAACGCTTCTACCGGCTGGCCCAGAAGGCCATCGCCGAGCGGCGGGCGCTGGTGGTCACGGCTTCATCGGGCGGGGCCCGCATGCAGGAAGGGCTGTTCTCCCTCATGCAGATGGCCAAGACGGTCACGGCCGCCCGCCTCGTGGGTGAGGCCGGGCTGCCCTACATCACCATCCTGACCCACCCGACCACGGGCGGGGTCTTCGCGAGCTGGTCCACGACCTCCGACGTCATCATCGCGGAGCCGGGCGCCGTCATGCAGTTCGCGGGCAGCCGCATCATCGAGCAGACCACCCGCGAGAAGCTCCCCGCCGACTTCGGCACCTCCGAGAAGCAGCTCAGCCAGGGGCAGGTGGACATGGTCATCCACCGTCACGACCTGCGGGACCGGCTGGGAAGCATCCTCGACTTCCTCGCACCCGGCAGTGCGATGGCTTCGGCGGGCGCCGCCGCGAACGCGGCGACCGGTGCCGCGGGAGGTGAGCGGTGATGGCCGACACCAGGTCGTACACGGGCGAAGCCCTGAAGCTCATCAAGCGTCTGCGCGAACTGCGCGACCTGCCGAGCTTCCCCGACGGGTATGCCGAGGAGATCAAGCGGATCCAGGACCGCATCCAGTCGCTGCGCAAGGGCGGCGGCGTGCCCAGTCCCTGGGACGTCGTCCAGATCGCCCGGCACCAGGACCGCCCGCAGACGCTCGACTACATCGCCCATATGCTGCCCGACTTCATCGAACTCAAGGGCGACCGCCTGCGCTCCGACGACTCCGCCATCGTGGGCGGGATGGGGACCCTGGGCGACCGCAAGATCATGCTGGTGGGCCACCAGAAAGGCCATACCCTCGAGGAACGGCAGGAGCGCAGCTTCGGCATGGCCCGGCCGGAAGGCTATCGGAAGGCCATGCGGCTGGCCCGGTTGGCCGAGAAGTTCGGTCTGCCCCTGGTGACGCTGGTCGATACCGGCGGCGCCTATCCCGGCAAGGACGCCGAAGAGGGCGGCCAGGCGGGGGCCATCGCCAACAGCATCCTGACCTTCACCGGTCTCAAGATCCCCACCGTCACCGTCGTCATCGGCGAGGGCGGCTCGGGCGGCGCACTGGCGCTGGCCGTCTGCGACCGGGTGCTGATGCTGGAGAACTCCATCTACTCGGTCATCTCGCCGGAAGGGTGCGCGGCTCTCCTGTGGCGCGACGCCGCCGAAGGCCCCAAGGCCGCCGCGGCGCTGCATCTCATCGCCATGGACCTGTTCGAGCTGGGCCTCATCGACGGGGTCATCCCCGAGCCGACCGGCGGCGCGCACACGAACCATGCGGCCACGGCCAAGCGGGTGATGCGGCAGGTGCAGCTCGCCCTGTCCGAACTGTCCACGCTCAACGCCGACGACCGGCTGAGGCTCCGCCACGACAAGTACCTGAAGATGGGGCGTTACAGCCAGGGGTGAGAGGCCGAGCGTACCCTCGCTCACCACGCGCACGAGTACGCGCGCTCACGTTCGCTCGGGCACACTCGGCCTCTCACGCTTGCCGAATCGCGACTTCTCCCATTCTTCATAGCGGCCCGGCTTCGCGAGTCCCGGCTCAATGACGACTAGTGGTGGGCTCGCCGGGCTTGCCGGCGGTGGCGGCGCTTACAGGAGGGGCACATTGGGGCGCATGATCCGGGTCGCCGGAGTGCAGATGGATCCGCAGATCGGGGATGTCGCGGGCAATCTCTCGCGCTGCCTGGACGGGGTCGAGCGGGCTGTCGCGGCCGGGGCCCAGCTGGTGGTCTTTCCTGAGGCGGCGCTCACGGGGTACGTGTACGGTGGGCGCGAGGAGGCCTTGGTCAAGGCCGAGACCATCCCCGGGCCCAGCACCGATGCCCTGGCCGACGCGTGCCGGCGGACCGGGGCGTACGTGGCGGTCGGGCTTCTCGAGAAGGACGGGGACCGGCTCTACAATGCCTCGGCGCTGGTCGGGCCCGAAGGGCTGGTCGGGAAGTACCGCAAGCTCCATCTCCCCTATCTGGGCGTCGACCGGTTCGTCGATCCCGGGGATATCGCTCCCGCCGTGTATGAGACCGCGATCGGGCGGATCGGGCTGGCCATCTGCTACGACCTCGATTTTCCGGAGTATGCGCGGGTGCTGGCCCTCATGGGTGCCCAGATCATCGTGACCGTGACCAACTGGCCCGACGACATCGAGTTCGTGCCGGACTTCGTGGTCCAGACGCGGGCCCGGGAGAACATCGTGAACCTCGTGGCGGTCAACCGGGCGGGGGTCGAGTGCGGGGTACGGTTCATCGGGCGGAGCATGGTCGTGGATCCGAAAGGGAACGTGCTGGCCGAGGGCGCGCACTTCGAGGAGGACTTCATCCTCGCGGATATCGATCCGGAAGCGGCGGACCAGAAGCGGAAGGTGGTGCGGCCGGGGGAGCTGGAAGTCGACATGCTCAAGGACCGGAGGCCCGAATACTACGGGCGGCTCATCGGTGAGTGGTGAGGGGCCGAGCGCATCCCGGCTCACCACGCTCGCGAGTACGCACGCTCACGTTCGCCGGCACGCACTCGGCCCCTCACGGCCCATCGGCTAGTCGCTCTCAGTGTTCGGAGTCTCGCTGTCAGTCAGGGGCAGCTCATATGAGGTCGGCCTCGCCGGGTCTTGCCCGGCAACGGCTTCTCAGTGAGGTCGGCCTCGCCGGGCCTTGCCCGGCAATGGCAGGTCGTTATAGGTGGGCCTCGCCGGGGCATACCCGGCAACGGCTGCTCTTTTGAGGTGGGCCTCGCCGGGTCTTACCCGGCATTGGCTGAACTTCTAGTCGGCGGGCTACGCCACCAAGTCCAGGTAGGGGCGCCAGGATTCCGGGATGACCCGCTGCGCGGCCAGCACGAAGTCGCCGGGGACCGGCGGGCGGGGCTTTCGCGACGGCCACATGCCCACCTCGTTCGGCAGGCAGGCGCCCTTCCGCACGTTGCACGGGGCGCAGGATGTCACCACGTTCTCCCAGGAGCTCGAACCGCCTCGGCTGCGGGGGATGATGTGGTCGATGGTCAGGTGACGGGTGCTGCCGCAGTATTGGCAGCGGAAACCGTCTCTCGCCAGGATCGCGCGGCGGGAGACCCTGCGTCCATCAGTCTTCGGGATGCGCACGTAGTCCACCAGGCGGATGACTGCCGGCGCGGTGAAGGAGGCACGTTCGGAGCGGAGCACGGCGCCGGATGACTCGACCGTCTCGGCTTTGCCCTTGAGGAGCAGGACGACGGCGCGGTGGAGTGAGCACACGTTCATGGGCTCGTAGGTAGCGTTCAGAACCAGAACCTGTCGGGACACGCTCCAACCCCTCCTGTCCGGCAACCGCCTGACGCAATTCTAGCAATCCGGGAGGCGTTCACGGGCGGGGCTGCGCTGGTAGAATCCGGGCATGGAGGAGGACCTTTTCAGCTCCCGTCTGAGCGTCGACCTTTCCCAGAACGCCCCGCTCGCTGCGCGAATGCGGCCCCGCACTCTGGACGAGGTCGTGGGGCAGCGCCACCTGCTGGGCGAGGGCGCTCCGCTGCGGGTGGCCATCGATACGGGGACCGTCGGCTCGATGATCTTCTTCGGGCCTCCCGGGACCGGCAAGACCACCGTCGCCCGGCTGGTGGCCACGGCCGTCGGGGCGGTGTACGAGGAACTCTCCGCGGTCAGTTCCGGGGTGGCCGAGGTGCGGAAGGTCATAGACAAGGCCCGCGACCGCCGGGCGCAGAGCGGGCGGCGCACCGTGCTGTTCATCGACGAGATCCACCGCTTCTCCAAGGCGCAGCAGGACGCCCTGCTCCATGCTGTGGAGGACGGCATCGTCACGCTGATAGGCGCGTCGACGGAGAACCCATACTTCGAGGTCATCCCGGCGCTCATCTCGCGCTGCGAGCTCTACCAGTTCGAGCCGCTCACGCCCGAGGATATCCGGGCGCTGCTCGATCGGGCGCTCGCGGCGGCGAGTGACATCACCGTGCCGGGCGAGGTGCTGGAACTCATCGGGCATGCCGGGTTGGGAGACGCCCGCAAGGCCTTCGGGCTGCTCGAGCGTTCGTTGGTGCTCGCCCGGGCCAAGGGCAGGTCGTCCGTCGACGAAGGGATAGTCCAGGAAGCGGCCCAGCGCAAGCTCGTGCTCTACGACAAGCAGGCCGACGCCCACTACGACATCATCTCGGCCTTCATCAAGAGCATGCGCGGCTCCGACCCTGACGCCGCTCTCTACTACCTGGCCGTCATGCTCACCGGCGGTGAGGACCCCAAGTTCATCGCCCGCCGGATGATCATCTTCGCCTCCGAGGACATCGGCAACGCCGACCCCCGGGCCCTGGAAGTGGCCATCGCGGTCTCGCGCGCCGTCGAGTTCGTGGGTATGCCCGAGTGCCGCATCAACCTCGCCCACGGGGTCACCTATCTGAGCTGCGCACCCAAGTCGAACGCCTCGTACATGGGCATCGACGCGGCCATGGCCGAAGTGGAGAAGCACGGGGCCCAGCCGCCGCCGGTGGTCCTGCGGAGCACCGGCTATTCGGGCGCCAAGACGCTCGGGCACGGCGTCGGTTACCAGTACCCGCACGACGACGGGGGCTACAACTCCCAGCGCTATCTGCCGGACAAGCTGGCCGGCACCGAGTTCTACCATCCCACCGAGAACGGTCTCGAAGCTCGAATCAAGGAATTCCTGGGCCGCCTCCGTAATCTACGCAAAGGCGGTACGTAGGACCGTCCAGACCGAGGCCCGCGTCAAGGTTCTTCCCGCGTCCGCCGATAGGAAGGTTGTCCGTCAAGCACTGCCGTCCTGAAAAAAGGCGGGAGAGGTTGCTGATAAAGTTAGAGATGACGCTGTCGGATGACGACGGCTCGGATCACGTTCTGCTGAGGAAGGGGCTCACGATGGGCGGGTTCTTGAGGGTACTGCTGGGTGGGGCCGTTGGGGCCGTCCTGGGCATCCTTTTCGTGAAGAAGCAGACGGCACCGCGACCGGGCATGACCATGCGCCCCATGCTGCCGCCTCCGCCGGTGGAGACGCCGGTCTCGTCCGCGACCACGGTGACGCAGCAGGTGGCGCCACCCGCACCCGTGGTCCCGCCTGTGGCTCAGCCGCAGCCGGTGCCCACCTACATCGTCCCCATGTACTATGCGCCGCCGGCTCCGGGCTCCGTGCCGGCCGCGGCTCCTGCCCCCATCTACGTCCCGGGCCCCGCGTACGTGCAACCGGCTCCGCAGCCGCCCGCGCCCGCGCAGGTGGTGGCGCCGCCGGTACAGGCGCCTGCCCCGGTCCCTGCGCCGCCCGCTCCGGTGGCCGTGCCCCCGGCGCCTCCCGCCTACGAGCCCCCGATCTGGGCCGCTGCTCCTCCGGTGGAAGCGCCGGCTCCTGTCCTACCCGCGCCGCCGGTCAAGGCTGCGCCGGCCGAACCGGCCCCGCCTGTTGGAGCTGCTCCGCCGGCTGCCGCTGGTTCGGGCATCGTGGAGATCTACGCCTCGGACGAGATCGTCGAGTTCGACGACATGCCCGTCTTCCACCAATCGCACCAAGGCCAGAGCGCTGCGCCGGCGCCGGCCGCGCCCGACGTGGCCGCCGAGGAGATGACCGAGGCCGACGTGGACGCGCTCTTCGCTTCCTCGGCCCGGCCCGGTGACGTGGGGTCCGACGTGGTGCTCACCCCGCAGGTCCTCGACGAGCCCGTGCCCGGCGCAGGCTGGAAGCCTTCCACGGATCCGCTGGAACAGCAGGCCGTCCTCGAAGAACTGCTCAAGATCCCCGATGTGGTGATCCTGCGCGACAAGGCCGAGCCCGCCGTTGACGTGCCGGTCGTCGAGGCACCCCTCGCCGCACCCCCCGTCGACGCCGAAGCCTGGTTGGCAGCGGGATGGCCGGACATCAGCGACACGCCGGAAGTGATCGGATCGGCCCCGGTGGTCGAGCCGGCCCCGGCCCGCGCCGAAGCGGGTGTGGGTGAGGACCTGAAATCACGCATCGAAGAGACCAGGCGCCGTATCCGCGAAGAGCTGGAGAAGCCGTTCGCGTCCGTGGATGACGCCCCGGCGCCGGAGCCGTTCGCGCCGGCCGTGACGCCGTCGTCGGTGTTGGGCGAATCCATGCGGACCGCCCCCGCCCCCGTCGAGGCCGCTGTCCCGCCGCAGCCCGTGACCCCTCCTCGCCCGGTGGCGCCGATCGAGCCCCCGGCCGCGGCGCAACCTGCCCCGACCGGCAATTCTGACTACGACGCCATGCGGGCCCGCATCGAGCTGACCCGCAGCCGCCTCAAGGCCAAAGCCTTCGACGCGATGATGGCCGGTGAGTCCGCTCTGCTGGGCCGCGACAAGGAAGAGCTGAACGCGCATCCGCGGAACACGGTGTCGTTCGACAGCGAGATCGAGCGGACGGTCGACAGCAACCTGCGCGAAGAAGACCGGTAACACCGGGGCAGCCGCGCCCAACCGGGCTGCGCCGAAACCGGCACAGCCTGGTGCTACTCCGAACCGAGCCGCGCCGAACCGGGTCGTCGGGTGCAGCACCGCGCCGCCTTTAGGGACCGGGTCGCGACGCGTCGAGCCCCGCCTCCTAGGAGGACACCCCTCCGAAATCGTCCTCGCCCGGAGGCAGGAAGTCCTCCTCCTGGTGAGCGGCCCTCGGCACGTGGAGCGGCCGCCGGAACAGGTTGCGCAGGTCGGTCCACGGGGCGTCGCGCGATCCGTCCACGATCTCCAGGAAGCCTTTGACCTTGGCGTCCAGGTTGTCGATGTGGTGCAGGATGAGGGCCTCGATGGTCTTGGGGCGCTTGGGCGAGCCCCATTCCAGCTCTCCGTGATGGCTGACGATGCAGTGGAGCAACTGCTGTAGCTTGGCCTCGGGGAAGCCCGGGACCTCGGCCGCCTTCTCGTTGACCAGCATGACCCCCTGGATGACGTGCCCCAGGAACTTGCCGGCATCCGTGAAGTCGATGGTGGTCTCGAAGGCCAGTTCGCGCGTCTTGCCGATATCGTGCAGCAGCGCGGAAGTGAGCAGCAGGTCGCGGTCCACCCTGCCGTACTGCTGGGCCACGAAGTCGCACGTCTCGGCGACGCTCACCGTGTGCTCGACGAGGCCGCCCAGGTAGGCGTGGTGGTAGACCTTGGCCGCGGGCGCGGTGGTGAAGGTCTCGAAGAAGGCCGGATCGTCGAAGATGAGATGGAGCAGCGCCGCATAGTCGCGGTCGTAGACCGATCCGATGTGGAACTGCAGGAAGCCCCTCAACTCCTCGATGTCGCGGTAGGTGGACGGGAGGAAGTCCCGGGGTTCTGCGGTGCCGGCCGGGGCGGGGGCGACCCGCGTGGCTTCGAGCTGGGCCTTGCCCTGGTACTCGGTGACCCGGGCGGAGAGCGTCACCAGTTCGCCGACCTTGGGGTCGCCCGACACCGACGAGACCTCCCAGACGGTGCAGTCCGCAGTGCCCGTGCGGTCGCCCACGCGGAGCTTGTAGAAGGGCTTGCCCTGCCGGGTCTGCCGGGTCTCCTTGGCGGAGAGCAGGTAGACGCCCTCGATGCTGGTGCCGGGCGTCAGGTCGCAGACGGCCACCCTGGCGGCGGGGTTCTGCCGGGCGGCTTGGCGCTCCGGTGCGGATATGTGCGGCACTGGGTCGAACGACGCGCCCAGGTCGAGTTGGTCCTCGTTCATGCGTCCTCTCTTGGTGTGCGGACTAGGCTCATTCTAGCCCACCGGCCGGACGGTCAAGCGGGTCGTCGAGCCGTTCTCAGTGGGGTAGGAACGGGAGTTTGCTGTCTCCGCGGTCCCGCTTGTTGTAGAAGAAGAACGCAGGGATGACCGCCAGCCCGATGACGATGGCGCCGATCAGGAAGAAGTTGCTGAAGACCGTGTGCAGCGCCTTGTCGATGGCCAGTCCGGCCGCGTCCTGCATGGCCTTGAACTGGGCGTCGCTGACCCCGTCGGGCTTCACCAGCGGGATTACGATGTCCTTGGACAGTGCGTTGTACCGCCGCACTCCCCACGAGCTGAGCACCGACAGGGCGATGACCATCCCGATCATCCGGGAGACGGTGACCAGAGCGGACCCGGTGGCCATCCAGCGGCTGCCGGAGGCGTGGGTAACGGTGGCTCCGATCGGCCCCACCACCAGCCCGAACCCGAAGCCGGCCACCAGCAGGTCGGCGGTCATGCGCAGGTTGGAGGGGTCCAGGGGCCAGTAGCTGACCAGCAGATATCCGCCGCAGGCGACGAGGAAGCCCAGGATGGCGACGGCCCGGTAGCCGATGTAGTCGGCCAGGTATCCGCCGATGACGGCCCCGACCGGGATCATCAGGGTCAGGCGGATGAGCAGCAGCCCGCTCCCGATCTCGGTGAGCCCGAACAGGGTGTTCGCGTAGAGTGGGATCTCCACCATCCCGATGATGAGTGCCGCTCCCACCAGGAAGTGAGCGATGTTGGCCGCGGCGAACGGCGGCTTGCGGAACAGCTCGAGCCGGATGAGCGGACGGTCCTCGCGGCGTTCGTACAGGACGAAGAGGATGAACGCGACCACGGCCATCGCCAGGAACGGCCAGCGGACCGGGCTGCCGGTCTGGGTGGAGCTCCCGTCGCCGGTGTTGACCATGGTGGTGCCGGTCCCCAGCCCGATGGTGACGCCGGCCAGGGAGAGGGCCATGAGCGCCGCCCCCACGTAGTCCACTCGGCCCTTCTGCCACCAGTGCCGGCCGGCCGGGAGCGTACCCTCGGCTTCTGTCGCGGCGTCATGGTAGGAGGGCGAGGCGCCCGGACGCAGCAGCCACCAGCACAGCGGCATGAGGATGAGGCACAACGGGACGTTCACCAAGAAGATGAGCCGCCAGCTCCACGCGGCCGACAGGGCGGCGCCGTACAGCGGCCCGAGGACCCCGCCCGCTTCCGCCGCGCCCCCGATGATCCCCAGCACGAGGGCCCGCCGGCCCAGCGGGAACATGTCGGCGGCAGCGGCCATGGCTATCGGGACGAGAGCACCTCCGCCTGCCGCCTGCACCACCCGAGCTGCCACGAACAGGTCCAGCCGGGCCAGGAACACACAGAAGGCACTGCCGATCATGAAGAGGGCCAACGCCAGGATGGTGGTCTTGCGCCGCCCCCACACGTCCGCCAACCGGCCGAACAGCGGCATGGCCACCGTATAGCCGAGCAGGTAGGCGGTGATGATCCAACCGGCGTCGTTGAGGTTGCGCACGTCGATGTACAGCGAGCGCATGATGGACGGCATTACCGTGAGGACCATGGTCTGATCGAGAGCGGCCACGAAGACCGCCCCGCACAGCGCCACCATGGCGAGGGTAGCGCCCCGGGACAGGGCCTTGTTCGCCGGCTTGGGGTCGGCAGTCCGGGGGGTCACGGTCAGATGGGAGCCTTGATGTCCACGGAGGCGCCGTGTTTGGAGAGGACGATGCTACGCCAGGTGCCCTCCGGCTCGTCCGTGGTGGCCGCGCCATTGATGTCCACCTCGTAGATGTAGCCGTCCTTCACGCCGATCCAGATGTCCACCGGGAACGGCGCCGTGGTGGTGGTGGACTTGGCGATGGCCTTGACCGCTTCCGCGTTCACACTCCCTGTGATGTGGTAGCACTTGGTCCCGGCCTTTGACTCCTGGCCCACGTACTTGGCGTCCGTAACCTGCTGCAGGATGGTCACGGTGCTGGTGCCGAGGGTGAGCTTGCCCACCGGGCTCGATTCCACGGGGATCTCCTGCCAGGCGCCCATCTGCAGGTACTGTTTGTCGCCCACCTGCACGAAGTTCAGCTTCAGCGGCACGTTGCCCTGGGTGACGTCGATGACCGCCGTCATGCTCCCTTCGGAGTTGACGTCCGCGGTGACGCGGGCGATCTCGAGTCCCGATCCGGGTTTCGCGTTGGCCGGCTTGTGCACCTCGTAGACCAGGTGGAAGCCATTGATGGCCTTCATGGCCGCAGCCGACTTGGAGAGCTCGGTGGCCGGGTCCACTTGCGCGGCGGTTCCTCCGCATCCCGCGGTGGACAGTGCAGCCACGGCGACGACGGCGACGGTGGCGGCTATGGCGAGCGAGCGGCGGAATGATCTCATAAGGTCATTATATGCAGCGTTGCCCGATACGACACGAACGTGCGGCCGCGCACCTGCCGGGCGGAGCCGCTCAGTCTTCATCTTCCGCGCGGCCTGCTACAATTACGGCGCAGCATACTCCCAGCGTCATAGGGGTTCGCTATGGCACCTGAGAACAGGCACACCCACCCCAATTACTCCTCCGGCGAAGATTACATCCTGGAATTCCGTAGTTTCCGGTACGGCTTCAACAGTGTGGATTTCGCTCAGAGGGTGGAGATGGCGGCGGTTGAGCTTGGTCTCGTCCAGGCCGGGCTGCTCCGTAACGACGAATGTGCCGACCTGGTGCAGCTCGTCGCCGGCGGCAGCATCGAGTTCCCGGTCAGCTCGCTCGGCGAGTATCTGCTGGAGCGCGGGGACGACGTCCTCACCCTCCACGGCGAGAGCCTCATCTACTGGCTGCGCGAACTGGTGTTCCGCAGTGCCTGGCTGGACCTTCGCCTTATGGAAGGACAGCTGGAGGTGGCGTTCGAGGACGAGGACGGGGAGTTCGTGTACTTCCCCGCGGGGCACCGGTCGCGCCGCATCGGCCCGCCGCCGCATCCCTCCTGGCAGGAAGTGGCGTACACCCGTTAGATGGCTGCCGGAAGGGTGACGCTTCGCTGCAGGAATGCGATCGGTATGTGCGAGAGACGGACGCAGGGAGCGCTAGTAGCAGCGCTATTTGAGCGACCGAGGACACACTGTCGCGCCGCCGAGTGCTTTCCGGCGGCCGATGCTCGCTTCTCGGCAGCCTCATAAATGCTGGTCGATACCGTCCAGTCTCTGCGGCTGGCCTTCAAGCGCGCCTTCACCGCCTACTACCTGGCTCTCGACTCCCCCGGGATCGCCGACCCCACCGAGGCCTTCGATGCCGCCCGCGCGTACCTGAGTACGGTCCACGAACACTTCGGCACGGCCGAGTTCATGCACCGTCTGGACGACGACACCACCCACCTGGCCGGCCAAGTGGAGCAGGACCTGCGCCACAAGCTGAAAGGCCGCAACTACCAGCCCGACTCCGACGACATCGAGGACCGCTTGCGCGAGTGCTTCGAATACGGTCTATCGCAAATCAGCCTTTGAGTGGGGGGCGAGGCCGGGCGCATGCCGGCTCACCACGCTCACGAGTACGTACGCTCACGTTCGCCGGCACGCGCCCGGCCTCGCTCTTATTTAGCGGCCGACTTACGGTTCGCTTATCTTTCGTGAGGTAGAATCGCTCACCAATGAGTTCCTGGCTTATATCCCTACTGGAGAACCACGGGCTGATCATCATCTTCCTGACGATGATCGCCGAGAGCGCGTGCATCCCCATCCCCAGTGAGATCGTCGTCCCGTATGGCGGGGTCCTTGCTGCGCAAGGGGCCACGCATATGTGGGAGGTCATCGTCGTCGCGACGCTGGCGAACCTCGTCGGGTCGGCCATCGCCTACGCGGTGGGCCGGTACGGTGGCCGTGCCCTCCTCGACCGGTACGGCAAGTACGTGTTCGTCACGCCACATCACCTGGAACGGGCCGATCGCTGGTTCGAGAAGCACGGGCAGCTCACGGTGTTCTTCACTCGTATGATGCCGGGCGTGCGCACGGTCATCTCCCTGCCGGCCGGCATCGCGAAGATGCCGGTGGTCAAGTTCTTCGCGTACTCGGCCATCGGTTCGGTGATCTGGAACGCCGCGCTTGCGTATCTGGGATACGGCTTCCGCAAGGCTCTCGGCGAGAACGGCTGGACCAGGCTCCAGGAGATCTTCCACGAGTACAACTACTACTTCTACATCGTGCTGGCGGTAGTGGTGATAGCGCTGATAGCCTGGGGCGTGTGGCGCTGGCGGAAGAACAAGAACCGGGCGGGGCAGGCGGCGACGCCCGAGGGCCGGGTCTAGCAGACTGCTGAGGAATGAAGCCCCGGCCGCCGGAGCTTCTGCCGCCCGCTGCTTCCTAGGTGAGGACCTTGGAAAGGAAGAGCTTAGTCCGCTCCTCTTTGGGATCCCCGAGGACCTGTTCGGGTGGTCCCATCTCCACGATCACGCCGCCGTCCATGAGCGCCACCCCGTCCGCCGCTTCGCGGGCGAACCCGATCTCGTGGGTGACGACCACCATGGTCATGCCCTCGTGGGCCAGGCGCTTCATGACGTCGAGGACCTCTCCCACCAGTTCGGGGTCGAGGGCGGACGTGGGCTCGTCGAAGAGCATGAGCTTAGGCTTCATGGCGAGCGCGCGCGCGATGGCGACGCGCTGCTGCTGGCCGCCGGAGAGCTGCGCCGGGTAGACGTCAAGCTTCTCCTTGAGGCCCACCTCGGTCAGAAGCTGCTCGGCTTCGTGCTCAGCCTGCTTCTTGTCCATCTTCTTGACCTTGACCGGCGCCTCCATGACGTTCTGGATGGCGGTCAGGTGGGGGAACAGGTTGAAGCGCTGGAATACCATGCCGATCTTGGCGCGCTGCTTGGCCACGTCTTTGTGGTGCATCTCGTGGAGGATGCTTCCCCTCTGGTGGTATCCCATCAGTTCCCCGTCCACCCAGAGGCGGCCGGCGTCGATCTTCTCGAGATGGTTGATGCACCGGAGCAGGGTGGACTTCCCGCCGCCCGATGGGCCGAGGAGGACGAACGTCTCCTTGGGTTTCACCACCAGATCCACGCCCTTGAGGACGTCGAGCTTGCCGAACGATTTCCAGACCTGCTCGGCCTTGACCATCGGCTGGCCGGAGGTCGAGGCGGCGTGGCCGGCTGAGAGTTCTTGCGTCATATCAGTCCCAGTTCCCTGGCTCGCTCACGTCGGCCGTCACCTTGCTCTGCAGTCGCTTCTGCGCTCTCTTTTCGGCGGTCTCGGTCTCGTTGGTCCCAAAACCTCTACCGTAGTGGCGCTCCAGGTAGTGCTGGCCGATGGTGAAGAGCGTGGTGAAGATGATGTACCAGAGAGATGCCACGATCAGCAGCGGCATGATCTTGAAGTTCTGCGAGTACAGGTGCGAGACCTGGGTGAAGAGCTCCAAGACGCTGCCGGTCACCGCGACCAGAGACGTCGTCTTGAGCATGGAGATGGTCTCGTTGCCCATCGGAGGGATGATGACACGCATCGCCTGAGGTAGGACGATACGTCTCATCGTCATCCCGAAAGACATACCCAGGGATTCCGCCGCTTCGGTCTGTCCCTTGTCCACGGAGATGATGCCGGCGCGGACGAGCTCGGCGGCATAGGCGGCCTCGTTGAGGCCCAGCGCCAGCACCGCAGCCACGACACCGCCGATGACCTTGTTGGTGGCCCAGCCACCGAAGGCCAGCCCGGTGAACGGAAGACCGATGAAGATCTTGGGATACACGACCCCGAAGAAGCTCCAGATGACGATCTGCACGTAGACCGGCGTGCCCCGGAAGAACCAGATGTAGAGCCAGGACAGGCCCGACAGGACGTAGTTCTTGGACAACCGCATGATGGCCAGCAGGGTGCCGCCTACGGCCCCGACGATCATCGCGATCACGGTGAGTTCGATGGTCACAGCCGCGGCCTTCAGGATGATCGGCCTGAACATGTAGTCGGCGACGACGCCCCATTCCATGTTCTGGTTGCGGGCGAGCGAGTAGATGAGCGCGGCGAAGATGTAAAGGACCACGACCGAGGCGATCCAGCGGCCCCAGTGTCGTACTGGGACCGCTTTGATCGCCTCGGGCCGTGAGTCAGACCCGCCGGCCCCCCGGTCGATCACCGGGGGTGCGTCGGCACTTGTTCGGTCGGCGGGTTCCATATTCTGTTCTTACTCCCCGCTGCCCGGGTCTTTGCTGGCGTTGACGTCAGCTTTCGGGTAGGGCTGCAGGCCGTAGTGATCGATGATGGTCTTGTAGGTGCCGTCGTCCATGAGGGACTGGAGCGCCTTCTGGATGGCGTCGCGCAGGCCGGTGTTGCTCTTGCCCACGGCGATACCGTCGATCTTGAGCTCGAAGCCCAGACCGCTCGGCGGGTTCGGATCGACGACCAGTTCGAGCGAGCTGCCGTTGTCGGTCGTCTGGGCGACATAGGCGCCGGTCGACGCGTCGGTCAGGTCGGCGACCACGTTGCCGCTCTTGATGGCAAGGATGGCGGCCGGCTGATCCGGGTACTCGTTGATGGTGACCAGAGGCTTGTTCTGGCCCTTGAGGTACTCGTTCAACGCTTCGAGGGCGGCAGCCTGGGTGGTGCCCTTTTCAACTCCGACGGCCTTGCCGGAGAGATCCACCCAACCTTTGATCTTCTCGGGGTTGCCCTTCTTGACCAGGAGAGCCGTCCCGTCTTTGGCGTAGTCCACGAAGTCGGCCTGCTTCTGCCGGGTCATGTCGTCGTACATACTGGACATGATCACGTCGATGTTGCCGGCCTCGATGGCGATGAGAAGGCTATCGAACTTCATGGCCGTGAACTCGAACTTGATGCCCAGCTTGGCGCCGATGGCCTGAGCCAGGTCAAAGTCGAAACCGGTGAACTGGTTGGTGTCGCCGACGAACATCTCCCACGGCGGGTACGGAGCGTCGCTGCCGACTTTGACGGCCGCGCTCTTGTACTTTTCAGGCACGAGCCCGGCGGCTGCCGAGTCGACCTTGATGCCGGAGACGAGCTTCGTGATGTCGTAGCCGGCGGCGGCGGTCGTCTCCGTGCTGGTGCCACCGCACGCGGCCACGAAGGCCACGAGGGCGACGAGCACGAGCGCGAGCAGCCCAATAGAAATTACAGAGTACTTCCTCAAATTACCCCACCTCCTGGGATTTGCCGGCCGGTCGTTCGGGACGGGGTCGCCTGGACGCGCCGGATTCGGCCTTGCATGGCCATACCTGATATTGAATTGATAGCACGATGGACCGCTCGTTTCCACTTTTTGCGGCAAAAAGGTCTGCGGACCGTGGTTCAAAGGTATACTCCGGGCATCATGAGCCCAGATATACACCTCACGTCGTCCGCATCCGCCGGTCCGCTTCTGTTCCAGGAGCCCGCGCCCGGCGGCGTGCGCTGCACGGTATGCCCCCATCTCTGCGTCATCGGCGAGAACTCCGAGGGTGTCTGCAAGGCCCGCGGCGTGCGCGCCGGGCAGGTGGTCAGTCTCACGTACGGCCGCCCTGCCAGCGTCATCAGCGACGAGATCGAGAAGAAGCCCCTGTTCCACTTCCACCCGGGGACGCGGGCTCTCTCGCTGGGCTGCTACGGCTGCAACGTGCTCTGTACCGGCTGCCAGAACTGGCAGATCTCGCACGCCAACGCGCGGAACGAGACGGCCCGCCTGTCCGAACTCTCGCCGGAGGACGCGGTCGCGCTGGCGAAGAGGCACAAGCTGTCCGGGGTCGCGTTCACCTACAACGACCCGGTCGTGTGGATAGAGTACGTGCACGACGTGTGCAAGGCCTTCAAGGAGGCCGGTCTATACACCGCTTTCATCACGGCCGGCTACATCAGCGAAGCTGCGCTCGACTATGTGGGACCGGTGATAGAAGCCTTCAAGTTCGATCTCAAGGCCGCCACGCCGGACGCCTGGGCGAAGCTCACCAAGGTCAAGGACCCCGCTCCCGCGCTGGATGCGGCCGTCCGAGCCCAGGAGAAGCATGGCTGCCACGTGGAAGCGGTGTCCAACATCGTGCCCGGTCTCAACGACGACGACGAGAGCATCAAGACGATGGCCGGCTGGGTGCGCGACGCCCTCGGGCGGAGGACGCCCTGGCACGTCACCCGCTTCCTGCCGGAGTTCGAACTGTCCTATCTCCCGGCCACTCCCATCAAGACCCTGGAGAAGGCCGTGGTGCTCGCCAAGCGCGAGGGATTGGATTTCGTCTATGTGGGGAACGTCCCCGGACATCCGGGCCGCGACACGGTCTGCCCCAACTGCGGACGCAAGGCTATCGAGCGCGACGAGCAGATGGCGCACAATCTCCTGGTCCGGGACGGGCTCTGCGGGGCCTGCGGTGAGGACCTCAACATCGTGGATGGGTGGGAATGAGACGGCGGAGGATCCCCGGATCGTGAACGACCGGCCGGCAGATCCGGGCGTTTCGAGCGAACCGCTGTCGCCTGTCTCTCTGGTGATCCCCTGCCGCGCGGAACACGTGGCACTCTGCCGCCTCGTGGTCGGCGCCATCGCGATGCGCGACGGGCTCGACGAGGATGTGGCCGCCGACCTCAAGGTGATCGTGACCGAGGCCTGCAACTGCTTCCTGGCGATGTCGTCCGCCACCCACCCGGCCCCCGCCGGAACGGGTGAAGCCGCCCCGGCCATAGCCGGCTGTTCCCTCCGCATGGACTTCGACTCGAAGCCCGGAGTCTTCGCGATAAGCGTGTTCTATCCCGGGCAGCACGGGCTGCTGTCCTGGCTCGAGGGCTGCGAGCCCATGAGCCAGGCCGGACTGGGCCTGACCATACTCAAGGCGCTCACCTCGGAGTTGGTGGAACAGGCCGACGACGAAGGGGCCGTCCTCCGGCTGACCAGGACCCTCTAGCCGGGCGGCGCCTCCACACGGCGGCGGGTTCGGCGCCCCGCGCCGCCGCAGCGACGGACCTCTTCCGAAGCGCCACTGCGGTGCTCCGCCGAACCCGCGAAGGCTCACCCTCCGGCGGCCTGCTAGACTGATTTGCCATGAGTCCGGCGGATCTTCGCAGACCTTGGTCCGGGGCCCGGCGCGCGCCGGGCCGCCGTCTGTTGCCGGCGGTCCTCGTGGGGGCCGCGATCGTCAGCCTTGTCTTGCTGGCGGCCGCGCCGCCGCA
>CAIQPS010000142.1 GCA_903873715.1 uncultured Actinomycetes bacterium
CGTGGGCCACCGTCACGCCGCGCATGCCGGGAGGGGCCACCCATCCGGCGCGGGCGCGTGTGCTCGACGGCCTCGAGCGGCCGCCTGCGGACGGTGGTACCTGTCAATCGCCCTCCTTCGAAAGGCGCCGGACCAGCTCCTTGAAGTGCTCTCCGCGCTCCTCGAAGTTCTTGTACTGGTCGAAACTCGCGCACGCCGGCGCGAGAAGCACCGTGTCGCCCGGCTCTGCGGCCCGGAACGCCTCGTCGACCGCCCGCTCCAGAGTGCCGACGGCGACCACCTCCGGCAGCCGGTCCACCTCGCCGCTCGCGGCCACTTCGGCGAAAGCGTCGGCGATGAGCGGCGTGGCCTCGCCGATGAGATACACGGTCTTGCAGCCAGGGGCGCACGCGCGTGCCACGGGCCGGTAGTCGGAAGCCTTGTCGCGCCCGCCCAGGATGAGGAACGTCCGTTCCCGATAGGCGTTCAGTGCAGTCAAGGTGGCATCCACGTTCGTCGCTTTACTATCGTTCACATACGTCACGCCGCGCACTATCCCTGCCTGCTCGAGCCGATGCGGGACTCCCCGGAAGGTCCGCAGGCCTTCGGCCAGCGCGTCCCTGGGGACGCCGCGGGCGGCCGCCGCGGTAGCTGCGGCCAGGCAGTTCTCCAGATTGTGCAGGCCGGGCAGCAGGATGTCGCTCACCGGCAGGAGCGGCTCGCGGTCGATCACGAGCCACCCGTTGGCGATCCAGGAATCGGGGGTCGCGGAGTCGTGAGGCGGCACCGCCTGGGGCTTCGCCGCGCCTTCCTCCCACTGCGTGGAGAAGTAGGCCACACGCGGGCCGTCGACCTTGGCGGCTAGTGTGGCTCCAAGGCCGGCGACGGCTGGGTCCGCCAGGTTGAGAACGGCGACATCGCCGGCGCCCTGGTTGGCGAACAGGTTGGCCTTGCACTCCAGATACCGTTCCATGGTGCCGTGACGGTCCAGATGGTCCGGGGTGAGGTTCAGGAAGATGCCCACAGCCGGCTTGAACAGGTGGGTGTCCTCGAGTTGGAAGCTCGAGACCTCCACCACCAGTTCTTCGTCCGGCGCCGACTCCCCGGCCACCGACGTCACTGCCACGCCGATGTTGCCGAGCACCCTCACGGGCCGCCCCGCCACCTCGAACAGGTGCCCGAGCAGCGCGGTGGTCGTGGTCTTGCCGTTGGTGCCGGTGATGGCGTCGAACGGATTCGGCAGAAGGGCGTAGGCCAGCTCGAGTTCGCTCCATACGGGCACGCCGGCACCCTTCGCCCGGGCCACGGCCGGATGCTCCGCGGGGACTCCGGGGCTCTTGACGACCAGGTCCGGCTCCGGCCATCGCGCCTCGAGGGACACTTCGTCGACGAGCCGGGCGCCGCGCCCCAGCGCGGTCTCGATGCCGGGCAGGGACTCCTGCCCCCGCTTGTCGCTCAGGGTCACCTCGACGTCGAGGTCGGCCAAAGCCTGCGCGGCGGCGATGCCGGATCTGCTGGCTCCCAGCACCAGGGCCTTCCGGATGTCGGCGGGCAGTCCTGCCTTGCCTCCGCGGCGCGTGGTCATCTCGATCCCCTCCATGTGCAGTCCCGGCCGCGCCGGGTCACTTGGCGATATTGCCCAGGTAGTAGAGCGTGAAGCCGGCGCCCGCGAGGATCGCCGAGATCAGCCAGAACCGCACGATGATCTTGGTCTCGGACCAGCCGAGCAGTTCGAAGTGATGATGGATGGGCGTCATGAGGAACACCCGGCGGTGGAAGTAGCGGAAGCTGAACACCTGGATCATCACGCTCAGCGCCTCCACCACGAACAGACCGCCCACCAGGAGCAGGAGCAGTTCCATCTCCGTGATGACCGCCATACCCGCCAGGGCGGCCCCCAAGGCCAACGAGCCCGTGTCCCCCATGAACACCGAGGCCGGGTGGGTGTTGAACCAGAGGAAGCCCACGCACGCGCCGGTCAGGCACGAGCCCAGGATGGCCAGGTCGGTCTGTCCGCGCAGGAAGGCGATGCCGGCGAACGCGAACATCGCCACCGCCACGGTGCCTCCGGCTAGGCCGTCGAGCCCGTCGGTGAGGTTCACCGCATGCGAGAACCCGGCGATGAGCAGGAAGGCGAAGACGTAATAGAACAGGCCTATCTGGAGCCCCGTCCTTATGAGAGGGATCTCCAACTCGGAGTCCACGCCCCCGTAGTGGAGCGCCAGGAAGCAGGCCACCCCGACCAGCGGCACCTGCAGACCGAGCTTGATCTTGCCGTTGAGACCGAGGGAGCGCTTGCGGTTTCGCTTGAGAAGGTCGTCCGCAAGGCCTATGAGCCCAGAGCCGTAGGTGAGGATGATCACCACCAGGCTGTCCCAGTGCTTGCCCGAGAAGATGAGATACGGGATCAGCGCCGACACCAGGATGAGGATCCCGCCCATGGTGGGAGTGCCCTGCTTGGCGAGGTGCCGTTCGGGGCCTTCCTCCCTGATGTGCTGCCCTATGCCGCGATGCTGGAGGAAGCGGATGAAGCGAGGCCCTGCCACCAAGGCGAGGACGAGCGCGACTAGAGTTGCTCCGAGTATCCTGATCATGCTTGTGAGTCCGGGTAGGTGATGGTCACTCGGAAGTAGTTTCGCCGGGTCCCGCCGACCACCTTCCCGCCCGAGCCAGGCCGGCGACGGCTTCCACCATGTCCTCGAGCCTCACGCCCCGCGACGCCTTGAACAGCACGACGTCCCCGGGCCGGAGCGAGGCCTCCACCGGACCGCTGTCCAGCGGGGAATCGACATGGCCCGCGCCGGCGCCGAAACCCTCCGCGGTGGCCCTGGACAGAGCGCCCACGCCCCAGACCAGCTGCACCCCGGCCGCCGCGGCATATTCGCCCGTCTGCCGGTGGAAAGCGAGTTCATCTGAGCCGAGTTCCCGCATGTCCCCGAGGACGGCAACAGGGCGGCCGCCCAGGCGCGCCGCTACCCTCACCAGGTTGTCGAGGGCGGCCCGAACGGCCGCGGGGTTCGCGTTGTAGGTGTCGTCGATGATGCATAGGCCGGGCAGGCTGACGATCTCCCCCCGGCCCTTGCCCGGAGTAGAATCGAGGAAGCCGGGAAGGCAATCGGCGAGCGGCAGCCCGGCGGCGTAGCAGCCGGCGGCCGCGGCCGCGAGATTCTGCAGGGTGTGCACCGGCACAGACGCGATCTTGAGCGAGACGTCACCACCCGGCCAGCGGACCTTGAGGGTCTGCTCGTCGGCGCCCTCCTGCGGCTCCGCGGACACCAGGATGTCCGCGTTCTCGTTGGCGCAGAGAAGCCCGCTCCGCACTGCGAACCGCACCACCGGGCGGCACGCCCGCGCCAGGCACGGCTCAAGAGGTTCGCAGACCAGCGGCACCACTCCGATGCCACCCTCGCGCAGCCCGGCCACAAGCTCAGCCTTGGCTTCAGCTATATTCTCCAGGCTCCCCAAAAGCTCGAGGTGCACTGGATGGATGTTCGTGATGACACCCACGTCCGGCTCCGCGATGTCCGCCAAAGCCGCTATCTGCCCCAGTCCGCGCATCCCCATCTCGACGATGACGGCCTCCGTGTCAGCCTCTATCTTGAGTAGAGTCAGAGGCACGCCGATCTCGTTGTTCTGGTTGGCGGCCGTCACCACGACCTTCCGGACCCGGGCGACCATGGCAGCCATGATCTCCTTGGTGCTGGTCTTGCCGGCACTCCCGGTGACCGCCAGCACCTTGGCTCCGGACTTGCGCCGCACCTCGCGGGCCAGCGCCCCCAGTCCGGCAAGCGTGTCCGCCACAGGGTAGACGGGACCGGCGCCTTCGGCAGTAGCCGCGTCCGCCCTCGCCTCCCACGCGCCGCTCTCCACCACCGCACCGCATGCCCCGGCGGCCAGCGCAGCGGCCACATAGTCGTGCCCGTCGAAGCGCTCGCCGCGCAGCGCCACGAAGAGATCGCCCTTCTTGAGGGAGCGGGTATCGGTGCTCACCCCGGATACGGCCGTCTGGAGCGTACCCACGCCGAGCGCCCCACCGGCCTCCTCGGCCGTCAGAGCGAGCATCAGTCCCCGGCCTCCAGGGCACGCAGGGCCTCGCGGGCGACCTCCCGGTCGTCGAACGGGATGGTGCCCGTCGCGAACTCCTGACCGGACTCGTGGCCCTTGCCCAGGATCATCACCACATCGCCCGGCCTTGCCTCGGCCACGGTCTGGAATATGGCCACCCGGCGATCGACCTCGACGGTCGCGGCCTCCGGACGACGCAGTCCCCCGACGATCTCGGCGAGGATGGCGTTCGGGTCTTCGCTGCGCGGGTTGTCCGAGGTGACCACCACCACATCGGCGTTGTCTTCCGCCTCCCTGCCCATGAGCGGCCTCTTGGTGCGGTCGCGATCCCCGCCACAGCCGATGACCGCGAAGAGCCGCCCCGTAGTGAGTTCCCGGGCGGTCTTGAGCGCATTGGCGACGGAGTCGGGCGTGTGGGCGTAGTCCACCAGCACGGAGAAGCCCTGGCCGGCGTCGACGGTCTCCATCCTTCCCGGGACGCCCTTGAACTCGCGCAAAGCGGCCAGCATGCCGTCCAGGTCGAGCCCCAGGCCGATCCCGCAGCCCAGTGCGGTGAGCGTGTTGGCCACGTTGAACGCCCCTACCAGGCGGGTGAACATCGGCCGCTCGACAGCCGCTTCGCCGCCATCGGCGCTTCCTCCGCCCATCTGCTCGAGCGCCGACCCACGGACTATCAGCGTGCCTTCGGTGCCCGCGGGGGTCATCACGAAGTCGCTGATCTCCAGGTCGGCAGGCCCCCACTCTCCGGCATGCGGTGAGGTGGAGAAGCCGATGACCCGGGAACGGTCGCATGCCTTGGCAAGGCGCAGGCCGAACGCGTCGTCAACATTGATGGTGGCCATCGCTCCACCGGCCGCGAACTCCTCGTCGAGGAACAGCCGGCACTTAGCGGCGAAGTAGTCCTCGAGGGTGTGATGGTAGTCCAGATGGTCCTGGGTGAGGTTGGTGAAGGCTACGGCCCGGAAATCGATGCCCTTCGCCCTGCCCAGGTCAAGGGCGTGCGAAGAGACCTCCATGACGGCGGCCCGGTCCCCACCGGCGAGCATCTGGGCGAAGTCCCGCTGGATGTCGATGGCCTCGGGCGTGGTACGTCCGGCCGGGAGCGTCTGTCCGCCGATGCGCCGCTCCACGGTCCCCATCAGACCCGACTGGAATCCCGCCGCACCGAGAAGATGCGCCGCCAGGAAGGCCGATGTGGTCTTGCCGTTCGTGCCGGTGATGCCCACGGTGAGCATCTTGGCACTCGGCCGGTCGTAGAAGGCCGCGGCCACCGGGCCCATCGCGGCGCGCACCGACGGGACCACCACCTGCGGGATGGGCAGGTCCAGGACGCGCTCGACACACAGCGCCGCGGCGCCTCGCGACACCGCGTCGGGAGCGAAGTCATGCCCGTCGCGCTTGAATCCGGGGACGCAGAAGAACAGGGTCCCGGGACCCACTTGGTCGCTTCGGTAGCTGAGCCCGCTGACGACGGTGTCCGCGCCTACCAACCGCTGCCCGTCGACAGAGGCGAAAAGGTCACAAAGTCTCACGGTTACGGATTCTATCACCGGGGTGGCCCCCTCCCGAAGCACAGGCCGGAGTCTTACTCGGACGACGCGCCGTCCACCTGCTCGGTGCTGGTGGTCGTCTCACCAGGCGTCTGCTCGGTGCCCGAGGACGGCGGGATGCCCAGGCGTTTGACGGCGAAGTCGGCGATGCGGGCGAACACGGGGGCCGCCACTTTGGCGCCCAGGCGTTCCGTCTGGGGCTCGTCGATCATCACCAGGATGACCAGCCGGGGAGAGTCCGCAGGCACCATGCCGATGAACGAAGAGATCACTTCGTTGGAATATCCGGCCTTGTCCACGTTGGGTTTCTGAGCCGTGCCCGTCTTGCCGGCCACGGTGTAGCCATCCAGCTGGGCTTTCTTGCCGGTGCCCGTCTCGACGGTCACCTGGAGCATCGCCCTGAGTTGCGCCGCGACTTCCGCGCTGACCACCCGGCGGTTCCACGGCTGCATCGCGTCCTTGACCAGATGGGGCTGCAACAACACACCGTCGTTGGCGATGGCCGAGTACGCGCAGGCAAGCTGCAGCGGGGACACGGCCACGCCCTGGCCCATGGGGACCTGATAGATGGTCACGCCGTTCCACTTCTCAGGAAGCTGCCCCGCGGTCTCCCCAGGGAAGTCGATGCCCAGCTTCTTGGTGAAACCGAACCGCTTGATCATGTCCACCAGCCGGTCCTTGCCCACCTCCCGGCCGATCGTGACCGCCCCGATGTTGGACGACTGCGCCAGTATCTGGGTGACGGTCATGGTGCGCCACGGAGGCACTTCCTGATCGGCCTCGTGGATGACCTTGTTGTAGGCGGTGAGGACGTCCGGCAGCGTGAACTCGGTGTCCGGGTCCACCACCCCGTTCTCCAGTGCGGCGGCGACCGTCACCATCTTGAAGGTGGAGCCCGGCTCGCACATGTCGGTGACGAGCCAGTTGTGGGTGCCTCCGGTCTTCGGGTCCTGGTCGCCGTAGTCTTCCGGGCTGAAGAGCGGGGTCGAGGCCATGGCGAGGATCTCACCGGTTCGCGGGTCCATGACCAGCGCACATCCGCGCTTTGCCTCGAACCGGCTCACGGCGTCGGCGACGGCCATCTCGGCCTCGTACTGGATCTGGGAGTCGATGGTCAATGTTATCGACTTGCCGGCCACGGCCGGGGTCGCGGACATCGTGTAAAGCCGATCGCCCTTGCGGTCTCTCACCACCTGCAGGGTGCCGGGATCGCCCGAAAGCACGCTGTTGTAGCCGTATTCGATGCCCTCCATGCCCTTGTAGTCGGTCCCGCCGACGAACCCGAGCAGTTGGGGGGCCAGCGCCCCTTTCGGATAGACCCGCGTGGCCTCCGACATCACACCGATCCCGTCCAGGCCCAGGGCCTTGACCTGAGCTCCTATCGCCGGGTCCACCCTGCGGGCAAGGTACTTGAAGTTGGTCTTCGTGTCGGTGAGCTTCTTGTAGAGGTCGGCCTGCGAGACCTTCAGGACGGGGGCCAGCTTTATGGCCGTCTGGGTCGCGTTCTTGACGTTGGGCAGGTCCGCGTAGATGGTCGACATCTGCCGGGAGATGGCAAGCGTCTCGCCGTTCCGGTCGTAGATGTTCCCTCGCGCCGGCTCGAGCGTGATGGTGCGGACGTGCTGACTGTCCCCCTGCTCCTGGAGACTGGGGGCCGCGATCACCTGTACATAGAAGGTCCGCCCGAACAGGGCGATCAGGAACACTACGGCAAGCCCCATGAACAAGGCCAGACGCCTATGGGTCCGGCTGCTGCTCATCGGCCTGCGACCGTCGTGTCACCCTCCGTTCCGACCTGCCCGCTCTCCATGTAGTAGACCTGTTCGGCGGGCTGCATGCCGAGCACGGACGCCTGCTCCGCCACCCGTTCGGGGGCCGACAACGCGGCGATCTGCGAAGAGAGAGCGGCGATCGAGGACGTGAGTTGCGCCTCGGAGCTCTCCATCAGACCGACCTGCGACTCGGCCTCTGCCGCCCGGGCACTCAGCAACATGGGGCTGACGATGGCGACGCTCAGCAGCACGGCGGCGAACAGCACGACCACTGCGATCATGTGCCATTGAGGCCGCCGCTTGGTGACAAGGCGAGGCTTGGGTAGAGGCCTGGCCCTCTGGACCTCCACCTCGGGCTGAGGCACGCGTGCGGTCGCTTCGCGGCCGTAGTAGCGCGCGCTCCGCGACCGGGCGCTCACCCGGGCCTGCGCCCGCGCGGCGCTCCTGCGGGACGCCGCCGAGGGGACGAGGTCACCCTCCCAGGCTTCCATCCACGTCGTCCGCGCGACCGTGGCCATCAAAGCTTCCTCAGCGCGCGCATCTTGGCCGACGCCGCGCGCGGGTTCATCTCCAGTTCGTCCGGCCCGGGGACCACGGCCTTCGGCGTCATGATCGCCCCGGTCGCCTTGGCGCCGCATGCGCACACCGGGAAGTCCGGTGGGCAGACGCACGGTTTGGCTTTGCCGGTGAAGAAGTCCTTGACCATGCGATCTTCCAGCGAGTGGAAGCTGATGACCGCCAGGACGCCCCCGCTCTGCAGGAGCTCGAACGCCAGAGGCAGGGCGCGGGCGAGGCTCTCCAGTTCGCCGTTGACCTCGATGCGCAGGGCCTGGAAGACGCGCTTCGCCGGATTGCCCGCAGCGAAGCGGGCTGGGGTCGGGATGGCGCCCTTGATGGTCTCGACCAGTTCCGAAGTATTCGTGAACGGCTTCTTGTCGCGGCGCGCGACGATGGCGCGCGCGATCCTGCGGGAGTACCGCTCCTCGCCGTAACGGCTGAAGATGTCGGCCAACCCGGTGTCAGGCCAGGTGTTGAGGATGTCCGCCGCGGTCACCCGCAGCGCCGGGTCCATCCGCATGTCCAGAGGGGCGTCGTAGCTGTACGAGAAGCCACGCTCGGGTGTGTCGATCTGCATGCTGCTGACGCCGAGGTCCATGTAGACGTGGGTGACATGCTCCCCCTCGTCCACAAGGTCTTCGAGACTGTCTGCAAAATCCCCGCGCATGAACCTGGCGGCGCAGTTCAGCCGGCCGGCGAGCGACTCGTAGTATCCCTCGGCCACCGGGTCGCGGTCGCAGCCGATCAGCAGGCCTTCGGCGCCCAAGAGTGCGCCCACCGCTTCCGCGTGGCCCCCGGCCCCGAACGTGCAGTCCACGACGCGGCTGTCTTCCTCCACGTCGAGTAGCCGGATCAGGGGCTTGGTAAGCACGGGGACATGCGCCATGGCCATCTCCATCACGAAGGATGCCGCCGCACTAGGCATCGCGGCTCACCATTTGCTGCCTGCGCTCCGCGTACGTCTCGGGATCCCAGATCTCCAGATGGTCGCGGGCCCCGATGATGAGCACCTTCCCGGACAACCCGGCCGGCTCGATGTGCTGGCCCAGCAACACCCTGCCCTGGCCGTCGGGCTCCACCTCGTCCTGGTTGCCGTAGATATCACGGACGAGCCAGGCCGCCTCGAGGTCCTTGAAGTTGTCGAGAGGCTCGACGTTCTTGGCATCGAATCTGTCCCACGTGACCGGGTGGAAGACGTTGACGCACGGCTCCCCGTTGGGGAACCGCACGAGCACCACCTTGTTCCTGAAGTACTCCCGGTAGCGGGCAGGAAGAGTCACACGGCCCTTGGGATCGAGGGTGTGTTCGAACTTGCCGGATAGCTTGAGCTCCTCCATGTCTGACACGGTACGCCACTTTGCACCACTTTGCAACTTAAATGTGCCACTTTGGGCCACTTTACTGGTCCGATGCGTGTCAGCCTTGGTCCCATGTTGTGCATAATCTGTTGCACCAGACCATCACTTGCATCATGCGTTGCATCGTCGGGCCGCGCGGGGCCATCGTGGGGATGACGGTGTGCGATCGGAGGCGAGACCGGAAGTTCGGCCAAGAGCAGCGGGCGAGATGCGCGCGCCCAGCCGTGCGGGTGCTATTGGACGCGCTTGAGCGGCGCGTACTCGAGCAGCAGGCGCTTCTGTTCCCTGCTTTCGGAGAAGAAGACCCGCACCACCCCGCCCGGCTCCACGCCGAGCACCACGCCTTCGCCGAACTTGGCGTGCAGCACTTTGTCGCCGGGCGAGAACGCGCCGGCGGCGACTTCCTTCTTCTGTGGCGCCGAAGGCCGGCCGGTGGGCACCGCGCCGCCGAGGCCCCGGTCGCCGGATGGCCGGCTCCCCCATCCGCCGGACCCGGAACTACCGTATCCACCCTGAGAGCTGCGGTATCCACCCCCGCGGCCTCCGGGATACGTCTTGTACTGCTCGGGGATCTCGCTGAGGAACCGGCTGGGCAGTTTGTACCCGGCGCTGCCGTGCAGCGTCCGGGAGCGGGCGAACGACAGGAACAAGGTGTCCCGCGCCCGGGTGATGCCCACGTAGCAGAGGCGCCGCTCCTCCTCCAGACGCTCCTCGTCCAGGGAGCGCGAATGGGGGAAGAGGCCCTCCTCCATGCCGGTGAGGAACACGACGGGGAACTCGAGCCCCTTGGCGTTGTGCAGGGTCATGAGGGTGACCAAGGGCTCGGTCTCCTCCATGCTGTCGATGTCGGCGTAGAGACTGATCTCCTGCAGGAAATCGGCGAGGGTGCCCTCGGGGTTCAGCCGGTCGAACTCCTGGGCCACGCCCACGAACTCCTCCAGGTTCTCGAGACGGCCATCGGCCTCCAGGGTGCGCTCGGCTTTGAGCGCAGAAGCCAGCCCACTCTCGTGCAGCACCTGGCGGACGGTTGCCGCCACTTTGCCGGAGGCCTGCTCCCATGCGGCGAGATCCTGCGCCAGTTTGGTGCACGCGCTGACGGCCGCGCCGCCCAGACCCGCCTCGGCGGCGTAGAAGAGCGCCTCGCGCATCGGCACGCTGTTCTCCTGGCCGTACATCTGGAGGCGGCCGATGGCCACATCCCCCAGACCCCGGCGGGGCGTGTTGATGATCCGCACCAGGGAGATGTCGTCGGAAGGGTTGAGCGTGACGCGCAGGTAGGCGAGCAGGTCCTTGATCTCGGCTCGCTGGTAGAACTTGGTGCCCCCTATGACCCTGTAGCCGATGCCCTGCCGCACCAGCATGTCCTCGATGACCCTGGATTGAGCGTTCACGCGGTAGAACACGGCCACGTCCGACGCGGGGCGGGTCTTGAGCTGCTTGACGATCTCGTCGCAGACGAGCCTGGCCTCTTCGTGCTCGTCGGCGCACTCGAAGACGGTGATCGGCTCGCCGGCCCCCCGGTCGGTCCACAGGTTCTTGGGCTTGCGGCCCCGGTTGTTCGACACCAGCGCGTTGGCAGCGTCCAGGATGGTGGTGTACGAGCGGTAGTTCTGCTCGAGCTTGACCACGGTCGCATCCGGGAAGTCGTCCTCGAAGCTGAGGATGTTCCGGATGTCGGCGCCGCGCCACGAGTAGACCGACTGATCGTCGTCGCCGACCACGGTGACCTGGCGGTGCTCCTCGGTGAGGAGTTTCACCAGCATGTACTGGGCCCGGTTGGTGTCCTGGTACTCGTCGACGAGCACGTGGCGGAACAGATCCCGGTAGTAGGCCAAGCGTTCGGGGAACAGTTGCAGCACGTCCACCATGCGCATGAGCAGGTCGTCGAAGTCGAGCGCGTTCGCGTCGAGCATGCGGGCCTGGTAGCGCCGGTACACGGCGGCCGTGATGTCGTGGAAGCGCTCGTCGTCGTAGCCGCCCTCGGTGTCCCATGCCGTACCGCCGGCGCCGCCCCCGCCGCGGGCGAACTCGTCCACGTCGATGAGCTTGTTCTTGGCGTCGGAGATGACGTTCTGCAGCGCCTTCGGCGTGTACCGCTTGGGATCGAGGCGCAGGTCTTCCAGGCAGCGGCGGATGAGCCGTGCAGAATCGTCCTCGTCATAGATGGTGAAACTGGTCTTGTAGCCGAGTAGTTGAGCATCCTGGCGCAGCATGCGCGCGCAGGAGGCGTGGAACGTCGACACCCAGGTCCACCGGGCGGCCGGACCGAGGAGGGTCGCCACCCGCTCCTTCATCTCCCCGGCCGCTTTGTTGGTGAACGTGATGGCCATGACCTGATGCGGGCGCACCAAGCCACTCTCGATGAGGAAGGCGAGACGATAGGTGAGCACGCGCGTCTTGCCCGAGCCGGCCCCGGCGAGCACGAGCAGCGGTCCGGATTCGTGGAAGACGGCCTCTTGCTGACGCTCGTTGAGCTCCGGAGCCAGACGGGAGCGCGGGTCAGACGTCGTCGGGGCCATCGAGCCTCACAGGGTCGCATTCGTTCAGGGTCTCGGGCGGCGGAGTGGCGCCGCGCAGTTCCTCGATCTCGTTCTCCAGCATCACGACCCTGCGGACGAGACAGCGCATGGCTTCCGCGACCGGGTCGGGAAGGTGCGTGTAGTCGATGTCCGGGATCCCCACCTTCGCCCCGGCCGTGATGACCGGCCGGCCCGGGTTGCCGACCACGGTGGTGTTGGAGGGCACGTTCTGGACGACGACACTCCCCGCCCCCACCTGCACGTTGTCGCCCACCGTGATCGAGCCGAGGAGCAGCGAGCCCGCGCCGATGACGACGTTGTCGCCGACGGTCGGGTGGCGCTTGCCGGTCTCCTTGCCTGTCCCGCCGAGCGTGACGCCCTGGTAGATGGTCACGTTGTCGCCTATCTCGGCCGTCTCCCCTATGACGACCCCCGAGCCGTGGTCGATGAACAGCCCCTCGCCGAGCTTCGCCCCCGGGTGGATCTCTATGCCGGTGAGCAACCGCCCCACCTGGGACACGAGCCGCGGGGCGACCGGGACTTCCATCTCCCAGAGCGCATGGGCGGCACGGTGGAACCACAGGGCGTGAAGACCGGGATAGCAGGTGAGTATCTCGAACTCGTTCCGGGCGGCGGGGTCCCGCTGGCGGATGGCCGCGATGTCCCGGCTCATCTGAGACGCCGCGCCCCTGCCCGCGTCCCGGACGCTCGCGGCGGCCTTGAACGCGCCGGACAGAGCTTCCCGAGCGGCGAAACGGCACCAGCCGCCGGCCTGCAGCATGAGAGTGTTCTGGGGTCCAGTCATGGGGCGTTACGATACCATGCGCCGGCGGCCCGCCCGGCCGTGGGTCATGGCCCCGCTCAGGACCCGGAGCCCGGTCGTGCGCTCGTACCGGCCAAAATGCTCTTCGCCGCTTGGACGTCGGGCTCGAGATATGCCGCGCCGGGCGCGTACTCCACATGCCGACCGGTGATGGCCTGGCCCTCCCAGCCACCCGCCGTCATGGACGCCGACTCGGCTTCGAGCGACGCCAGGAACGCGTCCCGGTCACCGCCCACGTGCGCATCCGCGAGCCAACCACCGGCTGCGACCGACCCTGCGTGCTGGGCGCTGAGCGCGCCTGCGAGCACGGCGGCCACGGCCCCGGCGTCGGCGCCCTGGCCGTCCAACTCCTCGGGAAGCCCACTCCCTCCGACGGCTCCGGTCACGGCCTGCCGCAGGTCGCTCCACTCGATCGAGGCGACGGCGGCGATGGACGCATCCAGGACGTCGCTCACAGCCTGCTCCGGCCCCGACAGGTCATCCGGGGAGGTGTAGACGTCGGCGAGACGCTCGAACCTGTCTCCCACCCGCAGCAGTGTCACGGACGGCATCCCCAGCACCACACCGCGGTCCGGACCACCCGAGACCAGAGCGAAAACGGCCGGGGAACCACCCTGCAACACGACCAGGAGGGCCGCACCGTCCACCGGTCCGGCGGAGCCGGCCTCGGTGGTGGATGTCGGTGCGATCGTGCTCGTCTGGGTGGAGGCCGTCTCTGCGAGCGTGGTCGGGGCAACCGTCGTCTGCGCCGTCCGCGCATCGGAGACAGCCGGCCACCAACCGTCGGCGAGCGGAGAGGAAAGGACTACTACGGCGGCCACCACGATAACCACGAGCGATCCGGTGAGGATGGTGCGCCCGGGCCGTTCGGGCCTGCGCCTTGCACGGCGCGTGCGCTGCCGGCGCGCGGCGTGGCGCGTGGACCGGCGCTCTACCGGCTGCCCGTGTTCAGGAGGCCACTCTTCAAGGTCGTTCATATCCCGCTGCCTGGGCGGTACTCGTCACTGGAATCGATGAGGTCGCACACCGCGTCGGGCACCAGATATCGCACGGGAAGCCCGGCGGCGATGCGCTGCCGGATCATGCTCGAGGAGATGTCGAGACCGGGGACGTCCATGACCCGCACCTTGGCTTCAGGCCCGGTCCCCACCACGCCGGCGCCGAGAGAGGCCAGCACCGAGGCGAGCCGGGACAGGTCGAAGCCCGGCCGGGTGGCGGCAAGGAGGGTACAGCGCGCGAGCACGCCCTGGGGGTCCTTCCAGCTGAGGATGTCCAGGACCGCGTCCGCACCTGTAATGAAGAAAAGGACTGCATCCGGCTGGAGGGCGCCCTTGAGATACTCGAGCGTGTCCACCGTGTAGTCGGTGCCGGGCTGGTCGATCTCCAGGCGGGAGACCGAGAACCGGGGGTTGGACGCCGTGGCGGCCACGGTCATGCGGTAGCGGAACTCCGGCGAAGCGAGTCGGCGCTTCTTGTGAGGCGGCTGGCCCGACGGCATGAACACGACCTCGTCCAGCCCGAACTGGGTCAAGGCCTCCTGCGCCGCCACGAGATGGGCGATATGGACGGGATCGAACGCCCCGCCCATGATGCCCAGCCGCAGCCCCCGGCGCGCGCTCAGACGGGATATCGGATCGGCCTCGTGCGTCACGCCGCCTCTCCTTCGGCCGCCCGGTTAGCGGACGTGCCCTTCCCCGGTGACCACATACTTGATGGACGTCAGTTCTTTGAGAGCCAGGGGCCCGCGGGCGTGGAGCTTCTGCGTGGAGATGCCGATCTCCGCCCCGAGGCCGAAGACCCCACCGTCGGTGAAGCGGGTCGATGCGTTGATGTAGATGACCGCGGCATCCACGGCGCGCGCGAAGCGGCGCGCCGCCTCCAGGTCCCGCGTGACGATGGCCTCGGAATGTCCGGTGCCGTACCGCGCGATGTGCTCGACGGCCTCCTCCAGACCGGAGACGACCTTGACGGCCATCTGCAGGTCGAGGAACTCGGTGGCATAGTGGGTCTCGGTGGCCGTTTCCAGAGGCGCCGGGGTCTCACCCGCCAACTCGCGGGTCCGCTCGTCAACGAACAGCTTGACCTCACGCTCCTGCAGCCCCTTGGTGACGGCGGCCATGAAGTCCGGAGCCACGGCCTCGTGCACCAGCAGCGTCTCGGCGGCGTTGCACACTCCCGGGCGCTGACACTTCGCGTTGATGGTTATGTCCAAGGCGCTCTTGAGGTCGGCCGTCTCGTCGACGTAGATGTGGCAGTTCCCGCCCGCCGCGTAGATGACCGGCACCTTCGAATGTTCGAGCAGGAAGTCCTTGAGGGCCTCGCCCCCGCGCGGGATGACGAGGTCCACCTGGTCGCGCATCTGCAGCAGTTCGATGAGAGCGTCGCGGTCCTTGTCGAGCATGAACTGGATGGCGTCGCCGGGCAGGCCGGCTTCCAGGGCCGCGCCCGTGATCACCTCGGCGAGGATACGGTTGGAGCGGTAGGCATCGCTGCCGCCGCGCAGGATGACGGCGTTGCCGGTCTTGAGGCAGAGCGCGGCAGCGTCGACGGTTACGTTGGGCCGGGCCTCGTAGACCACGCAGATGACCCCGAAGGGCACCCGCACCCGCTGGATCTCCAGGCCTTCCGGCGTCCTCCACCCGGACACGATCTCGCCGACCGGGTCCGGAAGGGCCGCGATGTCCCGCAGACTGGAGGCGATGCCCTTGAGCCGCTGCTCGTCGAGGAGCAGCCGGTCGATAAGGGCCTTGGTGAGGCCCTTCTTGCGGCCTTCCTCCACGTCCTTGGCGTTCTCCACCAGGATCTCGGCCGAGCGGCGCTGAAGCGCATCGGCCATGGCGACCAGGGCGCGGTTCTTCTCCGCCGCGGTCATGAGTGCCAGCCGCCGGGACGCGCTCTTCGCGGCCGCGGCCAATCCGGTGATCTTCGCCAGTCCGTTGCTGTTCAAGTCGCCTCCTGCCTCTTAACAAACCAACACGAGATAGTCCCGGTGGATGGCCTCCGGGGACGAAGCGGGCAGTATCTCGGCCACCCGCGCACTGTGCAACCCCTTCACCCGGTCCAAGTCTTCCTTGGAGTAGCTGACCAGACCCTTGGCCAGCTCCACTCCGTCGGCGCCGACCACCGTGACCGCGTCGCCGGCCGCGAAGTCGCCCTCCACCCGGGTGACACCGACCGGGAGCAGGCTCCCCTTGCCGCGGAGCGCCTTGGCCGCCCCCGCATCGACGACGACCTTGCCGTTGGCCGGCTTGCCGTACAGCAGCCAGAGCTTATAGTCTGGCAGACCGAGCGGACGGGGCGGGAACCGGGTGCCCACATCCTCGCCCGTGAGACAGGCGGTCAGCACGCCCGGCCGGGTGCCCCGAGCTATGACGGTCTCCACTCCCCCGCTGGTGGCGATGCGGGCGCTGTTCACCTTGCTGCCCATGCCCCCGCGCCCCAGCGCGCTCACCGCGCCGATGGTGACGCACTCGAGGTCGCCGAGACCGTCGACCGTGTTGATGAGCCGCGCGTCCGGATCCTCTCGCGGGTCGGCCGTGTAGAGGCCGTCCGTGTCCGTCAGGAGTACGAGCAGGTCGGCCTTCACCAGCAGGGCCACCTGGGCCGCCAGGGCGTCGTTGTCGCCGAAGCAGAGCTCGTCGATGGAGGTGGTGTCGTTCTCGTTGATGATCGGGACGACCTTCCACTCGAGCAGGCGCTTGAGAGTGTTGCGGGCGTTGAGATACTGGGTGCGGGCCGCGACGTCGAAGGCGGTGAGCAGCACCTGGGCCGTCACCACGTTCTCGTGGGCGAAGAGCTCGGTGTAGGTGCGAAGGAGATGCCCCTGCCCCACCGCGGCCGCGGCCTGCAGGTCCACGACGGCGTTGGGGCGGCGCTTCTTGCGCAGGATGCCCATGCCCGAGGACACGGCGCCCGACGACACGAGCAGCACCCTATGGCCCGCGGCCAGCAGTTCGCACACCTCCGAGACCAGGCCCGCCATCGGGGCCAGCCGGAACGTGCCCCGCTCGGTGGTGAGCGTGGTGGAGCCTATCTTGACGACTATGGTCTTGCCGGTCTTCTTGTCCGCCACCGTGGCCGCCTTTACTGGAACTCGAACGTATAGCCCTCGAGATCCACTTCGTCGCCGGGCTGCGCGCCCTTGGATTTTAGTGCAGCGTACACTCCGAGCCGGTCGAGCCGCTCGGCCAGATACTGAACAGCTTCTTCATTATCGAGGTCAAACCTGCTTACGAGGCGCTTGACCGCCTTGCCTTTGACCGCGAAGCCGGTCTCCTCATCGTGGGTGACCACGAAGCTCCGGGCGCCCGTGGGCGCCGGACGGTACGTCACGTGACGGCCTTCGGTCCGCTCCTCGACGGCGCCCGACTCGGCCGCGGCGCCCTCATCCGCCAGGGTGTCCGGCGCGGTCATGCGCACGATGAGCGGCCCCACCCAGGACAGCAGCGCGCTGATCCCGGCGCCTGTGACGGCCGACACCGGTCTCACCAGCCGGGCCGCCGGGGGCAGTTCGCCTTCTATCTCGTACGTGTAGGCCGGATGGCCCTCCCCGCGCAGCCGCTCCACCTCGCCTATGAACGTGCGCTCCCATTCCTGCACCGTCTCCGGCGGCAGCGCGTCTATCTTGTTGAGGACGATGGTCTGGGGCTTGCCGGCCAGGTCGGCGGCATGGGCGTCCAACTCCCCGAGGATCGTGCGGAAGCCTTCGAGCGGCTCCACCCCGTAGTAGCCGGTGATGTCCACGACGTGCAGCAGCACCTGGCAGCGCTCGAGATGGGCCAGGAACTCGTGGCCCAGCCCCACTCCCTCGCTGGCGCCTTCCAGGAGCCCGGGCACGTCGGCCAGGGTGAAGGTGTCGCCTTCGCCGGTCCAGTCGACGACGCCAAGCATCGGTTCCAGCGTCGTGAAGGGGTAGTCGGCCACCTTGGGCTTGGCATTGGAGAGCCGGCGCAACAACGAGGATTTGCCCGCGTTGGGGAGGCCCGCGAGGCCCGCGTCGGCCATGAGCCGCAGCGACAGCTGCACCCAGAAGCCTTCGCCTTCCTCGCCCAACTCCCCGAAGTGCGGGGCCTGCCTCACCGAGTTCACGAAGCGGGTGTTGCCCTTGCCGCCCAGGCCGCCCTCGGCGATGACCACCCTCTGCCCCGGCTTGGTGATGTCTGCGAGCAGTTCGTCGGGCGCGTCCTCTTCACCCTCGGTGCCGTGGATGCGCCACAGTTGGGTCCCCAGCGGCACGGGTATGACGGCGTCTTCGCCGTTGGCGCCGTGCTTGCGCGCGCCCATGCCCGCTCCGCCGCTGCCGGCCTTGTAGTGGACCTTGTAGGTGAAGGGCTGGAGATCGCGCAGTTGCGGATCCCCCACGACGATCACGTCGCCGCCCCGGCCCCCGTCGCCGCCGTCGGGCCCGCCCCGGGGCACGTGGATCTCATGGCGAAAAGAAACGCAGCCGTTCCCGCCGTTCCCGGCCGCCACATGGATCTTTGCTTGATCGAAGAACATGGACGGCGCCGGTCACGGCGAGCCCGGCTGCGTTGTGAACGCAGACCTGAGCCCGGTCGCTACTCGGTTACGATGCTGATGACGCGCCCGACTTTGCCCGTGGTGAACTCCACGGTGCCGGGAGCGGTCGCGAAAAGGGTGTCGTCTTTGCCGATACCGACGTTCTCGCCCGGGCGGAACTTGGTGCCGCGCTGGCGCACGAGGATCTCGCCGGCTTTGACGGTCTCGCCCGCGAAGGCTTTGACACCCAGGCGCTGAGCCTGCGAATCGCGGCCGTTCCTGGAGCTACCGCCACCTTTCTTATGAGCCATGTCCTATCCCTTCCTTATAGCTCGAACAGGCCGAGCCTAGGCGATCTTCTGCACTTCGAGCTTCGTCTGCGCCGCGCGGAAACCGGCCTTCTTGCGCCAGCCACGCTTGGGCTTGAACCTCGAGATCTTGATCTTCGGACCACGCAGGTGCTCGACCACGAGAGCCGTGACGGTGGCTTCCTTGCCATCGGCGGCCAGACGGAGGTCTCCCCCGTCGGCGACGAGCAGCGAGGGCAGCTCGACGGTGGCACCTTCGGCAGCGTCAACGCGGTCGACGACGACCTGCTGCCCTTCTTCTACCCGGTATTGCTTACCGCCGACCTTGACGATGGCGAACATCCCGACTCCTCAATGATTCTCAACCGACAGCACACAGCCGCCCGACGGCGGCCGCGAGCAACGCAGTATAGCAAGGTTGTTGCCGCGCTGCCACCTTTGTTCAATCCGGCACGATCGCGACGTGCGCCAACGGTATCTCGCCGACCGCTTCCTGCACCTCGGCCCGCCGCCCCGTCTGCGCGACGAGCCTGCGCATGACCTCTCCGCCCGGCGCCAGCCGGCCCAGCAGACGCGGATGCACCGCGACCCGCACGACCGGCAGGTCCGATGCGCGCAGCAGGTCGGCGAGCCGCCGCTCCACCACGATGAGTGCAGACTCGTCGGATATCACCCGGCCGAGACCGCGGCAGGTGGGGCACGTGGCCGTGACGATCTCGCGCAGGCCCTGCGTGGTGTTCTGGCGGGTCATCTCCACCAGCCCCAAGGGCGAGATCTCCACCACGTAGGTCTTGGTGCGGTCGAGGGTGAACTCCGCCTCCAGTGCGGCGAGCACCACTTCGCGGTTGGTCTTGGCCGTCATGTCGATGAAATCGATGACGATGATGCCCCCGATATCCCGCACCCGCAGCTGGCGGACTATCTCCTTGCACGCCTCGAGATTGGTCTTGAGCGTGGTGTTCTCGAGCTGCTTCTTGCCCACGTAGCGGCCGGTGTTCACGTCGATGACCGTCATGGCCTCGGTGTGGTCGATCACCAGGTAGCCGCCGGAAGGCAGCCCGACCCGGCGGGCCAGGGCCTTCTCCATCTCCGGTTCGAGGCCGAAGCGCTCGAACAGCGGCGTGTCTCCTTCGTGGCGCTGGACCAGGTCCTTGTACTCTGGGGCGACCGCCCGGAGATAACTGACGACGCGGCGGTACAGCTTCTCGTCGTCGACTATGACGGCGTCGAAATCACGGCTGACGAGGTCTCTGACGCTGCGCAGGGCGAGCTCGGCCTCGGCGTAGACGAGTGACGGCGCCTGCATGCCCGCCGCGCGCCGTTCCGCGGCTGCCCACACGCGCTGCAGGAAGCGCAGGTCGCGCTCCAAGGCCTCCAGAGCCGCACCCTCAGCCGCCGTACGCACTATCAGGCCCCGGTCCTCCGGCTTCACGTCCTTGACGAGCGCCCGCAGCCGTTCCCTCTCCGCGTCGGGAAGACGCCGGGACACGCCGGCCCCCTTGCCCGAAGGTATGTACACCACGTAGCGGCCCGGTATTCCTACATCCATGGTCAGGCGCGGGCCCTTGCCGCCCATCGGGTCGCGGGTCACCTGGACCAGCAACTCCTTGCCCGATTTCAGCAGGTCGCCTATCCGGCGCCCGCCGCCTTTGGCCTCCTGCGAGACCACCTCGCCCACCGACAGGAACCCGTTCCGTTCCAACCCGATGTCGACGAAGGCCGCATCCATCCCGGGGAGCACGTTCTCGACACGGCCCTTGTAGACGTTGCCCACGAGCGACTGGCGGTCGGGCCGCTCCAGATACATCTCCGCCAGGCGCCCTTCCTCGAGGATGGCCACCCGGGTCTCGAGATGGTCGCGCGAGATCAACAGTCGTTTCATCCCAGCGTCACTCCCGGTCCAGAAGGATGCCCGTGCGGAACGTCTCCACCGACACGAGCGGCAGACCGGAGGCCTGCGCCAACGCTTTCAGCACGTTCTCTGGCCGCGCGGTGCCCACCGGAGTGACCGCCGCGGTGAACTCGGCGCACCAGGCGCCGACCGCGCTACCGTCCGGCTCGGCGGACTCCGCACCCGAGCCACATGCCTTGGCCGGGCCGAGTTCGATATGTCTCACGTATTTGCGCACGTCGACGGCCCGCACCTTGTCCTCGCGGGTCTCCTCGATCATCCATTCCCCGGACGCGTCGAAACGCTGCACGCCGGCCGCCAGTGCCTCCGTGACCGAGGTCTGCCGCTCTGCGGGCTTACCGGCCGTCTCCGCGCCCTCTCCTCCGCCGGCCACAGTGAACACCAACCGATACGACGCAGCTGTGACCCGGGCGGCCAGGTGCCGCCTGCCCGTGTAGCGTTCTACGCCGAGCAACTCCATATGCCCGGGCAGATGAGCGGCCAACCGCTCGGCGAAGTCATCCGGTGGCGGCTCGGCGAGATCGAACTCCGCCATCTCTTCGAGACCTTGGACCCCGACCCCCAAGGGCATCACGAGGGTGCAGAGCGGCTTGGGCCTCATCCCTTCGGATAGGGCGAGATGGCCGCCGGCGCGGCGCACCGCGCGGCGGAAGGCCTCCATCCGGTCGAGATGGCCGAGGAACCGGCCCCGGCCGGTCACAGAGAAGCGGGCGACGAACCGGAGGGGCACTGGCGACACAGGCCGTCTCTCGCCGGCGACGCTCGGAGCCGCCACCGGCGCCGACGCGACCACTGCCGGCGCCGCGGCATCAGCTGGCGCCGCGGCATCCACTCCCGCAGCCACGGTGCAGCGCCGCGCGGCCAGGTCGTTCCCGGGCGGTTCGTCGCAGGCCCCGCAATCGTCGCAGCCGTCCCACCGGCAATCACCGGTCAGTTCGGCGCGCGAGGCCCTCTCCCACTCGCCCCACAGGTACTCGTGGTCGGGGACGTTGTCCACCACATCCCAGGGCAGCGCCGCATCGCGGTCCAGGGCGGCCGTCGCGATCGCTTCGGTCGACGTCCCTTCGTCCGCGAAGGCCTGGGCCCAGGCGGCCGGTCTGAACTGCTCGGTCCAGGAGTCGAAGCGCGCACCGTTGCGCCAGGCCCTCTCGATGGTCTCCCCTATGGCGGGCCCGCCGCGGGCCAGCGTCGCTTCCAGATATCCCTTGTCCGGGTTGGGCATGGACAGCCGGATGCCCGGCTTGCGCAGCTTCGCCCGCAGCAGTTCCTGCCGGCGGCGGACCGTGTCCCGCGGAGCCATGGCCGCCCACTGGAAGGGGGTGAAGGGCTTGGGGATGAAGGTGTTGACGCTCACGTTGATCTGGAGCCGGCTCGCCCTGCCGCCCAGGACTCGCCGCCCGGTGTCCCGGATGCGAAGAACCAGGTCGCCGATGGCCTCCACGTCCTCGTCTGCCTCCCAGGGCAGGCCCAGCATGAAATAGAGCTTCAAAGTGCTTCTGCCGCCCAGGAAGGCCTCCTCGGCGGCCGAGAGGATGTCGTCCTCCGTGACGTTCTTGTTGATGATGTCGCGCATGCGCTGGCTGCCCGCCTCCGGCGCCAGGGTCAGCGAGTTTCCGGTCGGCGAGGCCAGCCAGGCGAGCTTCACGGAAGCGCTGTCGACCCTGAGGGACGGCAGAGAGAGGTTCACCTCGGGATGGGCCTCCGCCACCCCGGTAAGCACCTCGGCCAGACACGAGTAGTCCGTGGTGGAAAGCGAGGCGAACGCCAGTTCCTGGTGCCCCGTGGCGGCGAGTTGCGCGCCCGCCATCTCGAGGACCTCGGCCCCCGGGCGCTCCCGGACCGGCCGGTACCACATGCCCGCCTGGCAGAAGCGGCACCCGCGGGTGCAGCCACGCATGACTTCCACCCAGGCCCGGTCGTGCACGCCGGCCACGAGCGGCACCAGCCCCGAGGCCGGGTACGGCGCTCCCGAGAGACGGCCCAGGCTGCGCCGCTCCACCCGGCCGCTCACACCGGGGACGAAGACCCCGTCGACCTCGCTCAACCGGCGCTTGATCTGCGCCCTCGCCGCTCCCGCCGCTCGGGCGGCCGAGACGGCTCGGAGGATATCGGGGAACAGTTCCTCGCCGTCACCGACGGCCACCGCATCCACGAAGCGGCTCACCGGCGCGAAGTTCGCGCACGCCGGTCCTCCTACAAGCACCAGCGGGTCGCCCTCCCCGCGGTCCTCCGCGTGAAGCGGTATGCCGGCCAGGTCGAGCATCTCCAACAGGTTGGTGTAGTGGAACTCGTGCTGCAGCGTGACGCCCAGCAGATGGGCTTCGGCGACCGGCGTCCAACTCTCCAGGGTGAGGAGCGGCACGCCGGCGTCGCGCATCATCCCGATGGCGTCTACCCACGGCAGGTAGGCCCGCTCGACCCCGACCCCCTCCACACCACGGGCGACGTGATAGAGGATCTGGATGGCCTGGTTGGAGATGGCTATCTCGTAGGTGTCGGGGAAGCCGAGGACCACCCGGAGCTCGGCGGGGTGTCCGCTGAACCCAGGCCCCGCCCCCGCCTCTTCGCCCGTCAGCCGGGCCGGCTGCCGGATCCCGGCGAGAACGGCCTCGAAGGCGCTGTCATACCGGGTGGCGCTCAATTCCTCATCGAGCCCGCCAGCGCGATCACCTTGCTGGTCGAGGCCGGAGCCCCTTTCTCGAAATAGGCGACGGCACCCAGACCGACCGCGATGGTGCCCGTATACGCGGTGACCATCCTCATCACGACGGCCAGGCCGGGGATTGACCGGACCAAGAGCCTGCCGATGCCGCGCAGCCCGAAGCCCAGGCCGACCATGGCCGCGAGTTCGACGGCCCGCTCCTTGTCGACGGGTTGGCCGTACATGGCGGCGATCCGGAGGACCATCTTCGCTTGGTTGAGGGTCATGGCCGGCATGTCGGACCCCGGCATGAAGAACACCAGGGCTATGAAGACGTTCTGCATGGCGGTCTTGCTGATGAGCCTGCGCGCAGCTGCGCGGCGCACCACCTGATACCGCCGCCCCAGCGCGGTCCCCCGGTCCCCGGCGATCTCCGCGCACAGTGCGAACAGCCGGTCCCAGCCGGCCTCGCTGTCAGAGAAGGCCAGGCGGGTGATGCCGCTGGAGGTGAGACTCGCTTTGGGCCGGGTCCCCGGACCCTCGTCGACGGCGATGATCACCGACTTGCGGGATACGGTGCGCCCCAGGAAGGTCTCGACCTCTTCCTCCTGCTCGGGCGTGGTGAAGACCACCAGCAGCTCACCGGTCCCGGCCGCGAACGGCGCTGGCCCCCCGAACGCCTCCCGGGTGGCGACACCCGGGATGGTCCCGCCGGCGGCGAACTGCTCGCGCGCACGCTCGACGAGCGCCTGGTCGCCGGCCAGGGTCAGCGAGGCCGTCTCGTCAGAGGACGCGGCCGCCTCCCTGAGGGCGCCGAGGGTCTTGGTGAGGTTCAAAGGCAGCTTGGCCACTCCCGCCTCCCGAGATACAGGCGCCGGGAAGCCTCTAACGAGTCTGCCCGGCTACCGAATGAACGTGGATACTCTCCAGGATGCCGATCGCCATCAAGTTTACTACCAGCGAACTACTGCCGAAACTCATGAACGGCAGCGGGATACCGGTCACCGGCATGATGCCGATGGTCATCCCGATGTTCACGAACACCTCGAACACAAGCATCCCCGCGATACCGGTGGCTATCAGCCTGCCGTACATGTCGTCCGACAGGCGGGCTATGCGGAACGCGCGCCACACGACCACGGCGAACAAGCCTATCAACAGGATGCCGCCCATGAAGCCCAGCTCCTCGCCGACTACGGCGAAGATGAAGTCTGTGTGGTGTTCGGGCAGGAAGTTGAGGTGGGTCTGGGTGCCGTCCAGATACCCCTTGCCGGTGAACATGCCGCTGCCGATGGCGATCTTGCTCTGGGTCAACTGGTAGCCGGCGCCGGTGGGGTCTCGTTCCGGGTCCAGGAAGATGGTGAGACGTTGTAGCTGGTAGTCCTTGAGCACCTGTATGCCAAGGGCAGGCAGGATGCGCAATGCGAGCACGGCCGCGAACAAGCTGACCCCCGCCAGCGCTCCCAGATGCGGCAGACGGATCCCCCAGACCACCAGCATGCAGATGAGGATGGCACCGAACACCAGTGCGGTCCCCAGGTCCGGCTGCAGGAACACGAGCGCCGTCGGCACGAGCAGGTACACCACGCAGATGATCACGAACCGGAGCCGGTGCCGCAGCGCGGTCCCTTCGGCCAGCACCGCCGCCAACGAGATGATGAGCAGCAGTTTGGCCAACTCCGAGGTCTGCAGGCGGGTCACCCGGAGGTCGATCCACCGGTTGGCGCCCACCGTCGAGTTGCCCGCCCCGATGTGAGGTACCAGGGTCAGCACCAGGAGCAGGAGCGTGAACGCGTAGATGTAGGTGCGCCATCGCGAGACGCGCTTGTAGTTGATCACGCTGATCATCATGAGAAACGCGAAGCCGATCACCAGTCCGATGCCCTGGGAGCGCACGTAGAAGAACGGGGTGGAGATGTTGGTGTCTGCGTGGGTGGCCGAGTACAGCATCAGCAGCCCGTAGGTGACCAGGGAGAGGGTGGCGAGCAGCAGGATCCAGTCCATGCTGCGCAGGTAGGCGCCCAGCGAGAAGCCGAGCGGCTGTCGCCGTTCCCTGGCGTTCTGCAGCACTTTCACTGATGGGGCCATGTGCGTTCCGCTACTCGGTGGTGGGGATTATGATGCTGCTGCTGCCGGTATGGAAGTATGCCTCCAGGACCCGCCTCACGACCGGTGCGGCCACCGAACTACCGTGGCCGCCCTGCTCGATGATGGCCACCACGGCGATCTCGGGTTTGTCGGCCGGCGCGTAGCCCATGAACAGGGCGTAGTCCTTCTCCGGGAGCTTCTGGGCGGTACCGGTCTTGCCCGCCACGGCGATGGGGAAGTTCTTGAACGCCCCGTAGGCGGTGCCACCCTCGGACGTCACGCCCAGCATGCCCTGGCGGACGATGTCGAGGATGTCCAGGCTGATGCCCAGTTCTCCCCGCTTCTCGCTCTCGAACTGGTGGATGCGGTTTCCCGAAGCGTCGGTGATGAGCCAGCCCAGATGAGGCACCCACAGAGTCCCGCCGTTCGCGATGGCCGACAGCGCGACCACCATCTGCATGGGCGTCACCAGGAGGTCGCCCTGCCCGATGGCCAGGTTGATCTCGTCCCCCGGTTTCCATTTCTTGTCCTCGGCTGTCTTGCCGACCTCGAGTTTCCAGTACTTGTCGGGCACCCGGGAGCCGGTGGTCTCGCCCGGCAGGTCGATGCCCGTGGTCTGCCCGAAGCCGAACTTCCGCACCCCGTCCTGGAGCACCGGGCCGGACTGGGAATACAGCAGGTTGCCCACGTTGTAGAAGTACACGTCGCACGACTCGGCGATGGCCTGGAGCAGGTTGACCGTGCCGTGGCCCTTCGCCTCCCAGTCCTTCCAGGTCTGGAAGTAGGCCTTGTAGGAGCCCTTGCAGTCGAAGGTGGTCTCCGGGGTGATGACGCCCGCGGCCAACGCGGCCGTGGCCACGAAAGGCTTGAACGTGGACCCCGCCGGATAGAGGCCGTCGATGACCCTGTCGTAGAGCGGGAAGTGGGCCTGCGGGGCCGTCAACTCCTTGTACTTGACCGACGCCATCCCGCCCACCCAGAGCGACGGGTCGTAGTCGGGGAACGAGGCCATAGCGAGGATCTCCCCGTTGTTGGGGTCCATCGCCACGACGGCGCCGCCTGCGGCGCCGTTCGCCTGGGCCAACTGTATCCCCTCGACCAGGGCGTTCTCGGCGGCCTGCTGCAGGTCGCTGCTGATCGTCAGCCACAGGTTGCTCCCGGGCGTAGGGGCGAAGTCCTCGACCACCCGCTTGGGCCGGCCGGCGGCGTCCACTTCCACGGTCTTGTAGCCGTCGGTGCCGCGCAGGAAGCTGTCGTACTTGCGCTCGACGCCGTCCTTGCCGAGGGTGGCGCCTGGCGTCAGTGTGGAGAATTGCTCCTGGTCGAGATCGTTCTGGGAGGCCTCCCCCACGTAGCCGAGCAGATGGGTGGCGAAGGCGCCGAAAGGATACTGGCGTAGATAGGAGTTCTCCACCTGGATCCCCTTGAACAACTCGCTGTGCTCCTTGATGTAGGCCACAGTCGGGTTCTCGGCCACGTCCTCCTTGACGACGTAGGTGACGTACGGGTCCTTCTTGGCCTTGGTATACGCGGCCATGAGCTCGGATGAGTCGAGGTTGAGCACCTTCGCCAGACCGTCGATCTCGGCAGTGAACTGCTCGGGTGCCTTCTTGGGGTCGTACATGTCCATGGGCAGCAGACCGACGTCCAGACCGGCCCGGTTCTCCACGAGGATCTTGCCGTTCCGGTCGTAGATGACGCCTCGGGGGGCCTCCACCTTGACTTCGCGGATACGGTTGTCCTTGGCCACCTTCACGTAGGTGTCGCCCGACAGGACCTGCATGTACCACAGGCGGAACGCGATGACGCCGAACAGGACGAACGTCACGATGAGGAGCACGCCGATCCGCATGCCGATGAACGAGTCGTCCTCGGTGGAGCGCTTCTTCCTGATGGGTTCGAGGATCATTCCTCGGCCCCGCCGAACTGAGCGGCCTCGACATGCCGCACGGGCAGCAGCCCGGTGCGGACGAACAACACGTAGAGCGGCGCCGTGATCAGGGCATCAAGGACCATCTCGGGGAGCATCTGGGTGCCGATCATGGTCAGGAAGCCCCCGCGCGGCCCCATGACGTACTGGAACAGACCGTACATGAACTGGGCCAGGAACGATGTGACCCCGGACAGCAACACCACGCTCCACGGCTTGGAGATGGCGAAGCGGGCCACGAAGACGCCCACGAGATAGCCCGCCAGGACGTATACCAGCGACCGCACGCCGAGGGGCGAGAAATAGGCGATGTCCGCGATGAGCCCGGCGAAGAAGCCGAACACCGCCGCCTCCAGCGACCCCCGGGAGACGGCGACGATCACCGTGAGGATCAGGAACAGGTCGCCGGTGACCCCCAGGATGCTCACGTGCGAGACGACGATCACCTGCAGCAGCACCGCCACTACCAGCAGTGCCACCACCTTGGCCGCCATGATCAACTGGCTCCGGCCCATCAGCTCTCTACCCCTCGGTGGTGGTCGTGGTGCTCGAGGCCGGAGTGGTCGTGGTGGTCGTGCCGGATGCCGGGACGGTCGTGGTGGTGGTGAGGCCGGCCGGCCACGTGGTGGTGGTGCTCCCGCCCGGCACGGTGGTCGTCGTGACACCGCCCAGGGTGTCGTCGGAGCCGGGCACTATCAGCACCATGACCTCCTCCAGGACGCGGAAGTCCAGGAAGGGCTGCACCTCGATGGCCTTGTAGCTGTTGACGTCCTCCTCGCCCACGTTCACGACGATCCCGATGGGGATGTCGGGCGGGTAGATGCCGCCGCCGTAGCCGGATGTGACCACCACCAGCTTCGGGTCGACGCTGATGTCGCGGTCCACGTAGTCCATGATCACCCGGCCGGACACCGAGCCTTCCACGATGCCCTCCGCGCGCGACCCCTGGATCTTGGCGTACACGCTCGACTCGGAGTCGGTGATGAGTTGCACCTGGGCGGAATGGGCTGTCACCGACACGATCTTGCCCACCAGGCCTTTGCCGGCCAGCGCCTCACCCGCAACAGGCGTCGAACCGACCACCGCCATGTCGACGGCGAGGCCGTCGGCCGAGCCCTTGTCGATCTCCACCCAGGCCTGCCACTTGTTCGGAGACTTCGCTATCACCCTTGCGGCCACGAAGCCGGTCCCGTTGGGGAACGTCCCTTTGTCTTTGAGGTCGAGCAGGCTCTTGAGGCGTTCGTTCTCCTCGCTCTGCTCCTGGAGTTCGATGACCTTGCCCTGCAGCACCTGCACCTCGCCGGCCAGACGCTCGGCGTCCTTGTGTGCGGCCCACAACGTGGTCAGCCAGTGATATCCGTCCTGGAACGGCTGGGCTATACGGTCACCCCAGGTCTGCATCGGGGCGAGCAGGCTCGCCGTGCCCCTCTGGATGGCATGGACCGGACCGGACTGGGTCTGCCGGAACGAGACTGTGAGTACCGCGAGCGACGCGATGATCAAGACGACGAAAACGACTCGCCGCCAAGCCACCTTGTTGCGTGGCATGAACTACCTCGCTAACTCAGGGCCGATGGGCCTTTAGTAGCGGCGCTTCTTGACCCTCTGTGAACCCCGGTACAGAGTGTCGAACTCTTCCAATGACCGCCCGGATCCGACGGCCACGCACGTGAGCGGCGATTCAGCCAGGTTCACCGGCATCTGCGTCTCCTCACGCACCCGTTCGCACATCCCGCGCAGGAGGGAGCCTCCGCCCGCCATCATGATCCCGCGGTCCATGATGTCGGACGCCAGTTCCGGCGGGGTCTTGTCGAGGGTGGACTTGATGGCGTCGACGATGGCCGCCACCGGTTCGGCGATGGCCTCCCGGATCTCCTCGGAGGAGACCACCAGGGTCTTCGGCAGGCCGGTGACCAGGTCGCGCCCGCGGATCTCGGCCTGCTCTTCGTGTTCGAGCGGGAAGGCCGAGCCGATCTCGAGCTTGAGTTCCTCAGCAGTCTGGCTGCCGATCATGAGCTTATATTCCTTCTTGATGTAGGCGATGATCGCCTCGTCCAACTCGTCCCCGCCGATCCTCACCGACTGGGCCACGACGATGCCGGCCAACGAGATCACGGCCACCTCGCTCGTACCGCCACCGATATCCACGATCATGGAGCCGGTGGGCTCTCCGACCGGCAGACCGGCGCCGATGGCTGCCGCCATAGGCTCCTCGATGAGGTACGCCGCACGGGCGCCCGCACTGATGGTGGCCTCCTCCACGGCGCGTCGTTCCACGCCGGTGACCCCCGAGGGAACGCACACGACCACCCGCGGATGTGCCCAGCGGTTCTGGTGCACGCGCTGGATGAAGTGCCGCAGCATCTGCTCCGTCACGTCGAAGTCGGCGATGACGCCGTCCTTGAGCGGGCGGATGGCGGAGATGGTGCCGGGTGTACGGCCCAGCATGCGTTTCGCGTCGGCTCCGACGGCGAGGACCTCGCCCGAGCGGCTGTCTATGGCTACCACGGACGGTTCGGAGAGGACGATGCCTCTCCCCCGTACATACACGAGAGTGGTGGCGGTGCCCAGGTCCACGGCCATGTCCCGACCGGCGAACCCGGTGATGAACTCGGTGAAAGCTATGGCCCTACCTCCCTGACGCTATCGGGCCCCTGGAGCGTTGGCAGACCGCCGGACCACCGGCTGGCCACTCGGGGCGTCCGCGTATTATATCCACTGCCGCCGCATAAGGTCGAACCCGGCCTCCCGGAACAAGCGGGCAAGCAGGCACAGCGGCAGGCCCACCACGTTGCTGTACTCTCCGCGCACCTCGGTGGCGAACATCCCCGCCAACCCCTGGATGCCGTAGGCGCCGGCCTTGTCCGTCCACTCACCGGAAGCCAGATAGGCCTCCACCTGAGCCGCGGACAACTCCCCGAAGGTCACGTCGGTCACCGCCGTGGCCACGATAAGACCGGTGGCGGCACCACCCATCTGCCCGGCACCGCCCGACGGCACGGTGGCGCCCGGCGCGCCCTCGGGCGCCCCGGGACTCCCCAGCCGCATCAACGCGACCCCGGAGACCACCTGGTGGGTCCTGCCCGACAGGGCCGTGATCATGTCCCGGGCGTCGTCCCGTGAGCCGGGCTTGCCCATCACCCGGTCGCCCAGGGTGACCAACGTGTCGGTCCCGAGGACGAAGGCGCCGAGCGGCACGCCGGCCGGCAGCGCCGCACCCCGCACCTTGGCGACCGCGTTCGTTGCGGCCAGCGTCACCGCCGTATCTCCGCTCATGACCTCGTCGGCCACGGACCGCACGACCTCGTACGGCACCCCCATGTCGCGCAGCAGCGAATGCCGGCGCGGCGATTGCGACGCCAGGAAGAGCCTGAAATCAGGCGGGAACGGAGGCCGAAGGTCCACCGGCATTTGACCGATTCGGCGGGATGCGCCTCGTGAGGCCCCGGCTACGCGATCAGTTCCTCGGGCGCGAAGAAGAGCCCTATCTCCCGTTCGGCGCTCTCGGGGCCGTCGGAGCTGTGCACGACGTTCTGCCCCATGTCCAGGGCGAAGTCGCCGCGGACGGTGCCGGGGGCGGCGTTGACGGGGTTGGTGGCGCCCATCATGGCGCGGACCACCTGGATCGCCGAGGGACCGGCGACGGCCATGGCGAACACCGGACCGGAGGTGATGAAGTCGACGAGGTCCTTGTAGAAGCCTTTGCCGACATGCTCGGCGTAATGCCGGCTCGCAAGGTCTTCGCTGACCATGAGCATCTTCGCAGCCTTGATCTCGAAGCCCCGGCGCTCCAGACGGGCCACGACCTCACCCACCAGACCACGAGCCACACCGTTAGGCTTGACCAGCACCAACGTACGTTCCACTACTTCCTCCCAGATACTAGGGCGCGCTTGAGCGCGCGTTGTTGAAAAGCGATGCTACTGGGCGCGCTACTGCTGCTGCGGCACCTGCTGCAGCTGCTGTGCCTCGGCGAGCCCGGGAGGGCTCTCGACCGGCGGTGCCACCCGCCGGGCCTTCAGGTCATGAGCGCAATACGGGCAGAGTTTCCAGCCCGGTTCCAAGACCCGGTCGCACGAAGGACAGGCGGTGCGCAGCGGCCTGCGGCAGCTGGGGCAGGCCAGGAAGTCCGGCCTGATGATCTCCCCGCAGGACGGGCACGCCCGCAACGTGTGCAACTCCTGCTCCATGGCCCGCATCTCCAGTTCGCGCTCGCGCGCGTCGGCGAGATACTCCGCGGGGCGCAGGATGGCGTAGATGAGAGTGCCGATATACGGCAGGAGCAGCGAACAGAGAACGGCCACTCCGACGATCACGGGATCGTCGACACGCTTGCGCGCATCCTTGAGAGTCCAGAAGACGAGCACCAACCACAGGACGACAGCGCAGAACAGAAGTACGTAGACCGAGAGCATCCAGTACGGGGAACTGATGATCCTGTTGATGGTCTGGAAGAGGTTGTCCACCTGCTGCCCCCTAGATCAGGACCCGTGCAAGCACGTAGCCGAGCGTGAAGAATACTACCACCACGATCGCCACAAGCAGCGCGACGACGAACGCCCCATGGCTCGCTCCACCGGCTCTCCGGCGGGCCGCCATGACCTAGTTCATCCCCCGCTTCAAGTCCGAGATGAGGGTCAGAGACCCGGTCACCAGGACCACCTGGTTCGATGTGGCCAACCGGTACGCGCTCACCATCGCCGAATGGGGATCGGGGTCCACGAAGACCTCGGTGTCCTTGTCGACCTCGCCGATGAGGGCCGCGAGTTCGTCGGCTGTATGAGCCCGCGAACTCGTGGTCTGGGTGGCGAAGATGATGTCGCAACGCGGAGCCAGGTGGCGGATCATCTCGGCTGCGTCCTTGTCACGGAGTATCGATACGACGGCGATGAGACGCCGCCGCTCGAGGATAGGATCCAAGGAGCGCATGGTCTCTTCCATCCCGGGCGGGTTGTGCGACCCGTCGAAGATGCAGAGAGGCTGCGTGCTGATGACTTCGAGGCGCCCCGGGGCCGCCGTGGAGGCCAGGGCCTGCCGGACGAGCTCCCCGTCCAGCTCCCCTCCCGTGAACAGTTCCACCGCTGCCACGGACACCGCCGCGTTGACGCGCTGGTATCCGCCCAGCACCTTCAGCTTGACGTCCATGTAGCAGCCGTAGAGGCCGAAGATGTCGAAGGATTCGCCCCGCGGATCGGCGAGGATCACGATGTCGTCACCGAAGAAATGGCTCTCCGCATCCCGGGCGGCGCAGAACTGCTTGAGTTCCTCCTTGAGATCGGAGGCCAGCACCCCGGCCACCACCTTGCCGTGCGGCGGGATGATCGCCTGCTTCTCCTTGAGGATCGCCAGAGGCGTGTCGCCCAGGAGCTCCGTGTGCTCCAGGCCGATGCTCGTGAGCACCTGCACCTCGGATTCGATGACGGCGGTGGCGTCCAGCCGCCCCCCCAGGCCCGCCTCGATGACGGCCACGTCGCAGCCCTGCTCCTTGAAGTACAGGAAGGCCGCGGCGGTCAGGACCTCGAACTGGGTCAGCATCTCGTCGGGGGCGAACCCTTTCTCGAGCTCCTCCACAATCGGCCGGATGCGGTGCACCAGGTCACAGAAGTCCTCGTCGCTCGACGGGATGGAGTCGACCATCTGCCGTTCGGCCAGGCTCACCAGATGGGGAGACGTGTACGCGCCCACCTTATGCCCTTGGGCCTGCAGTAGCGTGGAGATGAAACGAGTGGTGGACGTCTTCCCGTTGGTCCCGACGACGTGGATGCAGCGGTACGACTTGTGCGGAGACCCGAGGGCCTCCACGAGCTTCTGCATGCGCTCGAGGCCTAGACGAGTGCCGAGGCGCTCGAGGCTGTTGACGTACTCCCAGACCGCGTTGACGTCGCAACTGCCCACTAGCGCTCCTCTCCAGGAAGGACCAGACGGCCCCCCACCCGTTCCTCGTAGTGGCGACGGACTTCCTCCAGAGCGGCCTCTGCCGCGGCCAGACGCGCCCGCTCCTCGGCCACCACGGCTTCCGGCGCCTTGGCCACGAAGCCCTGATTGTTCAGCTTGCCCCCGGCCTTCGCAGCCTCGGCCTGAGCCTTCTTGGCCTTGCTGATGAGCCGTTCGGCCTCGCGCTCCACGTCCACCAAGCCCTCGAGGTCCAGCATGGCTTTGACGCCCGGCCCGGCGATGGAGGCGAAGCGGCCGGCGGGCTGCTGCCCTTCGGCCAACACCTCGACGATCTCGCAGCCGGCCAGCTGCCGCACCGATCCGGGAAGCCCGACCAGCGCCGCGGCTGCGCCGGGCGCGGACTCCATGAGCCGCACCGTGCAGGCGACGTCCCGGGCCAGCCCGAGTTCCTCCCGTGCCGACCGCAGACCGGCCACCACGGCGGTGAACGCTTCCATGGCCGCTTCGGCGGCGGCGTCGGCCCACTCGGCCGGCGCGTCGGGGTAGGCGGCATCGAAGATGCTGGCCGGGCGCAGCCCGGCCTGGACCTGCGGCAGGAAGCTGTAGATCTCCTCGGTGATGAACGGCATCACCGGATGCAGCATCACCATGACGGACTCGAGAAGCGCCAGGAGGTTGCCGCTCACCTGGAGGCGCTCGGCCGGATCCTCGCTGTAGAGGCGAGCCTTGGCGATCTCCAGATACCAGTCGCACACCTCGTTCCACACGAAGCGATAGAGCGCCCGGGCGACGTCGTCGAACTGGTACGACTCGTAGAGCGAGGCCGATTCGGCGCTCACGGCGGCCAAGCGACTGAAGATCCAGCGGTCCGCCGGGGTGGCGAGCTCGACCTTGGGCCCGCCCGCGGCCTGCCCGGCCGCCGGATCGGCGCCCTGGAGGATGAGGCGGGAGGCGTTCCAGATCTTGTTGGCGAAGTTACGGCCCATCTCGATGCGCTCGGAGCTGAAGCGGACGTCCTGCGCCGAGCTCATGTACGCCAGGCCGAAACGGGTGGCGTCGGTGCCGTAGTCGGCGATGAGTTCCAGCGGGTCGACCCCGGTCCCCAGGCTCTTGCTCATCCGGCGGCCGTCGGCGGCCAGCACGGTCGGGTGGATGATGACGTCCCTGAACGGCACGTCGCCCATGAACTCCAGGCCCATCATGATCATCCGCGCCACCCACAGGTAGATGATGTCGCGGGCGGTGGAGAGCACCGTCGTCGGATAGAAGGCCTTGAGCCTGTCGGTCTGCTCCGGCCAGCCCAGCGTGGCGAACGGCCACAACTGTGAGCTGAACCAGGTATCGAGGACGTCTTCCTCGGCGCGCGCGGAGCCGCCGCACTTGTCGCACTTCTCGGGCGCGGTGGTGGCCACCATGATGTGGTCGCACTGGTCGCAGAAGTAGGCGGGTATGCGATGCCCCCACCACAGCTGCCGGCTGACGCACCACGGCCGGATGCCCCGCATCCATTCGAGGTAGACGTCGCCCCAGCGCTCGGGGAAGAACTTGACCCGGCCGTCCTCCACCGCTTTGATGGCGGGCTCGGCCAGGCGCTTCATGTCCATGAACCACTGCAGCGACAGCAGCGGCTCGATGGTGGTGCCGCAGCGGTAGCAGGTGCCCACCGCGTGCTTGTAGTCCTCAGCCTTGACGAAGAGGCCGTCTTCTTCCAGCCGTTTGATGACCGCCTCGCGCGCGTCCGCGGCCGTCATGCCCACGAACTCGCCGGCGTCGGTCGTCATGATGCCGTCCAGGCCTATCACCGAGATGCTCGGCAGTCCGTGCCGGATACCGATCTCGAAGTCGTCGGGGTCGTGCGCCGGGGTGATCTTGAGGGCGCCGGTGCCGAACCCGATGTCCACGTGCTCGTCCGCGATGATGGGCACTTCCCGCCCGATCAGCGGCACGACCGCGAACTTGCCGACCAGCTGTCCATAGCGCGGGTCCTTGGGGTTCACGGCCACGGCGGTGTCGCCCAGGATGGTCTCCGGGCGGGTGGTGGCCACGGTCAGGAACAGGTCGGAGCCGGCCACCGGGTACTTCACGTGGTACAGGAACGAAGCCCGGTCCTCGTGCTCCACCTCCAGGTCGGAGATGGCGGAGCCGCAGCGGGTACACCAGTTGACCAGGTACACGTCGCGGTAGATGTCGCCCTTCTTGTAGAGATCCACGAAGACCTTGGCCACCGCCTCGCGGTAGCCGTCATCCATCGTGAAGCGCTCGGATTCATAGTCGCAGGCGCAGCCGAGGCGCTTGAGTTGGTGGATGATGGTCGACCCGTACTGGTCGCGCCACTTCCACACCCGCTTCTCGAACTCCTCGCGCCCCAGGTCCTCCTTGCGCAGGCCCTCGCCCGCGAGCTGGCCTTCCACTTTGTTCTGGGTGGCGATACCGGCGTGGTCGGTGCCGACCACCCACAGGGTGTTGTAGCCGCGCAGGTGGTGGTAGCGGGTGAGGATGTCCTGGATGGTGTCGTTGAGGGCATGCCCCATGTGGAGCGACCCCGTGACGTTCGGCGGTGGGATGGAGATGACGTACGACGGCCGGGGGTCGTCGGAGGAGGCGCGGAACGCATGACGCGCCAGCCACCCCTGCATCAGACGCTCTTCCACCTCGTGGGGTGCGTAGCGCGCCGCCATGTTCACGTCGGTCATTCTGCTTTCGTCCCCTCCTCGTCGCCGCCAAGTTCCTCGATGCCCTCGAGCACGTGAGGAAGAACGTCGACGTAACTGTCGACATACACGATCTCCAGGCCTTTCTTGAGCTCCACCGGCAGTTCGTGGATCTCGGGCGCCACCGTGCGCGGAAGCACCACGCGCTGCACGCCCTCGCGCAGAGCCGCGAGCATCTTCTCTTTGAGACCGCCCACCGGCAGCACCTGGCCGGTCAGCGTGATCTCGCCCGTGAGCGCCACCAACGGCTTCACCGGGATCTGCAGCAGCGCGGACAGCAGGGCCGTCGCCACCGCGATACCGGCCGACGGGCCCTCCTTGGGCACCGCGCCCTCGGGGAAGTGCATGCGCACTTCCAGCGCCGACAACAGTTCGTGGTCGGACGGGAGCGAAGGTTCGCACTCCGCGCCGGGCTCTTCCGGCTTGAAGCCGGCTTCGTCGGACCGTAGGCCGGGCTCGCCGGATCCGGCGGTCTCGATGATGCGGCCGCCCGGGCGCCGCAGGTCGTTGCCGGCATGGCTGCGGTCCTCTTCCGGAGGCTCGGGCCGCTCGTAGTTGTCCAGAAGGTAGGCGCGCCCGGGGGACTCCGCCCACAACGCGTTCAGATTGGGATCGCGGGCGATGGACGTCTTGAGGTAGCCCCACCCGGCGGTGACGCTCTCCTGCATGATCTCGCCCAGTTGCCCGGTCAGGTGGAAATCGCCCTTGCCCGGGGTGACCACACATTCGATGCGCAACACGTCTCCCCCGGCCCCCGTGTACGCCAGGCCGAGGCTGACACCCACCTGAGCCTCGGTGGCCAGGCGGGCGGACAGGAACGGCGCCGGCCCCACCAGGGCGCCGAGTTGTGCCGGGCCCACCCGCTTGGGAAGGTTCTTGCCCTCCACCTTCATGCGGGCCAAGCGCCGGTACACCTTGCCGATGAGGCGGGAAACCTCGCGGACCCCGGCCTCCCGGGTGTGTTCGCGGATGAGCGCCCGGATGGCGGCATTGGTGAGCACGTTGCCCAGGTCCTTGAGGCCGCTCTCCTCGGCGATCTTGGGGATGAGATGCCGCGTGGCTATCTCCAGCTTCTCCCGGTCGGTGTAACCGGGGAGACGGATGACCTCCATGCGGTCGAAGAGCGTCTCGGGGATGTCCTCCTCGTAGTTCGCCGTGGCGATGAAGAAGACGTGCGACAGGTCGTACTCGAGCTCCAGGTAGTTGTCCCGGAAGGTGCGGTTCTGCACCGGGTCGAGCACTTCCATGAGGGCCGCCGCCGGGTCGCCCCGCCAGTCGGACTCCATCTTGTCTATCTCGTCGAGCACGATCACCGGGTCGTCGACGCCGGCGCGTTTGAGCGAGTCGATGATGCGGCCCGGCATGGCGCCCACGTAGGTCTTGCGGTGCCCGCGGACCTCGCCCTCATCGCGCACGCCACCCAGGCTGATGCGCTGCAGAGGCCGCTCCAGGCCCTTGGCCGTGGCCATGGCCACGGACGTCTTGCCCACGCCGGGCGGCCCGACCAGGCACAGGATGGCGTTGGGAGGCGTCCCGCCCCGCAGGTTGGCCACCGCCAGATACTCGATGATGCGGTCTTTGACGCTCTTCAGACCGTAGTGGGTGTCGTCGAGGACCCGCGCCACAGCGGCCACGTCCGGGATGGACGACGCCGAGCGCGCACCCCAGGGCAACCCCAGCGCGGTGTCGAGATAGGTCTTGGCCACGGCGACCTCGGCCGACAGCGGCGGCAGGTCTGAGAGGCGCTTGATCTCCTTGACGAGCGCCGCATGCGCCGCCTCTGGCAGCTTCTTGCCCTCGAGCAGCTTCATGTACATGCCACGGTCGGTGTCGTCCTCGCCCTCTTCGCCCAGCTCGTCCTGCAGCACCTTGAGGCGCTCGTGCAGGAACACCCGGCGTTGCTGGCGCTCGAAACTGTCGTGCACCCGCTCGGAGATCTCGTTCTCGATCGCGATGAACTCGTTCTCCTGGATGAGGGTCTCGAGCAGCATGAGAAGGCGGGCTTCGGAATCGTCGCCCTCGAGGAGCTCCTGCTTGCGGTCCGGCCCGATCATGAGGTTGGAGGCGATGACGTCCACCATGCTCTCCGGGTCCGTGACCGTCTCGAGGGCGGTCTCGGCCTCCTCGGGAAGCTGGGGGGTCTGCCCCACGTAGGCCGCGAACTCCCGACCCACCGAGTCCATCAGGGCCCGCATGCGCGGCCACTTGAGCGGCACCTTGCTCTCGATGGGCGTGTAGGTGACGGTGAACAACGGGTTGGACGTCTCGTACGAGTCGATGGTCACCCGCTCGCGGCCCTCGATGAGCGCCTTGAGAGTGCCGTCCGTCAGGCGCGAGAACTGGACCACCTTGGCCAGGGTCCCGATCGTGTGGATGTCTTCAGGCTCGGGCTCGTCCGTGGCCGCGGACCGTTGGGCGGCCATGACCAGCATGCCTTCGGTCTGTGCGGTCTGCTCGAGGGCGCGGACGCCCTTGTCCCGCTCGACGAATATCGGGGCGAGCATGCCCGGGAATAGCACGAGGTCACGCGTCGCAAGGAGCGGGATCGCCCGCTTCGATTCAGCCATCTCTTGTCCCGCCCTTACCGACTCGGTCCGAGTCCCGCCAGCCGCGCTGGGGTCACGCGGACTCTTGTCCCAGTTCCAGGTCCTCGCGCGCGGTGCTCGTCACAAGCGTGGGGTCGATCCTCTTCTCGATGACCTCCCGGGTGACGACACACTTGGTGACGTCGCGCCGGCTGGGAAGCTCGAACATCGTGTTGAGAAGCGCCGCCTCGATGATGGAGCGCAAACCGCGAGCCCCGGTCTCAAGCTTGAGAGCCTGCTCCGCGATGGCGTCGAGCGCTTCCTTCTGGAAGATGAGGTCCACCCCGTCGAAGGCGAAGAACTTGTGGTACTGCTTGGTGAGCGCGTTCTTCGGCTCGGTGAGGATGGACACGAGGTCCTCCTGGCGGAGCTGGTGCACGTTGCAGATGACGGGCAGGCGCCCGATGAACTCGGGGATGAGGCCGAATTCGAGAAGATCCTCGGGCAACACCTGGGCGAACAGCTCGCCGATGTCCCGCTGGTTCTTGCTCTCGATCTCCGCGCCGAAGCCCACGCCCTTCTTGCCGATGCGCCGTTCGATGAGCTTCTCGAGGCCGGCGAAGGCGCCACCACAGATGAACAGGATGTTCGTGGTGTCGATGGTGAGGAACTCCTGGTGCGGATGCTTGCGCCCGCCCTGCGGCGGGACGCTGGCCGTGGTGCCTTCCAGGATCTTCAGCAGGGCCTGCTGCACGCCCTCGCCCGAGACGTCCCGGGTGATGGACGGGTTGTCGGCCTTGCGGGCGATCTTGTCGACCTCGTCGATGTAGATGATGCCGGTCTCGGCCTTCTTGATGTCGAAGTCCGCGGCCTGGATGAGCTTGAGGAGGATGTTCTCCACGTCCTCGCCCACGTAGCCGGCCTCGGTGAGAGCGGTGGCGTCGGCGATGGCGAACGGCACGTTGAGGATGCGGGCCAGCGTCTGCGCAAGCAGGGTCTTGCCGCACCCGGTAGGGCCGAGCAGGAGGATGTTCGACTTCTGCAGCTCCACCCCGTCTTCCGACTGGGTGCCCATCTGCACGCGCTTGTAGTGGTTGTAGACCGCCACGGACAGCGCGCGCTTGGCCTCTTCCTGGCCGATGACGTAGTCCGACAGGATCCCGTAGATCTCTTTCGGCTTCGGCAGGTTGTCGAGGTCAAGGGTCGCCGGAGGCGAGAACTCCTCGTCGATGATCTCGTTGCAGAGGTCGATGCACTCGTCGCAGATGTAGACGCCCGGCCCCGCGATCAGTTTCTTGACCTGGCGCTGGCTCTTGCCACAGAAGCTGCAGAGGAGCTGTTCGGATCCTCCTGGCGGTTTCGGCACGAGTGCGACCCCCTACCTGTGCTCGATGATCTTGTCGACGATCCCGTACGCCAGCGACTCTTCGGCCGTCATGAAGTAATCCCGGTCGGTGTCCTTGCTCACTTTCTCGAACTCCTGACCCGTGTGCTTGGCGAGGATCTCGTCCAGCCGCTTGCGCAGGCTGAGCGCCTCGCGGGCGTGGATCTCGATGTCCGTCGCCGGACCTTCGAAGCCGCCCGACACCTGGTGGATCAGTATCTTCGAGTTCGGCAGCGCGAACCGTTTACCTTTAGCCCCGCCCGCCAGGAGCAGTGCGCCCATGGACATGGCGATGCCCACGCAGATCGTCGAGACGTCCGGCTTGATGAACTGCATGGTGTCGTAGATGGCCAGACCGGCGTACACGCTGCCGCCCGGGCTGTTGATGTACAGCGAGATGTCCTTGTCGGGATCCTCGGACTCGAGGTGCAGCAACTGCGCCACCACCAGGTTGGCCACCTGGTCGTTGACGGCGCTGCCAAGGAATATGATGCGCTCGCTGAGCAGGCGCGAATAGATATCGAACGCGCGTTCGCCTCGGCTGGTCTGTTCGACCACCATCGGTATGAGTGGGCTCACGGCAACCGTCCTTTCTGCGTGATGCTGTCGCGCAGCGGGACCTACGCCTCCGGGGCCTCGGTCTCCGCAGCGGCTTCGGGGGCCGCTTCGGCCTCGGCCGGAGCAGCTTCCGCCTTCGCTTTCGCACGGGTGGTCTTGGGTTTGGCCGGCTTGTCGGCGGCCTTGTCGGCATCCTTGGCCGTCTCGGCTTTCGCGAGGGCGGCTTTGGCCTCGGCCACCGCGGCAGCGCCCTCGGTCAGGGCGACGGCGTTGGCGGCGATGAAGTCGGCGGCCTTGTCACGGAGGACCTGCCACACGACGGTCTGGTAACGGCCCGACTTGCGCAGCCGTTCTTCGAACTGTTTGGGATCCACGCGGCCGGCCATGGCCATCTGCATGACGGCGCCCTTGATGTCCTCGTCGCTGGCCTCGAGGCCTTCGGCCTGCGCGACCGCGTCGAGGACCAGACCGGTCTTGACGTTGTTGGCGGCGGTCGGCTTCATGTCCTCGAGCATCTGCTCGGCGGTGGTGCCGGTGGCGGCCATGTAGGCGTTCATGTCGGCGCCCTGGGCCTGGAGAGACCGGGCGAAGTCGTTGAGCATCTCTTCAGCCTGCTCTTTGACGACGATGTCGGGCATGTCGAGGCTCGCCTTGTCGGCGACGGCCTGCACGGCCTGGGCGCGGAACTTCTGGTCGGCCTGGTAGGTCTTGCCGGCCTGCATCTTGCCCTGGATCTCAGCACGCAGCTCGTCCATGGTGGCGAACTCGCTGATCTCCGCGGCCCATTCGTCGGTGAGCGCCGGAAGGATCTTCTCTTTGATCTCCTTCACCGTGATGGTGAAATCGGCGGTCTTGTTGGCGATGTCGTCGGGGAAGCCCTCGGGAAGCGGCACGGCCACCGTCTTGGTGTCGCCCGCGTTCATCCCGGGAACGGCCTGCTCGACCTCTTCGAAGATGCGGCTCGCGCCGACCTCGAACACGAAGTCGGTGGCCTGCAGCCCGTCGACACCCATGCCTTCGACCTCAGCGCTGAAGTCGGCGGTCACGAAGTCGCCCTTCTCGGCCGCGCGGCCTTCCACCGGCTTGAGCTCGGCGAACTCGTTGCGGAGGCGATCCATCTGGGAGTCGATCTCCTCAGCGGTCACGGCGTCGTTCTCTTTGACGACTTCCACGCCCTTGTACTGCCCCAGCTCCACTTCGGGCATGACGGTAGCGGTCGCGGAGAAGCTGAAATCCTTGCCCAACTCGGGAAGGTCGTCACCCATGTCGATCTGCGGGGTGTCCACCACGTCGAGGTTGAGTTCGAGGGCGCCCCGGGTGAACCAGGTGCCAAGGGAGTCGTCGATGGCCTCGAGAAGGATGGCCTGGTCGCCCACGCGCTGCCGCAGCATGGCGAGCGGAGCTTTGCCGGGCCGGAAGCCGGGAAGCCGGGCTTCCTTCTGCAGCTTCTTCAAACGCGACTCGAAAGCTTCCTGCAGCTCCTCGCTGGAAACCTCGACCGCAAGCTTGACCGTGTTTCCTTCGCGCTCGCTGAGGGTCGTCTTCACGTTCTTCCTTTCGTTCCTTCTAGGAGGGTGTTACCCGGATGCGGGTGAGAGGACTCGAACCTCCACGTCAAAGACACATGCTCCTAAGGCATGCGCGTCTGCCATTCCGCCACACCCGCCTGACGCTTCACAGCTCGAACCAACCCCGCGGGGACCGGCAGCTTACCGGTTCCTGAGGGGTGAACGATGGGACTTGAACCCACGACCGCTGGGGCCACAACCCAGTGCTCTGCCAACTGAGCTACGTTCACCACGACTGTCCGCCGCGCGCCCGAGTGGGCTTGCCGCAGACCGTCTCGTAAGCCCAAGTGCGTGCCGAACCCGACCCCTGTCTCACGAGCGCAGGACAGTATAGCGGATTGGGCTGGGGTGCAAAGGAAAAGGCCCGCCCGATCGACCCGGGTGGGAGCTGTGTCCACGAGACCGGGCGCGGACTCAGGGGGCTACGGGATACTTCGTGATGCTATTCGCGCAAGCGTTTGAGGTCGTGGCCCACACCGGGGCCTCGAGGCCACGGCCTCCAGGACAGAGCGGCGAGCACGGGCCCGAGGTGCTGAGGATCCCGCACCAGTTCGCGCCCTTGTGGCCAGTGACCGCTTTCCCAGAGAGCCCATCTCCCATCCTCCAGAAGCAGGATGTCGATGGAGTGGCTGAAGTCACGCCGCCCAGTCAGAGAGAACGAGAACCGGAAAACGCGGACACGCCTGTCTCTCGGCACCGGATACCAGTCACCGACGAGTCGCTCCACTCCGTCAGGCCCGATGCCGGTACCGGCCGGTTCCCAGAACTTTCGCGGCACCGACTTCGCTAGATCCTCGAGCATGGCCGCGACGCTTTCGGGCGGATGCTCTATCGGCAGATCATCCGGACTGACGCCGGACCGCTTCCAGGCAGCATTGATCCTTTTGTCCCTTGTCCGCGACAAGCACTGGCCAGCCGGCCCTCCACGCCCGCTCACCGAGGCCTCCTGTGTAGCTTGACCTTACGGTAACTTACCTTCCGGTCACATTAACAACACAGATGCGTCCAGCGCAAGTCCAGAGAGTGGTATTTGTCGATCGTGAGAAATCGAAGATAGTGCCGAACCCGGAAAGTGACGTGGGCCCCGAGCCCGCTACGCGCCTGGCAGGATTCGAACCTGCGACCCACGGATTAGAAGTCCGTTGCTCTATCCAGCTGAGCTACAGGCGCTCGGCCCACGATGCCGTGGAGGAATGCTCACCGAAAGGAGCGGGCGACGGGGTTCGAACCCGCGACATTCAGCTTGGAAGGCTGACGCTCTACCAACTGAGCTACACCCGCCCGGCGATGAGCCTTGCCGAGACGATAGTCGGGACGGGCGGATTCGAACCGCCGGCCCCCTGCTCCCAAAGCAGGTGCGCTACCAGGCTGCGCCACGTCCCGTTCGCCCGCATGTCCCTGGCCTCGGCCGCGTGAGTATATCGTATCGGCTACACTGAGAACCGTGGCGGATAGCACTGGTTCGATAGTCGGATAGTCGGAGGAGTACACGTGAAGATCCTTGTCACCGGAGGGGCCGGCTTCATCGCTTCGCACGTGAGCGACAGCTTCCTGGCACTCGGGCATGAGGTGGCCATAGTCGACAACTTCGCGAGTGGCAAGCGCGAGAATCTCCCAGCGGGTGCGACGTTCTATGAGGCGGATATCCGCGACGAGACCCTCCGCGACGTCTTCCGCACCGAGAAGCCGGAAGTGGTGGTCCACCACGCCGCCCACATCGAGGTGGCCCGGTCGGTGCGCGAGCCCGCCTACGACGCGAGCATCAACATCCTCGGCTCGCTCAACCTCATGGAATGTTGCCGCGAGTACGGCGTCAGGAAGATCATCTACGCCGGTACCGGCGGGGCGCTGGTGGGTGAGCCCATCTACATCCCCGTGGACGAGGCCCACCCCATCGACCCCCTAGCGCCGTACGGTGTGAGCAAGCACACCGTCGAGCACTACCTGTTCACCTATAAGGCCAACCACGGCATCGAGTACACGGTGCTGCGCTACCCCAACGTCTACGGCCCGCGGCAGGACCCGCACGGCGAGGCCGGCGTGGTCGCCATCTTCTCGCTGCTCTTGCTGGCAGGCAAGACGCCGACCATTTTCGGCGACGGCAGCAAGACTCGCGACTACTGTTACGTCGGCGACATCGCCGCGGCCAACGTCCTCGCCCTTAACAGCCCGGTCAGCGGCGTCTACAATCTGGGGAGAGGCATCGAGGTGAGTGACCTCGAGGTGTTCGAGGCGGTTCGCAAGGCCGTCGGGTCGGACATCCAGCCGAACTACGCACCGGTCCGCCCGGGAGAGGTCGAGCACATCGCGCTCGACTCGTCCAAAGCTCAGAACGAACTGGGTTGGGCCTGGAAGGTCGATTTCACCGAAGGCGTGAGCAAGGCCGTGGACTTCTATCGCGAACAGATCAAGAGGGAGAAGCAATGAGCAAGAGAGACCGCCGGGACAACGACGGCCGCGACCGCGACCGGCGGGACGACCGTCGCGACCGGGACCGCGACCGCGATCGTGACCGCGACTGGGACGACGACGGGCAGCAGCGCCGCTCCGGCGACGGCGACGTCCAGGAGAGCGACTCCCTGGCGGCCCTCAAGGCCATCCTCGCCAAGGTGGCGGCCCAACTCAAGCCGCTCAATCTGACGTCCGACGAATCCATCCGCCTGGTGGAGCAGTTGTACGGCAGCGTCCTCGACGTGGACTCGGCCATGGCCGGCGAAGCGGACGACACCCGCAAGTCTTGGACCCTCGCCTACCTCCAGAACACCACCATCCGCCGCGACGGCGACAAGATCGCAGTGGACTTCCCCACCGCTGAAGAGCTCCGGGCCGCCCAGGCCCCGCAGGCGGCCCAAGCCCCCTCGACGGACCAGGGCGCCGCTGCCGCCGGTGCAGAGCACGCTTCCGGCCCTGCCCCATCGCAAGCTCCGGCCCGTCCTGCCCCCGCCGCCCAGGCTGCTCCGGCTGCCGCTCCCGTGCCGGCCGAAGCTTTCGCCGCCGCCCCCGCTGGGGCGACCCCTGCCGCCGAGTCGGCGGCCGAACCTGCCGCTCCGCGGGCGCCCCGCCCGCCCAGGCCCCGTCAGCCTCGCAAAGAGCCGGCCCAGGAAGCTCCGGCCGCAGCCCCTGCGCCGGAGGCCCCGGAAGCCTGACGCACCTCACATCACCGTGAAGACACACCGGCCGCCCCTAGGGGCGGCCGGTGTCGTTTTGATGGAAAGTCCGGCGGAGTGTCCGCGCGGCGGCGGTGCAGCACCGCCAGGCCTCGGCGAGGCTAGACCTCGTCGAAGTGCGTCATGCGCTTGAAGAGCCGGAAGCGCTCGTCCACCTCGCGCTGCTCCAGCCGCAGCAGACGGTCGATACTGAAGTCCTCTACGGCGAAGGACGCCAGCGTGCTCCCGTAGATGATGGCTCGCGCCAGCGACGAGTCGTGGGTGTTCCCGCAGGCGGCCAGGTAGCCAACGAATCCGCCGGCGAAGGTGTCCCCAGCGCCCGTCGGGTCGAAGACTTCCTCGAGCGGCAACGCGGGCGCCGTGAAGAACTCCCCGTCCCGCGACGTGGTCGTCAGGACCCCGTGTTCCCCGCGCTTGATCACGACCGTCGCCGGGCCCATGGCCCGCAGAGTCCGCGCCGCTTTCACGAGGTTCGATTCCCGGGACAACTCGCGGGCCTCGGAGTCGTTGATGATGAGGATGTCGATCCGCTCGAGCACCTTGGCCAGGTCGTCCGGGGTGTTCTCGATCCAAAGGTTCATCGTGTCGGCCGCGACCAGTTTCGGTGATTCGACCTGGTCGAGCACGTCGAGTTGCAGCTTCGGGTGGATGTTGCCCAGGAAGACGAAGGGCGACGTGCGCCACTCCTCCGATATCACCGGCTGGAAGTCCTCGAAGACGTTCAGCTTGGTGTAGATGGTCTCGCGCTGGTTGAGGTCGAACCCGTAGACGCCCTTCCAGCGGAACGTCTCGCCCGGCATCACTTGAAGGCCTGAGGTGTCGATGGACCGCCCGCCGAACACCTCGGCGCCCCGTTCGGCGAAGTCCTCGCCGACGACCGCCACCAGCCGGACGTCCGTGAAGAAGGACGCGGCCAGCGAGAAGTACGTGGCCGAGCCGCCGACCACCCTGTTCGCCTCACCGAACGGGTTCTTGATGGAATCGAAAGCTACCGAACCGACCGCGAGGATCGGGCTCTTGCCGTGTGCGTCGACCATGTCTTTACCTCACGTACTTACCGATGATGGGCGCCATGTCCTGCTTGGTCTTGTCCGGGATGGCGTCCGCGTGGGTCATGATCGCGGTCGCCAGAGCGCTGCCGCAGGAGCACTTCCGCTCGGCGGGCACCCGCTCGACCGCCGTGGCGATCAACTGCTGCGCCACTTCCGCGTTGCGCACCGAGTTGGCGATGATCATGTCCACGGTCACGTTGTCGTGATCGGGATGCCAGCAGTCATAATCGGTGACCAGGGCGATGGTGGTGTAGCAGATCTCCGCTTCCCGGGCGAGCTTGGCTTCCTGCAGGTTGGTCATCCCGATGACGTCCATCCCCCATGAGCGGTAGAGCTGGGACTCGGCCATCGTGGAGAACTGGGGCCCTTCCATGCAGACGTAGGTGCCGCCCTTGTGTGCGGTCGCCCCGGCCTCGACGGCCGACTGGTACGCGATCTCCATCAGTTCCGGGCACACCGGATGGGCGAACGAGACGTGGCCCACTACCCCCATCCCGGTGAAGAACGTGCTGATACGGCCCTTGGTGCGGTCGTAGAACTGGTCGGGGATGACGATGTCGAGCGGCGGGTACTGCTCCTGGAGGCTGCCGACGGCGCTGGCCGAGAAGATCCTCTCGACGCCGAGCAGCTTGAAGCCGAAGATGTTGGCGCGGAAGTTGAGTTCCGAAGGAGAGATCTTGTGGCCCGCCCCATGCCGGGCGAGGAACGCAACCCGGTGCCCGCGCAACGTCGCGAGGACGTAGGGACCGCTCGGGTCGCCGAACGGGGTGGACAACCGGACCTCTTCCCGGTCCGTCAATTCCGCCATGTCGTACAGCCCGCTCCCGCCGATGATGCCGATCTGAACGGCCATGCCTCTCCTTTACAGACGTTGCCCTCTGCGACCCGCCGCCGTGGGACGGCCGGGCGGCGCCAGTGAGACAGCGTACCACGGCCCGCCGCGGCGACCGGGCGGCCCAGCCCGCAACGTCCGGTCCCAGTGTCGACGCGGAGACTCGGTCGCGGCGCTCGACGCGGGGCCTCAGTCCCGGCCGCCGCCTCCGAGCGCGGCCACGTAGGCCATCTGTAATTGCGAAAGAGCGGCGCGGTGCGCGGCCATCTCGTCAGGCGAACGCTTGCCTTCGAGCACGCCCACCAAAGCCCGGAACGCGTCGATCGCCATACTCGCCTGCGCCAGGTCCTTGCGGGCCTCCGTGTCCGGGGTCAGGCCCATCCTCTCGATGGCCAGCGACGAAAGCGAGTGGAGCATGAGCATCACGTGGTCGGCGACCGTCAGGTTGCGGATCTCTTCCTCGAACCGCCGCATGGTCTCCTGGTCCGGCATCCCTTCCGGCGCGACCTCCGCCGCGGTATCGACCGCGTCGCCGTCGATGCGTTCGTCTTCAGACATGTGCCCTCCCTTCTCCATCAGCGCCCTTCCTGGGACTCCGGGAATGAGGGAACAGGATACATCCTCCCCGCATAACGCCACAATCGCGTGGCGGACGACACTTCTGACTCCGCCAGTCGACCCTGTTAGAATGTGAAGCGCCTTGGAGGATGTGGAGCCCAAAGGAGCACACAAGGCTTGAGCCTTAGCCCGCAGGTCCGCGACGCGGACACCCATCTGATCGAAAGAGCCCGTTCCGGCGATACGGAAGCCGTGACGGAACTCTACCGGCGGCACGAGCGCAGGGCCTACAACCTCGCGCTCCGCACGCTCGGCAACCCCTGGGATGCGGCCGATGTCGCGCAGGAGGCCTTCATCAAGGCCTTCCGCAACCTGGACTCCTTCAAAGGTGACGCCCGCTTCTCCACCTGGCTCCATCGCATCGTGGTCAATGCGGCTTACGACCATCTACGCAGGCATCGCCCCGAGCCGATGGACGGCGAGATCCTCGAAGAGGTCTCCGGGCCAGGCGGCACCGGCGCCGTGGTGGGCTCTGGCAGGGAGGGCATAGACCCGGCCATAGACGGACTCTCCGACCCCTTGCGGGATGCGCTCATGAGCCTGAGCGAAGGCTTCCGCTTCGCGGTGGTGCTGTGCGACCTGCTCGGCTTCCCGTACGACGAAGCCGCCGAGATCCTCGGGGTGCAGGAGGGGACCATCAAGTCCCGGATCTTCCGGGCTCGAGAGGCGCTGGCCGAGGCGCTCGTCAAAGCAGGCTACGAGGTCCCGGGCGTGCGGAACCCGGGTACGGCCGGGGGCGTCACACGGCCGGGTACACCAGGGGAACGTTGAGGATGATGATCAGGGGCGACCAACACGTAGACGATTGGGCCGAGATAGCGGTCGACTATCTCGACGGGCAGCTCGACCACGACACAAGGATCATGGTCGAGACCCATCTGGCCGAGTGCCCGGAGTGCGCCGCCCGGTTGCGCAGGCAGCAGTACGTCGTCTCCGTGCTTCAAGAGACCGCCCTCGACGACCCGCCGGAAGACCTCGAATACCGCGCCATCGGGGAATTGGTCTTCCCCTCCCCGGGCGGCCGGCCGGTCGCCCAGCCCGCTGAAGCGAAGCGCCTCTACCGCACGCCGCGCTGGTATCGCACGGTGCGCGCGTGGATCCCGGCCACAGTCGCCGTGTGCGCGTTGCTCGCCGCGGTCGTGGGGTATGGCATAGCCAAGTCGAACTCCGACGCGAACCTGGCGACCGACTCCGCCAGGACGGGCGGCACCGCCGCCGCGGCCACCACAGCTGCGCCGTCCGCTCTCAGTGAAGCAGCGGGCACAGGCTCCCCCCAGGATATGACCACCGCCGCTCCGGCCACCACGACGACCGCCGGGGCCTCCACTCTGGCCGGGGCTCAGCCCAACGTCACCTTCGTGGTCACGCAGGATCCCAAGGCGATGATCCGTGCGCTCAACGACGCGGAGACCCCCGTATACGTGGCCTTCCACGCCCCCATCGACACGACCGGCGGCGAGCCGGCGACCGGCACCACAGCGGCCGGTTCGGAGACCACCGCGCCACCGAGCGGTACAGACACCACTACCGCGGCCAAGACAGACTCCACCGCTGACGGGGGCACCGGGACCACCGGCCCCGTGGACGGCGGCGACATCACCAAAGCCACCCTGTCGTCCGATCAGGCCACAGCCCTCGCGGACGCCATCAAGCAGTTCACCGGCCTAGACCCGCTCGACAGGACCCTCTGGATCAGCGGGCCTACGTACGCGGTCTTCCTGCCCCGCAAGGACGCCGACGATCTCGTCGATCTGGTCCGCTCCATCAGCTCCACCTACGGCCTGTCCGTGACGCTTGAGGGGGGCCCGCCGGCGCAGGCTCAGGATGTCTCCGCGCGGCTGCTTGACCAGAAGAAGATGTTCCCCGTGCTGGAGGCCAACCGCGCGCTGCAGCCTTCCACCTGGAACTACGACTTCACCACCTCGACACTCGCTCCTCCGGGGCAATCGGAGAGCCTCGGGTCCACCCCGGACGCCGACGGATCGCACGTGGTGCTGATCATCTGGATCTCCGAATAGGGCCTGAAACGAGAAAAGAGCCTGCGTCTCGCAGACTCTCTCCGTCTTGAATGGTCGGGGTGCCGGGATTTGAACCCGGGACCTCATCGTCCCGAACGATGCGCGCTACCAGGCTGCGCTACACCCCGCCGCGTGGGGTGACCCCCTCGCCGGTCGCCTATTCTACCACCAGTCGGCGGCCGTTCACGGTGTCGCAGACATTTTTAATGCCACAACTCGCGCATCCGGGGCCGAACTGCGGGTGGAAGTCTCCCGCCTCGAGACCTGAGAGGGCATGTTCCAGCCGTTTTTCGAGCCCGGCAAGGTCCCCCCTCCCATAGTCGAAACCCACCGGTTCGTCCGGTCGCTCCAGAAACAGGAACTCCATGCGCACCGCGGATGCCCCCGCCTTGAGGGCTGCCAGACAGTACATCGCGGCCTGCAGGTGGTACGTGGCGGCGGCCTCCTCCGGAGAGCGGCCGTTCAGAGCGTTCGACTTGTAGTCGGCTATCAGCCAGCGTTCGTCGCTGCGGACGAGCAGGTCGATGACGCCGTTGACGGCGACTCCCCCGTGCACGAAGAAGAAGGGTGTCTCCTTGGACGCTTGGGCCAGACCGGTCGCGCGGGCCGCATCGGAGGTCCAGAAGGCGGCGGTGAGCGCTGCCGCCCGATCGACCACGCGACTCCCTGCCGCCAACCCCTGCTCCCGGGCGATCTCCTGGGCCAGCGCCTTGAGGCCGGCGCCCTCGGGCTCGGGACCGGCAAGATCCAGCCGCCGCAGCAGGGTATGGACGAGCAGGCCCACCTCGATGCCGCTGTGCAGTTCGTCCCCATCCAGGAGGCCGTCGGCTGCCGGCTCCCCATCGTCCGCCGCACCGTCACCGTCGGTGGGGAACCCGAGTGCCCGCGCCGGTAGCTCCGGGCCGAGCCCGAGGACCCGCTCCAGGTAGAAGCGTTGCGGGCAGCGATCGTAGGCCGACAGCGCCGAGAAGCTGACCTGCCGGGCGGCGGGCGGCGAACTCGGGACGTCCAAGAGACACGGGGATGCAGCCACCCTTGCCCGCTCGGACGGCCCGGCGGAGGCCACGGCCCCGTCATCCGGCCTGCATGCGGCCACGCCCTTGACCACGGCGTGGATATCCTCCAACGGCACCACCTCTCCGGGGAGCGGCGGATGATCCAAGCCGAGCGCGGTCACGATCGTACCGATACGGGCGGCGTCCGGGTCGTCCTTGGCCTTACGGGAACCGACCAGGACCAACTGGTCCCGAGCCCGGGTCATGGCCACGTAGAGCAATCGGATGTCCTCGTCTTCGGCGCGACGCTGCTGGTCGGCGATGATGGCTTCGACCGGCCCCCATCCCGGCCTATCCGGGTCGCTCTTGTCGACGCGCAGCCGCGCTGCCATGGTCCCGTCGCTGCCCACGAGGATCTCGGGAGCCTTGTACGGGTTCGGATCCTTGTGCAGCCCCGCCAAGATGACCACGTTGAACTCGAGACCCTTGGCTTGGTGTACCGTCATGATGCGCACCACGTTCTCGCCCTCGGCCAGGCTGGGAGCATTGCCTTCGTCGTCCCCCATGTCGCTGAGCGACCCGATGAGGGTCACGAAGCCCTTCAGATCGGGGCCTTCGAGGTCCTCGTACTCGGCAGCCATCCTCATGAGCTTGCGCACGTTGGCGAACCGGCGCTTGCCGTGCGGCGCCGCAAGCAGGCAGAGATCGTAGTCGCAGGCGGTGACGGCATCGTCGATGAGGCGGGACAGCCCGGGGCGTCCGATCCGCAACCTCAACCTGTCGAGCCGGTCCTGGAGGCCCTGCAGGCGGGACTCGTCCGCCGTCTCCAACATGCCTGCGAGCGCCCCGTCGCGGACTACGTCCCACAATGAGAGCGCGCGGCGGCCGCGCGCGGCGCGGCCGATCTGGTAGAGGCAATCGTCGCTCACCTCCACCAACGGCGACCGAAGGACCGTGAGCAGCGCCAGGTCGTCGTGCGGGTTGAGCAGCAAGCGGAGCAGGGCCAGGATGTCGGCGATCTCGTCCTGCGAGTAGTAGCCCTTGCCCCGAACCACGTACACCTCGAGCCCGCGTGCCTGCAGGGCATCCTGGTACTCGTTGACCTGAGTGAGTTGCGGCAGAAGCACCACTATGTCCTGCTTGCTCCAACCACGCTCGTCGACGAGCCGGCGAGCCGTGTCGGCTACGACATAGGCCTCGGCTTGCTGCTTGGTCAAGAACCCTTCTTCGCCGTCGGGCGCCGCCCGGTCCACCACCAGTATCTCCGTGGGGCCGGCCGTGCCGCGCGGTTCGTCGCCCGCGGAGCACCCGCCATCCCGCCCGGCCTGCAGCGGGCCGAAGCGGTCCGCGAAGAGAGAGGGCCTGCCGAACAGGTGGTTGACGAACGCTATCAGTTCGGGACGGCTCCGATAGTTGGTGTCCAACCGGTGCTGCGCGATCCCCCCATCTTCCATGCGCCGCATGAACACCCCGACGTCCGCCCCCCTGAAGCTGTAGATGCTCTGCCGGGCGTCCCCGACCATCAGCTGCTTCTCCGGGCGAAGTCCGTCGATGATGGCGCATTGCAGTTCGTTGGTGTCCTGGAACTCGTCCACCAGGATGTGCGATGCGATGACCGGGCCCCTCGCTCCTCGGGAGTCGTCCAGCATGAGCTTGGCCCTGACCTCCAAGTCCGAGAAGTCGAGGACCCCGCGAGCCTGCTTGTGCGATTCGTACAGCTCGTGGAAGACGCTCAGCAACTTGTTGACGACGTCCACCAGCCTGCCAAGCTCGGTCTGCGCCAGGGTCTGCCGGTAGCGGATGAGCGCGCCTTCCACAGGCTCCAGGTAGGGCTTGGCACTCGGTGTGGACCGGGAAGGGAAGAACTCTGAAGTCTCGGCCACCCGGCAGTGAGCATCCCCTTCGCGTTCGACCTGCTCGAGCCACAGGCGGCATCTGTTCAGCCGGTCCAGGCTCTTCCGCAGATCGGACCCTATCTTGGGAACGGCGTTGCCCTGAGCCAGAGCGTGGTCGCAGGCCTCCACGAGCGCTTGCCGGGCGCCGGGATCGGATGGCGCGGCGGTGATCTGCACTTCCGGGGACTGGCGGCCAAGGCCGCGCAGCCGGTCGTAGAGCGGCAGCACCAAGTCCTCCATGCCGTCACCCCGGGAGGCCAGCACCTGCAGGTCCTCCTCCGAAGCCTGTTCGACCACCTTGGCCCACGCTTGGCGCCAGACCTCCTTCTTGATGAGCTGCTCGGCATCGGCCTCGAGCACGCCGAAAGAGGGGTCGACGCCTGCCTTGAGGGCCTCCGCCGCGAGGAGGCGCCGGCACAGGCCGTGGATCGTGCCGATCGCCGCTACATCGAGCGACCGGGCGAGCTCCGGCTGCCCGAATCGCACCAACTCCTTGCGGATGCGCTCCGCCAGCTCCGACCCGGCTTTGCGCGTGAACGTGACCGCCGCAAGGTCCTCGAGCTTGAGTCCCAGGTCGAGAAGGCAGTGCACGAAGTAGGCGACGAGCAGCTTGGTCTTCCCGCTGCCTGCGCCCGCGGCGACGAGAGCCCGGGGGGCCTGCTCGAACAGCACCGCGCGCTGCGCGTCGGAAAGGGAGGCTTGATCGCGGTAGTCCACGGGGACCCTAGCCTCTCCTGGCCCTGCAGACCGGGCCCAATTGGCAGTAGTCCGGACATTTGCGCCGGGTCTGCGGCAGGATGTCTCCCCGGCGCATGCCGCCGGCCGCCTGCTTGGCCAATCCCAGCGCACCTTCGAGCATCGCCTGGAAGCCCTCTTCGTCGGAGGTGGCACAGTCCTTGACCTGCTTGCCCAGCAGGTCCTCCGAGCCGGGAGCGGCCACCCCGGTCCGCTTGCGATCCTTGGCTGAGAGATAGACACCACCGACGACCTCGGCATCCGGCCGCTCGGCAGCAAGAGCCAGCATGTACAGAGGGAGTTGCAGGGCCTCCTCGGTGCCTATCTTGTTCTTGCTCGGTACGCTGCCGCTCTTGTAGTCCACGATGAACAGGTGGTCCCGGGTGGAGTGATCTATCCGGTCCACACGACCCCTGAGGGCCAGCCCACCCACATCGACGCCGTCCACCCCGCCCACTGTGGTCTCGGTCTCGAACGGCTGCAAGCTGCTCTCCGCGTCCGCTTCCATGGCCAGGACCTCGCGTACCCAGCCCCTCAACTTCCAGCCCATCACCCGGCGCTCGGCGACCGTGCCGGGGCACCGGTCGCTGTTTACGGCAGCATCGACAAGGCCGGCGGCGATGGCCTGCGCCATATCCAGCTCCGTCCTGCGGAGCGGCAACGCCTCTCTGGACTTGAGTTCCAGGAAGGTGTCCCGCAATACCTGGTGAAGGAGTTCGCCGGTGACCCGATTGTCGGCCAGGGTCTCCATGTCGTCGGCGCCCACGACCCTCTCGATGAACCAGGAGAACGGGCACTTGAGGTAGCTCTCCAGAGAGGACGGAGAGAACGACCCGGTGGCTGCCAGCTCGGCCTTCACCGCATCGCTGACGAACCCCGCCGGCGATCCCGAACGCGTCCAGGATGGAGGCGCGAGAGGCGCAGGGCGGCATGAGTCGTGTGGCTGCAACCCCCCTGCGGCGCAGGCACGAAGGTAGTGCCTCATCGACGGCGCCTCGCCGGCCGGGTAGACCTGGTCGGCCAGCGTCCGGTGGATCACGCCGGAGTCCTCGACGCCCAACAGCATCTTCGACCGAGACCAGTAGTAGGACTGCCCGGCGAAGCCTCCCGCGTCATCCGCGTCCCGGGCGCTCAGGAACAGGTGCCGCCGGGCCCGGGACAGAGCCCGCACGAACAGCGCTTCCTCGTCGTCCGGCTGCTGGTTGAAGACCTCCCCTCCCAGGTTTTCGAGCCTGGTTCGCTGGGCCGGTGTGAGTAGACCCGGCCGGTCCCCCCGGCGGGGGAACTCACCCTCGACCAGGCCGAGGATGAACACGGTATCGAAGAGCCGGGCCCGTGCGCGATGGGCCGTGAGGACCTGCACCGCCCCTTCGGGGGCAGTGGGCGCCCCGGCGACACCGACCCGGGCAAGTGCCGGAAGAAGCACTTCGACTCGAAGCACGCCCTCCGGCAGGCTACCTTCGGTGCGGAAGGCCGACAACTCCGAGAGGGCGTCCCGCAAGGCGCGCGCCGCCCGGGCGTCGGCGCCCATATCGAGCGCGGCCGTGCCGGCGCGCTCCGGGCCGCTCGCCGCGCGGGCGAAAGCGGTCAAGCATGCGGAGAGCATCTGTTCGCCCAACCGCTGGGCGGCGTCCAGGTCGACGGACCGCTCCCCGCCGCGTGTCACGACGACGTCCATGAGCGCCTGCAAGGAGCCCTGGACCAGCGACTCCGCAGACCGGGCCAAAGCCTGCACCCCGCGGGCGGTGCCGCGGAGGTAGGCCAATTCCACGTCGGCGGCTTGCTCCAACGTCAACAGGCTGAAGGGGCCGCGCAGGTAGTCGGCGACGGCTTCCGCGTCATCTGCGGCCACGCCCCGCACTCCGGCCAGGAAAGCGTGCCCCAGGCCCGTCTCCCCCAGCGCGACCCGCTCGTCGACCTCGCACGGGATACCGCACGAGAGCAGCACGTCCTCGAGCAACCTGCCCCACGTCTTGGTGCTGCGGACGATGACCGCTATCTGGCCGGGTGCCGTGCCGCACCGGATGCGCTCCGCGATCTGCTGGGCAGCCAGTTCGGCCTCGTTGCGCTGTCCGGAGGCCAGCAGGAAGCGGACTCCCCCATCCTCCTCGTCCCACGCGACCGGCGCCGGCTCATCGGGCGATAGGTTCTCGGCGAAGTGTCTTTCCAGATACATGCCCGCCAGTGACGTGTACCGCTCCTCAGACCGCAACACCTCCACCCGGCCGGCGGCCGATCTCTCCCAGGCCCGCAACTCTTCCGGGGTGGTGAGACCTGCGTAGCCGATATCTTGAGCGCCGTCCTCCCGGTCTGCGTCCAGCACCAGCAGGATCTCGGCGTTCCCGGCCAGGGTCTCGAGTAGCTTCCGCTGGGCGAGCGTGAACGAGGTGAAGCCGTAGAACGCCAGCGGACGGCGCCACTCGGACGCAGCACCCAAAGCCTCGCGCACGGCGTCGGACCGGTCGCAGAGCCCCAACTGGTCCCTGAGAGCGGAGTACCGAGCCAGCAGCCGCTCGATATCGGCCGCGAGAGCCGCGGAGCCGGCATCGGCAGCCGCCCAGCGCGCCAGCAGCCTCCCGATCTCCTCCAGGCTTCGCCCGCTGTCTCCCAGTTGCTGCAGCAGCGCCGCCGTGACCCCTGCCATGCCCGGGAACTCGGCCGAGAAGCCCTGGGCCCGAGGCGGCTCCTCCCGCAGCAGGTGACTGACCAGTAGCGTGCGCTCGAAGTCCCCGATGTAGCGTGGCGCCCTTCCGAGCAGCAGGCGCACCAAGCCGTCGAACGTGACCGCGGGCGACTGGCCGATGAGCGCTCCCTTGCGCTCGGCCATCTCCGCCGACAGGGAACGAGCGTCCGGGCTCGTGGGGACCACGATGAGCGGCTGCAGTCCGAGCCGCGACTCCCACCACTGCAGCACCCGGCCCAGCTTGCCGGAATTAGCATGGCCCAGGATGAGTGTGAGACCTATGACGGGGACGTCGTCCATCTCCCACATTGTAAAGGCGCCGCCGGACAGGAACAGCCAGCGTGCGATAGTCTTAGCGCATGAGCCGGGACAAAGAAAAACTCATACGGCAACTCTCCCTCCTCTCGTTCCTCCTCAGCAAGCCCCGCCCGTTCACGGCGCAGGAGATCCAGGAGTCGGTCGAGGGCTATTGGGGGATGACCGACGACACGTTCACCCGGCGCTTCAACGGGGACCGGCACGACCTCGGCAAGGTGGGCATCGAGATACGGGTGCTCACGGGCTCCGATGCGGCCGATGTGGGCGAACAGCAGCTCTACCTGCTTCGCCAGGACGATTTCCGGCTGCCGGAGATCGACCTGACCCCCGAAGAACTGACCGCGCTTTCCATGGCCCTCGCCGCGCTGGATGGGCGCTTCGCCTACGCGCGGCCGCTGCGCCTGGCCCTCACCGCCATCTGCCACGGCCGCCAGGACGCCCTGGAGGAACAGTTCGGCCTGCTGCCGGTGGCCCTCGCGCCCGACGAGGACGCCCGCAGGGCGGGCAAGCAGCTGGCTCGGCTCGAGGACGCGGTCGCCCGCGGGCGCACGGTCACCTTCTCATACCCCGTGAGCGAGCAAGATGCCTCACTCATGGACCGCACGCTCGACCCGTACAACCTCTTCTTCATAGACGGCCACTGGTACGTGGTGGGCCGGGACCATCTGCGCGACGCCATCCGCACCTTCCGGGTCACCAGGATCAACGGGCCCGTGAAGTTCGTGACCGAGAAGAACCGCGACTTCAACCGGCCGGCAGACTACGACCCCGCTGCCTACGGTGCGCGGCCGCCCTGGCTTCTCGGCCCGGTGCGCGGGACCGCCACCATCAGCGTGGGTGACGACATGGCCTGGTACGTGGAGCGGCTCGCCCCCCACGTACACGCCCTCCCCGGCGGCGACGACACCTGCACCCTCTTCGAGATGCCCTATGCCGACGCCGGGCTGCTCCTCTCCTGGGTGGCAGGGCTCGGGAGTTGCGGCGAGCTCCTCGCCCCCACGCAGCTTCGTGACGAGCTGATAGACGGGCTACGCAAAGCGGCCGAAGCTCATACCGGCCCGGCGGACGACCCCGCTGCCCCCGGATCCCGGGAGGCGGCGGCCGCCTCGGGAGCGCCCAAGCCGGCCCCGAGACGGGGCTCCGCCGCCGCGCGCAAAGCCGCGGCCGACGACGAGGACGGCGAGCCCATCGCCGTGGAACACCTGGCGCGCGCGGTCGCTTTACTCCACTACCTGGTGGAACCGGAGCGGCCGGAGCTCGTTCCGTGGAAGGTCATCGAACGGGACCTCGGCCTCACCCGGGCCGAGCTCGAGGAAGACCTTCGCCTGGTCAACATGGTGAACTTCGGGGGCGGCACCTACGCCTTGTTCGCGGAAGCTGAGCCCAAGGGCATCCGCGTGACCCGCGACGTCATGGCCGACACCTTCGCCCGTCCCGCCCGGCTCTCCCCTCTCATGGCCCGGGCGCTCTTGCTCGCCCTGGACCTGCTGGGCGACGCCTTCACCGCGCCGGGGCTGAAGTCGCTCACGCCGGTGCGCGAGAAGATCCAGGCCGTCGTCGGGGCCTCCCCGGAGGACGGTTCCGTCGTGGTGGACCAATTGCTGGCCCCGGCCCACGAGATCACCGCCGCCATCCGCCGGGGCATCCACGACCGCCGGGTGGTCGAGCTCGAATACCTCACCAAGGGCAGGCTCGAAGTCTCCACAAGGCAGGTGGAGCCCTACCTCCTCTTCCGTGGCCAGGAAGCCTGGTACCTGGAGGCGTTCTGCCTGAGCGCGCAAGCCGAACGGACCTTCAAGCTCGAGCGGATACGCTCCGCCCGGGTCCTCGACGAGACCTACACGCCCCGCCCCGAGGTTGACCTGACGTCGCGCCGGAGCGGCCAGGCCTTCATCCCCGGCGACGTGGCCTCGTGGGCGACGGTGCGCTTCCAGCCCCGCTGGCTGCGCCACCTGCAGGACCGGGGCACAGACTTCTTCGCCCTGCCGGACGGCCGGCTGGAGGCACGCATCCCGTACGCCGACGAGGGCTGGATGGCCTACGACGTCCTGCGCTTCCTCGGTGAGGCGGTCCTGGAGAGCCCGCAGTCGGCGCGCGACCGCATCAAGGAACTGGCGGCCGCCTTGCACGCTCGCTACGAGAGCGGGACACCGGCGCAGGCATCCACAGGAGACACACCGTGAGGTTCTGGCTCCGCTGGGCGGCGAACAGCGTCGCCGTCTTCCTGGCTCTATATCTGGTCGATTCGCTGCTCCACGAGCGGTTCCGTTTCACGGCGACGTGGGCGGCGGTCATCGCGGCCATCGTCTTGGCTTTCGTCGACAGCTTCGTCAAACCGCTGCACCGGGCCCGCAGCAAGCCCGGCCGGGCGGCACTGGCGGCGGCGCTCAACGTCCTGGTCGACGCGCTCATCCTCCAGTTGTTCGTCTGGGTGGGTGCAGGCCTCACCACCCTCGGCTTCCTCTGGGTGCTGTTGGCAGCCGCCTTCGCGACCCTGGTCGCCGGGCTCATCAACTCCCAGGTGGGCTTCACGGCTTCAGGCAAGCGCCGCCCCGGATCGGGCGGGCGAGAGCGGGCGGGATCGGGCCGCGAAGGGCGCAGACAGGCTACGGATGAGCCGAAACCGGTGCGTACCGAGCGGAAGCGCCTGACCTAGGAGACCGGGCTTGCGGCCCGTCAGATCCCCGCGGGGATCACGTGGCCGTGAGACTGCACCAACAGCCGGAAATCGTGCGGGCTGCTGGCGACCAGCATCGCGTCCGACAGCGACACCAACCCCGCCTCGAACAGGTTCAACAGGCTCTGGTCGAAGGTCTGCATGCCGTAGAAGTCGCCTTCCTGCATGGCCGTCTTGATGTTGTGGGTCTGCCCCGCGTCGAGGATCATGTCGCGGATGCGGCCGGTCATGGCCATGACCTCCACGGCGGGCACCCTCCCCTTGCCGTCAGAACGGACCAGCAGACGCTGGGAGATGATCCCGCGCAGCGAGCCGGCGAGCATGATGCGCACCTGTTTCTGCTGGTAGAGCGGGAAGAAGTCGATGATGCGGTTGACCGTCTCGGACACGTCGATGGTGTGGAGCGTGCTGAGCACGAAGTGACCGGTCTGAGCTGCCGTGAGGGCCGTGCGGACCGTCTCCTGGTCGCGCATCTCGCCGATGAGGATGATGTCCGGGTCCTGACGCAGGACGTACTTGAGGGCGGTGCCGTAGTTCTCGGTGTCGAGGCCTATCTCCCGCTGGTTGACGATGCACTTGACGTCGCTGTGGAGGATCTCGATGGGGTCCTCGATGGTGACGATGTGCCTGCGAAGGTTGCGGTTGATGTGGTCGATCATCGACGCGAGCGTGGTGGTCTTGCCCGAGCCGGTGGTCCCGGTGACCAGCACCATGCCCCTGGGTTCGAGGGCCAGTTGCTGCACCACCGGCGGCAGGTTGAGGTCGTGGAAGTTGGGCACCCGGGTCACCACGTGGCGCATGGCGATCGAGATGGTGCCCCTCTGCCGGTAGACGTTCACGCGGTAGCGACCGCTGTTGGGCGCGCTGTACGCGAAGTCGATCTCGTTGGTCTCGCTGAAACGGCGGATCTGCTTCTCGCTCATGAGCGATGCAGCGTAGTCCTTCGTGTCCTCAGGAGAGCAGACGGGCTCCTGCAGCTCCTTGAGCTCGCCATCGACCCTCATTATGGGAGGGCTGCCCACCTTGATGTGGAGGTCGGATGCACCCGCCTCTTTCACCTGCAGCAGCAACTCGTCGATGTTCTTCATCAAGAGCCTCCGAACGGTTCACGCGCAGCGCTGAGGGCGCGGCACGTCCTTCTCCTACTGTTTCGGAGGAAACGCCCCGCGACTTGAGAGGGTCGGGCGCGCGCCCGATGAGCACCGCGGCCCGGCGGTCCGGCCGGCGCGGCCTTCCCTCGCCTAGAAGGCGCCCTTCCAGTACGGCTTGACCTCTTCGAGCGCCTCACGCACGTCGGCCTTCTCGTCGGCCGAAACGGTGGGGCTGAACTCGGGCGTCTCCCCTCCCAGCCCACGTATGGTGGCCACCACCGACGCCGCGAGCATCGACGGGGAATATCCACCCTCGAGGAAGCAGACCGGACCGGCCGCGCCGGTCTCGCCGGCGATCCGGACCAGCCGGGCCGCCATCCACTGGAAGGCGGTCTGCGAGAAGCACAGGTCACCCAGCGGGTCGCCCTTCTGCGGGTCGTATCCGGCTGAGACCAGGATCAATTGGGGCTTGAAGGCCCGCGCCAGAGGCGCCAGCAGAGTGTCGAAGGCCTGCTGCACCGCCCCGTCACCGTCGCCCGGAAGGAGCGGCACGTTCACTATCGTGCCGGCCGCGGCATCCGACCCGGTCTCGACGGTCTTGCCCGTCCCGGGATAGTGGCCTGCCTCGTGCGTGCTGAAGAACAGCACACGGGGCTCCCGGTAGAAGATGTCCTGGGTCCCGTTGCCGTGGTGCACGTCCCAATCGACGATGAGCACCCTTTCGAGGCCCTTCTCTGCCAGCGCATACGCCGCCGCGACCGCGATGTTGTTGAAGAGACAGAAGCCCATGCCCTGCTTGGGCCGGGCGTGGTGGCCCGGAGGCCGCACGAGCAGGAAGGCCTTCTCGCCGGACCCCAGTGCCTTGTCGACGGCCATCAGGCCCGAACCGGCCGCCAGGAGCGCCGCTTCGTACGACCGCGGCGACACGAAGGTGTCGCCGTCCAGCCATCCGCCGCCCTGCTGGGCCAACCTCTCCACCGTCTGGATGTACGCCGGATCGTGCACCCGGGCGATGGCAGCGACGGGCGCCGGATCCGGCGTGATCCACCGGATGTCGAGACCGCTGTCGAGCAACGCCTGCACGGACGCCGAGAGGCGCCGCTTGTTCTCAGGGTGCTCCCCGGTCTCGTGCTCGAGGAATACCGGGGTGTAGTAGACGTCGATGGCTGTCATGGAGCCGTCCAGATGGTCGAGGGCCTGCCTAGAGTATCCGCCTGCCGCAGTTGTACGAGGTCCACAGGTAGTCGATGCGGACGCCCTTGCCCGTGCCGGCGGCGTTCACCATCTTACCGCCCCCGATGTAGATGCCCACATGGTGGATGGGGCTGAAGAAGAACACCAGGTCCCCCGGCTCCAGGTTCGCCCGCGAGACGGCGGTGCCGTACGTGGACTGCAGGCTGCTCGAGTGCGGGAGCGAGATGCCGAAGTGCCTGTAGACGTACCTGGTGAAGCCGGAACAGTCGAAGCCGTCCGGGGTGGAACCGCCCCAGACGTACGGGGTCCCCAGGAACGTCAACGCGTAGTCGACGATGTCGCCGCCGGTGGTGCCCCCGCCCGAGGACGGCGGGTCGATGGTGGTCGTGGTCTTCTTGGTGGTGGTGGTCGACTTACCGGTGGTGGTCGTGGTCTTGCTCGTGGTACCGGTATGTCCGGTGGTGGTGGTCGTCTTCTTGACGGTGGTCGTCGTGGAGGCACGCCGGGCCGCTTCCTCGCGGGCCTTGCGGGCTTCCTCGGCCGCCTTCTTCGCCGCCTCGGCCAGAGCCTTCTGCCGCGCCGCCTCTTCCGCTTCCAACTGAGCGACCAGAGCCTCTTTGCCCTTCAGCGCGTTCTTCTTGGTCTCGAGGCGCGCCTTGACATCTTCCTCCGCCTTGGCGGCTTCGGCCGCGTACTTCTCCTGATCGGCGATCTGCTGCTCGAGCGTGGCTTTACGCTGAGTGACTTCCTTGTGGTAGGCGGTGACCTGGGTCACCAGGTCGCTGTCCTGCTTGCTGAGGCGCTCCAGAAGGCCCAGCCTGTTGATGAGGTCCGAGAAGGACTCGGCGCCGACCAGGGTGTTCAGCACGCCCAGGTGGCCCTGCTTGTAGATGTCCACCACCCGGGAGCTCAGTCTGGCCGACGCCTCGGCCAGGTCGGCCTCAGCCGTGTTCAAGCGCTCCTCGTTGTCCGCGGCCGCCGCCTTGGTCTCTTCCAGCTTGGCGTTCGCGGTGTCGTACTCTTCGACCGCCGCCTCCACCTGGGCGTCAAGTTCGTCGACCTGCTCACGCAGAGCGTCGACCTGGCTCTTGGCGTTGTTGATGGCGGATGTGTCTGCCCACGCGATGCCGGCCACCACAAGGGCCGAGATCACACAGGCTATGAAGAATGGGATGAGACGAACCAGATGCTGCCCGATGCTGCTCGCTTTGCCGGTGATGTCGGGACCTCCTACACCGTCGTGCCGGACCGGAGCATCGCTCGAGACCGCCCCCCTGAGAATCCGCCACACTATACCATCGCCCCTGCGAGGCGGCCAACCGGCCCACCGGCCGCGCGGCGCTAGAGACGGGCCAGATACGCCTCGATGCCGTGCATGATGGCCTCGGCCTCGCGGACCACGACCTTCGGGTCGGCCAACTCGTCGGCCTCTTCGGGGCAGCTCAGGAACCCGGGCTCCACCATGACGGCCAGAGGCTTGATCTCCCGCAGGCAGGCATAATTGCGACCGTGGGTATGGAGGTCCACCCGCCCCAACTCCGTGCTGATGGCGTCCACGATATAGCCGGCCAGACGTTTACCGGCCTTGGACATGTAACCCGAGTTGGCGAAGTAATAGGAAGCCGCGCCCCGGGCCTTCGGTGACGAGGCATAGGCGTGATGCAGACAGATGTGGATGTGCGGCTCCCACGCGTTGGCCGCCTCCATGCGCTCGTAGAGCGGCATGCTGGTGTCGGTCTCGCGCACGAGGTTCACCTCGGCCCCGGCCTCCGCGAGCAACACCGCCAACTGTTTGGCGAGCGCCAAGTTGGCGTCCTTCTCCGTGGTGCCGTTGGCGGCCTGATAGCCGCGCTCCCGGCCGCCGTGAGCGGCGTCGATGCCCACCTTGAGGCCCGAGAAGGAATCCAGCCCCACATAGCCGTCCATGCGGTCGGGGATGTTGACCGACGGGAGAGGGTCCCCGGCCTTCTGCAGCCGGCGCAGCCTGTCGAGAGTGGTCTCTCCCACGATGCCGTCCACCGTAAGGCCCGCGTTGCGCTGGAACTCCGTGACGGCCACTTCGAGCAGAGGCGAGAATATGCCGTCCACCGGACCGCAGTCGAAACCGAGCTCGTCGAGGCGGCGCTGCAGATAGAGGACGTCGTCCCCCCGCATGTAGGGCACCCGCAGGTAGAGCAGCCGGTCGCCGGGCTCGTACCCCGCCTCCACGAGTTCGGTCCAGGTGTTGTCTTCGACGATGCCGTCGGCGAAGAGCAGGCGGCGCTGCTGGAAGGCCCGGATGGCGCTCTCAGTGTGTGGGCCGAAGAAACCGTCGGCCCCCTCTTTGCCCAGGAAGAACCCCAGGGCGGCGAGGCGGGTCTGGATATCGACCACCTGTTTGCCTGAATTGCCTCTACCGACAGGACGCAATCGATCGCGCCTTTCCGAGCGTTTTGACCGGGACCCATGCCGGCCCCCGCGACGATGAGCGCCTCCTGCTTGGGAGGCTTGGCTATTATACTCATCAGCATGACCGGAGCGGACACATCGAGGGGCGCGGGAAGCACCAGGCGGCGACTCGGCATCGCCGCAGTAGCCCTATGGGTTGTCGCCCTCGTGCTGGCCGGAGTCTACTTCTCGCAGCGCTCCCAGACCGGAGCCGCGGCTCAGGCGACCAGCACCAGCCTGGCGGCGGTCTCCACCACGGTCACCACCCTTCCTCCCACCACAGAGCCACCCACCACAGAGGCACCGACCACGACCACTACCGAGGCTCCCACCACCACGACCACCGAGGAACCGTCGTTGACGATCGCCGCCGGAGGCGACGTCCAGGGCGACAGGATGGTGGGCAAGTACATCGACGCGCACGGTGGGGACTCGGCGCTCGGCAAGGTCGCCTCGTACCTCCAGAGCGCCGACCTGGCCCTGCTCAACCTGGAAGGTCCGATCTCGGACAAGGGAACGAAGCTTTCCTGGAAGGAATACACCTTCCGCAGCCGCCTTGCGCTGGCCCAAGGTCTGGCGAATGCCGGCGTCGACGTGGTCAGCCTGGCCAACAACCATGCCATGGACTGCGGTTCGGCCGCGCTGCTCGACACCATCCAGCGGCTGGACGCCGTCGGGGTGAAGCATGCGGGCGGTGGCGAGGACATCACCGCGGCCCGCGCGCCCGCCATCGTGGAGACGCCGGCCGGCAAGGTGGCCGTCCTCGGCTTCACGGACAAGGCCGCCAGCGGCTTCGCGGCCGGCGCCGAGCATCCCGGGTCGGCCATGATCGGAGACGGCTCCAAGGTGGTCGAGGCCATCCAGGCGGCCAAGCAGAAGGCCGATTTCGTCATCGTCATCTTCCACTGGGGCACCGAGTACACCTTCAACGCCGCGGGCTACCAGCGCTCTCTCGCGCACCGTTGCGTGGACGCCGGGGCCGACCTCATCATCGGCAGCCACCCGCACGTGATCCAGGGCATCGAGCTCTACAAGGACAAGCTCATCGCCTACAGCATGGGCGACTTCGTCTTCGACCACCGGCCGGGGCCCACCGGACAGACCTTCATCCTGAGGGTCACGCTCAAGCCCGGACAGCCCCCGGTGGCGCGGATCATCCCGCTGTACCTCGACAACACCTACGGCATCCCGGCGGTGGTCACCGGCGATACCGCCGACACCATCCTGAACAGGCTGATCAGCCTGAGCAAAGGCTTCGGGACGACCATCACCCGGTCGGGCGACCAGGCCTGGATAGGGCAGACGGAGCCCGCCGAGTAGTCCGACGGTCCACGGACGGCCCGAGCGCCGCCCACTTCAGCAGCCCAGGTCGCGCCCCTTCTTCTGAAGGTACTGGCTGTAGTCCGCCATCTTGCGCAAGATACGCACCGCTCGCAGCGGGGACGGCAGCACGAACGTCGAGTACCTCCCGCCTGCAGAGAAGACCGCCTGCGTCATGGGCTTGAACGACACGCTCACGATGGGCTTGCAGTAGCGGTCCATCAGCGACGCCATCTGGTCGATGAACTGGTGCTCGCGGTCGCTCAGTTCCGGTTCGGCCTCCTCCGGCGAGGCGCATCCCTCGCTCCCGGGCGCTATCCCGGCCTCGGTGCAACGCTTGATCCGCTCGATCTCCTCGTGGGCCCGGCGGCTCTCGGCCATCGTCCCGATGATCCCCATCACCAGCACCGCATCCACTGCGTCGCTGGCCGCCAGCATCTCAACGATGGACTCGGGCACGCCCGGGGTGAGCGTGGCCACCAGGTCCACGGGGTTTGAGCGGCTCCAATACGGCGGCAGCAGCCCGTCCAGCTTGGATATGACGTCAGGCGGGAGCGTCGCCAACTCCAGGCCTGAACGGGCGATCTCGTCGGACACCACCACGCCCCAGCCGCCGCCCATCGTCGCGACCGCCACCCGCTTGCCCGGCGGGAGCGGCATGTACGAGAGGGCGAACGCCAGGTCCATGAACTCGTCGGGATCCGTGGTGACGATCATCCCGGACTGGCGGGCGGCTGCCATGAACACCGCGCTCGACGAGGTCAGTGCCCCGGTGTGCGACGCCGCCGCTTTGGCGCCGTAGTCCGTCATCCCGCCGCGCAGCACCACCACCGGCTTCTCCATGGTCGTCTCACGGACCACATCGAGGAGGCGCCGCCCGTCGTCGTATCCCTCCATGTACGCAACGATCGTGGACGTCAGCGGGTCGGTGCGCAGGTAGTTGATGAAATCGACCGCGTCGAGCATGGCTTCGTTGCCCACGCCGATGAACTTGCCAACACCTCCGTGGCGCCGCTCGGCGGCCACCAGCAGTTGGATGCCGAGGTTCCCCGACTGCGACACCATACTGGCGCCGCCGGCGTCCGGCTGGAGGAGGGTGAAGCCGGTGGCGTACAGCTTGTGCTGCGTCGATATGACACCCATGCAGTTGGGGCCCACCAGGGCCATGCCGTACCGCTCGGCCGTCCGCACCACCTGGTCCTCGAGAGCCCGGCCCTCAGGCCCGGTCTCCGAGAAACCTGCCGACACCACCACCGCCGCCTGCACGCCCTTGCGGCCACATTCGTCGATGACAGCGTCAACCAACGGCGCGCCCACCGCGACGATGGCCAGATCCGGCACCTCGGGCAAGTCCGTGACGCTGGCGTGCACCGGCAGGCCCAGTATGCTGCCGCCTTTGGGGTTCACCAGATACAGCGGGCCGCTGAGATCGCCCAACCGCAGGTTGGCGACTATCATCCCGCCCCACTTGCCGGTATCGGCCGAGGCCCCCACGACCACCACGCTGCGCGGTGCGACGAGCGCGTCCAGCCGGGACAGGTCGGCCGGCGGCCTGGTGGACACGGGCACCGGCTCCCCTAGCGCGATGAGGGCATCCACCGCCACCGGGTCGGCCCCGTCGAACAGCAGCGGGTTGACATCGATCTCGCGGATCTCCGGGTGGTCCAAGCCCATCTGCGCGATGGCCTGGATGATCCTGGCCAGCGCGGCCCGGTCCACTGCCGGGCTGCCGCGGAACGGCCCCAGAAGCGCCTTGGCCTCGATGGAATCGAGGAGCTCCTCGACGTCCCCAGCAGTCAGAGGGGCGACCGCGAAGGCCACGTCGTGAAGCGCCTCCGTGAAGATGCCGCCCAGGCCGAACATCACCACCGGCCCGAAGAGGCGGTCGCGCACCAGGCCGGCCACGAACTCCCTCTTGCCGCGCACCATGTGTTCCACCAGGACGCCCTCGAGGCCGACGTGTGCGGCCGCCGCCCGCGTCTCAAGGTGGTGATAGGCCTCGCGGACCTCCTCCGCGTCGGAGATATCGAGAAGCACCAGGCCGGCGTCCGTCTTGTGCTGGACACCAAGGGCCGATCCCTTCATGACCACGGGGAAGCCGAGTGCCTCGGCCGCCTCCACGGCTTCCGCGGCGGAACGGACCACCGACCCGCGCGGGACGGGGATACCGTAGGCGGCGAAGAGACACTTGCCGGCGCTCTCGTCGAGCGAGCCGAGACCGGCGTCGAGCGCGGCCTCCACGAGGTCGCGCCCCGGGCGAGGATCGTCGCCTGCTGCACCGCCCATCATGCCCCCTCTGACTTGTGCCTCTCCTCGACGGGTACGGAGCAGCCGGACTCACACCGTTCCGAGCACTCGTGAGCGCAGGGCTCCACGTGGATGTGGACATGCGACTCCGGCAGCCGCTCCTTGATGGCGACCACTATCTCATCTCCCAGCCGGTGTGCCTCGCCGACCGACATGTCGTCGTCCACGACCACATGGAAATCGATGAACCTCTCCGATCCCGCCTTGCGGGTCCGCAGGCGGTGGAAGCTGCGCACGGCGGGCCAGGTCTCCCTGACGAAACTCGGGATCCACTCGACGTCTGACGGCGGAAGGCTCACGTCCAGCAGGTCGGCCGCCGCCTCCTTGGTGAGGTCCCAGGCCGCCTTGACGATCATCAGCGCGACCGCGATGGCCACCACCGGGTCGATCCAGCCCAGACTGGCCGACGGCCATATCCGGCCACCCACCCAGATGACGAGCAGACCCACCATGACACCCAGCGAGGTGTACACGTCGGTGCGGAGGTGCCAGGCGTCGGCCTGCAAGGCCACGGACTCGGTCGCCCGACCGACTTTGAACAGCCGCTGGGACACCGCGATGTTGACGATCGCAGACACGAGCATGACGAGCACCCCCCAACTGGGAGCCTCGAGTTCGTGGGGCTTGGTCAGCTTGCGAACGGCCGAGTAGATGATCCACGCCGCCGCGAAGAAGATGAGTACCGCCTCAACGGTGCCCGAGATGTTCTCGAACTTGCCGTGGCCGTAGGGGTGCCGGTCATCGGCCGCTTGGCTGGACTTGCTCACGGCGAAAAGGGCGATGACGGCCGCCAGCAGGTCCACCGCGGAATGGATGGCCTCGGAGATCACGGCCACCGATCCGATGATGATCCCCACGGCGATCTTCATCAGGATGAGCAGGGAGTTCGAGACCACCGAAAGCACGGCCACGCGGGTCTTGCTGCGGGAATCGACCATCAGCACCTCCAGACACGAAAAAGCTCTGCGGGCATGTACGCGTCCCGCAGAGCTCGTGCGTCTGCTGCTTCGGTCAGAGAAGCCCGGCTACGCCGCGTCCTGGACCTGGTGGCCGGGGCCGGGCTGCCTGTTCGGGCCCAGTATAGCCTACGTCAGCTCCCGTTTGTCGACCTCAGTGGCGCCGCAGCGCCCGGCGGGCACCTGTGAGAGCCACGCCACTGGCCATGAGCCCGGCAAGACCTACCAAGGCCCACGTCGCCGCGCTCGGGCCCGCGGGGGCACCGGCGCCGGTCTGGATCTCGCTTACCGTGGTCATGCCTCCAGTCGTGGTGGTCAACCCTTCTTCGGTGGTGCTGGTGGTGTCCTCGGCCGTCGTGCTGGTGGTGTCCTCGGCCGTCGTGCTGGTGGTCTCCTCAGCCGTCGTCGTCGTGCTCTCCTCGACGGTGGTCGTCGTGCTCTCGGAGATCACGTGGCTGATGGTGAGTACGCAGTTGGTGACTGCACCGTCAGCCTCGTAGTGCGCGATGGCGGCGGACACTGTGGCGCTGTCGTTGGCCGGGACCACGAAGTGGACCGCTCCGGCTCCCTTGACCTCGCCGGTGATGCTCTCGGTGTGCCCGTTCGAGTACGTCACATCGAGTGTGGCGCTGGTGAAGGTCCCGCTTCCGCCACCGGTGAGGATCCAGAGCGTCGACGCGCCGGCGAGGTTGTTGTCGGCCCCATGGACCCCGTTCCACTCGCACGTGCCCGAGTCTGCGTACGCGAGCGGAGCCAACACGAGGACGAGGGCGAACGCGATGGCGACCGTGGCCCCCAGAACGTGGATCCTGGTGCGCTTCTTCATGGCTACCTCCTCCTTGGAACACTGTTTGCGGGCTGCGGCCCGATACACCAACCCGGGCCCCACTCCGGTAGCCGGGCAGACAGCGTTATTTCCGGGAAGGTGCGGAGATAAACATCGCCTCGCCGGCCGGGGCGGCAGAGCGAGACGCAAAGAAAAGAGCCCCGCGGGCCTGACCCGCGGGGCTCTCGATGGAGCAGGAGTGTGAGCTGGGTGCTACTTAGCGCGCTTGATGAGCGGGCGGAGCTGAGTCCAGCCAAGGCCGGCAGCCATCGCCAGGCCGAAGGCGGCGAGGACCCAAGTGCCGGGGCCCGGGCCGACAGCGCCGCGACCGGACACGACGGCGGTGACCGTCGTGATGTTCTCTTGGGTCGTGGTGGTGCTGTTCTCACCAGTGGTGGTGGTGATGTTCTCTTCGGTGGTCGTGGTCGACTCTTCGGCCGTCGTCGTGGTCGACTCTTCGGCCGTCGTCGTGGTGGTCACTTCTTCAGTGGCGTTGCTGATCTTCAGGAAGGAGTTGTCAGCAGCGTCAGAAACGGTCGCGACCGCGCTCGCCACTTTCTCCCCATAGACACCCGGGACCAGGAAGTGCATGGCCGGGTTGCCCTGATCGCCACCGCCGGGATAGTAACCCTCGGCCGTGTAGGTCGAGCCGTCGGTGTAGGTGACGAGCAGGCTGCCCGTGGCGCCCGACACGAAGGGCGAGATGATCCAGTGGGTGCCGAAGCTGGTCAGGTTCTGGTCGGCGCCGTTGACGCCGTTCCAAGTGATATCCACGGACGCCATAGCGACCGACGAGATACCAAGGACCAGTACGAAGACAAGA
>CAIQPS010000143.1 GCA_903873715.1 uncultured Actinomycetes bacterium
GCCGATGCCCACGCTGGCGCCGAACAGCTCGGCGATGGTGACCATCTTCCAGCTGTTCGCAAAGTTCTGACGCACTGCACCGACAAGATAGGGCGTGAGCGACGGCATGACGACCTTGCGGATCATGAGGCCGCGACTGACCTTGAACGAACGGCCCATGTCCAGCAGCTCGCGGTCGATGTTCTTGACGCCTTCGAACACGTTGACGGCGACGTAGGGGAAGATGATAAAGACGACGGCGATGAACAGGGCGAGCTCGTTGATGCCGAACCAGAGCACGCACAACATGGCCCAGACGATACCCGGCATCGACAGGGCCATGTACACCCAGTTGCGCGAGAAGCTCTCCCAGTAGTTGTTGATGCCCATGACGATGCCGAGGATCGTGCCGATGATCATGGCGCCGATGAGGGCGTACACGGTGCGCTGCAACGTCGCAAAGAGGGACGGCCAGAGATCGCCCGATTCCAGGATCTGCCACATCTCGTCGAGGACTGCGGCCGGCGTGGGGAAGATGTACTTCGGCGTAAACAGCGTGACGACGTACCACGCGATGAGCACGCCGAAGATGGCCAGGATGTGGATGAGGAAGCTGCCCCAGCGGCTCTCGCTCAGCCTGACGCCCTTTGGGGCAGCGTAGGCGGTGACGACGGGAACGGGGGCCTGGAGATTCGCGTCTATCAGGGCTTGGGCTTCCTCGTCGCCTCCGTCGACGACGGGGTGCGACTGGTCTGCTTTCATCCGCTACCTCCTACGGGACGGAATACCTTCCCCCTCTCATCAGCAGCGGAGCCCTTCCTCCATTAAGGGCAAGCAGCGATAGCTGAAGGGTTGCTGGAAGGTGGCAGGCCTTGCGATCCCGGGTTCGGGGCCTACAAGGCCTGCCACCTGCGCATCAGATTCTATCCTTCATGCGGTCGGACTTGCCGCCGGTGATGCCGTGTCGGACGGGGGCATCGCCTCCGGCGGGGTGTTCGCCGGGGAAGCCATGACCTTGAACTTGGGATCGGGCGTGCTTTCCTTGACGAACCCCTGCTCCTTGAGCAGCCGGAACACCGCCGTCTCGTTGTCGGCCCAGGTCTGGTCGATGTAGACGGTCTTGACGCACTGGTCGTGCATGCCGCCGTCCTCGTTCAAGTAGTTCAGGAACCACTTGACCTCAGCGTCGCTGGTGGTGGTGAAGAGGTCCGGGTAGGCGCGGATGATGGCCTCCTTGTCGCCGTACCAGGCGTTGACGCCCTCCTGCCACATGAGATTGAAGCCTTCCGCTGCCCTGGGGTTGGCGTCCAGCCACTCCGGCGTGGTGACCCACAGGTTGCAGGCGACCTGGCGGACGGCGTTCTTGTCCAGGAAGTTCTGATACCACTCGTAGCCGGTGGGCTGCTCCGGGTAGAGCCAGCGGTGCTCGCCCGACTGCAGGTACGGGATCTCGAAGTCCACCAGACCGAATGAGGCCTCGGCGTCGCCCTTGGACAACGCCGCGGGCATGGCCGGGAACTCCTGCACGTTCACCTTGTAGTCGCCGCCGCCCAGCCGCAGGTCGACTCCGTACACCTTCTTGAACATGGCCGCGTACATCAGCATCGAGGCCCCGGTGCCGGCAGTGGAGATCCTCTTGCCCTTGAGGTCTGCCATCGTCTTGTA
>CAIQPS010000144.1 GCA_903873715.1 uncultured Actinomycetes bacterium
GTCTGCCCGCCACGGCACCACACAGCGCCGCGAGCTCGGCCTTGGAGTCGACGCGGCCCGGATACGCGGAGCGCCAGGCTGAGAGCATGGCGACCGCGTTCTCAAAGCGGTTCTCGCGCTGCTTCTCGAGGGCCTTCGCGATGACGCCGGCCAGCGGTCCGGCGACGCTGTCGGTGAGCTCGAGCGGCGGGGTCGGCTCGCTCATGATGCGATGGATGATCGTGGCATAGTGCGTCGAGGACTCGCTCCCGAAGGGGTTCGCGCCGGCGAGGCACTCGTAGGCGATGACGCCGAGGGCGAAGACGTCGCAGCGCGCGTCCACGGCTTCGCCGCGGATGCGCTCGGGAGACATGTAGGCGGGCGTGCCCAGGAGTTGGCCGACGCGGGTGAGCGCGGGAGCGTCGGCCGCAGGACCCGCTCCCGCGCCGGCATCCACCGTGCCACGGTTGCCGAGCTGGGCGATGCCGAAGTCGGCGAGCTTGACGCTGCCCTCGCGTGTGATGAAGACGTTGTCGGGCTTGAGGTCGCGGTGCGTGATGCCGTGCTCGTGGGCATAGCCGACGGCCTGCAGGAGCTGGTCGAGCAACGCGAACGTCTGCTGCGTCGTCAGCCTGCCGCCCTTGAGCACGGTGCGCAGGGTCGGCCCCTCGATGAGCTCCATGACGATCACCGGGCGCCTTTCGTAGGCGGCGGCGGAGTAGATCGTGACGATGCCGGGGTGGTTCAGGCGGGCGGCCGCGCGGCCCTCGCGGATGAACCGGTGCGCGAACTCGAGGCGCACCTCGTCGCTGCTCTCGGGCGGCAGCAGCGGCTCCTTGATAGCGACCTCACGGTCGAGGGAGGGGTCGTAGCCGCGCCACACGACCGCCATAGCGCCGCGGCCGAGCTTGCCGCGGATCTGGAATGGCCCGATGTGGTCGGCAGTCTCGTTCAAGGATGCCCCAAGATTGAAGTGCTACGCCCCTGCTGCTGTTCTCGGCCGGGCTGACGGCGGACTTGAATACGTGGACGCGTTCATCAGTACACCCGGAACCCGGCGCTGCTCTGCCCGGTCCCGGGGTTGCCCGCACCGTCACGGCAGGTGAGGAAGTAGCGGTACCGGCCACTCTTCAGCGGGCAATGGAAGCTGTAGGCGAGATCCCTGTTGGTGGCTACGTCCTTCAGCGTCGTCGTCCATGCCACGGAGTAGTCCGGGCGTTTGATCTCCACCTTGACCGTCGCCCGCCCGCACGATGGTCTGGGGTCGTTGACGCGGAAGCGGATGGTGGTCATCCTGCCGGGCCGAGTCTTCACGGGGGCCAACGCCTTGGGGGTGGGGCGCCCGGTGTCTGGGGGAGTGGTCGGCTCCAGCGAGTAGGCGTTCCCATCCATGTCGTAGGGCTCCGGAACGGCGATGTCCATGGCCTCCAAGACGGTGGGCATGACGTCGACCAGGCGGATCTGCGCCTGATCCACCCGATGCTGCATGCCGGGCGTGAAGAACGCCATCGGGATGCGCTGGACGTCGAATTGGGCGCCGCCGTGGTCGCCGAAGACGCCGTAGCTGGTGTAGCCGGCGAGGAGTCCGACCACGTCCGCGGATCCCGCCCAGCACATGGTGTCGACCAGCTCCTGACCGTGAGCCTGCCACCAGGACCTGTCGGTAGACGACATCGAGGGGCTGGTCGAGTAGCAGTCGTACGTGTCGCCAACCTTGACGTAGGTAGCGATGACGCTGGGAAGCTTCTCCATGACGGCCGCAGCCTCCTTGCGCTTCGCAGGGCTCCAGTCCTTCAGCCACGTCTCGATGGCCGTTGACTGGTAGCTGAACTCGACGTTGCCGGTGTCCATGAGCGGCTTGAGCGAGGCCGAGCCGGTGCTCGTGCTCTCGACGGACACGCCGCCGTGCCACGCGCCGGCGTACCAGTTCTTGAGGTTGCCGCCGTCGTACACCTGGTCACCCTTGAAGCCGGCGCCCTTGCCGTAGGTGGAGCCGTGGTCGGCGGTGAGGACGATCAGGGTGTCGTCGTAGATGCCCTTTGCCTTGAGCTTGTCGATGAGGGCGCCGAGCATCGCGTCGGCGTTCGAGGCGATCCACTGCATGTGGACCTGGTTCACGAGACTGTTGGGATCCCAGAGGTAGTTCTGCAGGTTGTCGACCTGGCCGCCGCCCCACATGTGGCCGATCTTGTCCATGGCGCTGAACGTGACCCAGAGGCCGGACCAGTTCTCCCTGTCCATCATCGCCAAGGCAGCGTCGGCCACCCACCTGTCACCGCTCTGGTGACCTTCGTACGGTCCGCCCACGTACCGGCCGTCCTCGGGGTAGAGCCAGGACGGGAACTGCTTCTCGGTCCCGTAGGTGTCGGATGCGTTGCCCGCGCTCACAAAGTACCGGGGGTCGGACTTGATGTAGTCCGGCACCTTGCCGGAAGGGCCGCGATAGGTGCCGGTCCACGGGACGCTTGAGGCGCTGAAGGGGCTGGACAGGTCCGCCACCCTCTTCTTGCTGCCCATACGCACCCAGTAGTCGGAGCTGGACGCCGCCATGGACTCCACTTGGTAGCCCTTTTCGCCGACGTTCATGACGACGGCGCCGGGGAACTTCTCGTGCAGGTAGTCGCCGAGCTTCTTGTAGCCCCAGGCGTCGACGAGCTTGACGTACTGGTCGTAGCCGAGGTCGCCGCTCGTGACGATGGCGTTGGCGCCGA
>CAIQPS010000145.1 GCA_903873715.1 uncultured Actinomycetes bacterium
CGTGCCCAGCACGTCCACCAACTTGCTCTCGTCGGCGATGCAGATGAAGCGCCGGCTGGCCGCCGCCACGATCTTCTCCCGGGTGAGTGCGCCGCCGCCGCCCTTGATGAGCTCCAGGCGGCGATTGGACTCGTCGGCGCCGTCTACGTACAGGTCCAGCCTGCCGGCCTCGTCGAGTTCGAGAACGGGGATGCCGTAGCTCTGCAGCCGGGCGGTGGAGGCGAGGGAACTGGATACCGCGCCGTCGATGCGCCCGCTGATCGTCGCCAGGCCGTCGATGAAATGGTTGACGGTGGAGCCGGTGCCCACGCCGATGATGCCGCCCTCGACGTACGTGAGGGCCTCGAGGGCGGCCTGCTTCTTCATCTCGTCCTGGATCGATGCGCTCATCATGGGGCTCCTTCCGCCGAACGCCGCCGGTGCTCCCGAATCATACAAGCAGCAGGGCGACATGGTACGGTGCACGGGAAAGGAGCACCAAGTGGATCCACTCGACTTGCCATCGAACGGGCCGGCAGGCCCTTCGCCGACCGTCGGCGTCATAGGGACGGGCGCGATGGGCGGCGCCCTCATCCGGGGCTGGGCCAAGACCATCGGAGCCGGCACGCGCCTGCTCGTGTGGGACAAGATCCCTGCCGCCCTTGCCGGTGTGGCCGGCCATCAGGGTGTCGCCGTCGCCGAGTCGCTCGATAGTCTCGTCGAGCAGGCGGCCGTCATTGTGGTCGTGGTCAAGCCCAAGGACGGGGACGCGCTCCTGCGCTCGCTGGCGCCCGCTCTGCGCCCGGACCACACCGTGGTCTCGGCGATGGCCGGGGTGGAGCTGGCACAGATCAGGCAGGCGGCCGGGCCGGTCCCGGCGGTGTTCCGGGTGATGCCCAACCTGGGCGTGGAGGTCGGAGCGGGGATGGCCGGCGTCTGCGCGGAGCCGGATGCGCCGGCCGCGGCGCAGGCGCGCGTGGCCGGTCTCTTCGACGCCCTGGGAGTGGCGGTCGTCGTGCCCGAGGACATGATGGACATCGTGACGGCGCTCTCGGGCAGCGGCCCGGCCCTCTTCGCTCTTGCCCTCGAAGGGCTCGAGGATGGAGGAGTCCTCTCCGGGCTGCCGCGGGCCTTGTCGCGCAGGTTCGCGCGCGCAGCGATGCTGGGCGCGGCCCGGACGATGGTGGCGGGGGAGCACCCGGGTACGTCCACCGGTGCCACCGCGCTCGCCGGTGCCGATCTCCCGGACGGCCTCAGCCTCCTCGACGAGTTGGGAGTGCGCTCGGCGTTCGAAGAGGCGGTACTGGCCGCCGCCAGACGGTCCCGCGAGATGCGGGCGCCGGCCAAGTGACCGCCGGGGTTTGCAGTAAACTGGGAACTGGTGTGAGAACGGCTGCTTAGGAGGGCCCGATGCTAGTACGCGACAGAATGTCCCGGATGCCGATCACGACCAAACCGAGCGCGACCGTGCCCGATGCGCTGCAGGTAATGCGGGGCAGCAAGGTGCGCACGCTTCCCGTGGTGGACGAAAAAGGGAACCTGGTCGGCATCGTGGCCCTCGACGACCTCCTTCGCGTTTCCCCGTCGCCGGCGACGTCGTTGAGCGTGTGGGAGCTCGACTATCTCCTCGAGAAGATCACGGTGGAGAAGGTCATGACCACCGAAGTCATCACGGTCACCGAGGACACGGCCATCGAAGAGGCCGGCCGCATCATGGCCGACAACAAGATCAGCGCCCTGCCCGTGCTGCGCGATGGCGAACTCGTGGGGATCGTCACCGAATCGCACATGTTCCACGTTCTGCTGGAGCTGTTCGGCGCCCGCGAGCCCGGCATCCGGGTGACGGCCCAGTTCAAGCGCGAACAGGGCGGGTTGGCGCGGATCTCGAGCGCCATCGCCGCCACCGGGGCCACCTTCGTGGCCCTCGGGATCGCGTCGGATTCCCGCACCCTCACCTTCAAGGTGCAGGACATCAGCAAAGAAGAACTGGTGAAAGTCATCACGCCGCTCGTCGAGAGCATCGAGGACGTGCGGGAGTAACGCGCGGGTCCCTGGCGGCGCCCGTCACGGGCGCCGCGCATGAAGTGCCGCTCGCTTTGGTGCGGTGCTGCTGGAAATGATCGGGGGCGGAACGGACTGAGTCCGTTCCGCCCCCGCTGTCTTGCTGGGAGCCGGTCGGGAGCCCGGCGCCTGCGGCGCCGAGCCGATCGCTACGCTTTCTCGATCTTGACCGCGCTGACCTTGTATTCCGCCGTCTTGGAGATGGGGTCGAAAGCCGAGTTGGTCAGCTCGTTGACCGGCGTCTCCGCGTAGTGGAAGGTCATGAACATCGTGCCCGGGGGCACCCGCTCGGTGACGTTGGCCGTGGTGACCACGGAACCGCGCCGTGAGCTGACGCGCACCTTGCCGCCGGTGGCGACGCCGATGTTCGCGGCGTCGACGGGGTTGATCTCGGTCATCTCGCAGGGGGCCAGCCCATCCAGGATGGGGGACTGACGGGTGGAGATGTTGTACTGGTACAGCATCCGGCCGGTGGTGAGGAGTATCGGGTAGTCGGCGTTGGTCAGCTCCGCCGGCGCTTCGTACTCGACACCACACAGCTGACCGCGGCCCCGCGGGAACGTGTCCTCGTGGAGTACCTGTGTTCCGGGATGGTCCGGGGTCGGGCAGGGCCACTGCAGACCGCAGGCATCCACCCGCTCGTAGTCCATACCGCGGTAGGTCGGCGTCAGCCGGCGGATCTCCTCGAAGATGTCGGCGGGCGAGTCGTACGACATGGGGTAGCCCATGCGCGTCGCCAGGTCGCAGACGATCTCCCAGTCGGCCCGGGCCTCGCCCGGAGCGTCCACCGCCTTTCGGACCCGCTGGACGCGGCGCTCGGTGTTGGTGAAGGTCCCGTCCTTCTCGGCGTAGCAGGCGGCGGGCAGCACCACGTCCGCGTGCTTCGCGGTCTCGGTGAGGAAGATGTCCTGCACCACCAGGAACTCGAGGCTCTCGATGGCGGCGCGCACGTGGTTGGCGTCCGCGTCGGTGAGGACCGGGTCCTCACCCATGATGAACATCGATTTGAGCTCGCCCGCGTGCATCGCATCGAACATCTCCGGGATGCGCAGCCCGAGGTCGCGGTTCATCGGCACACCCCAGGCGTCCTCGAAGAAGGCCGCGTGCTCGGGGACGGTGACGTTGCGGTAGCCGGAGTACACGTTGGGCAGCGCGCCCATGTCGCAGGCGCCCTGCACGTTGTTCTGGCCGCGGAGTGGGTTCACGCCCGCGTGCGGCACGCCCACGTGCCCGGTGACCATGGCCAGGTTGGCCAGGTTGCGCACGTTGGCGGTACCGGTGGTGTGCTCCGTGATGCCCAGGGTGTAGAAGATGCCCGACTTCGTGGTCTTCGCGTAGAGCTCGGCGGCGGCCCGAAGCTGGTCCTCGGGGACGCTCGTGATCTTGCTGACCACGTCCGGCGTGTACTTCTTGACGACCTCCCAGAGTTCGTCGTAGTTCTCGCACCGTTTGGCGATGAACTCCTGGTCGGCCCAGCCCTCGTTGATGATGATGTTCATCATGCCGTTCACGAGAGCGGCGTCCGTGCCGGGGATCAGGCGCAGCCAGAGGGCTGAGTGATCCACGAGCTCGATGTGGCGGGGGTCGGCGATGATGAGCTTCGCGCCGTTGCGGGCGGCCCGCTTCATCTTGCCACCGATCACCGGGTGGGCCTCAGTGGTGTTCGACCCGATGACGAAGAGGCATTCGTATTGCTCGATCTCGTTGATCGAGTTGGTCATCGCGGCGCTTCCGAACGAAGTGGCCAGACCGGCCACAGTGGGAGCGTGTCAGGTTCGTGCGCAGTGGTCTAAGTTGTTGGTGCGCATCACCGCCCTGACGAACTTGGACATCACCCAGTTGTCCTCGTTCGTACAACGTGCGGAGCTCAGGGCGCCGAACGCCTCCGTGCCCTCGCGGTCGCGGATCTCGCCCAGCTTGGTGGCCACCAAGGACAGCGCGTCATCCCAGGAGGCCGGCTCGAGCTGCCCGGTCACCTTGTTGCGGATGAGCGGCGTGGTGAGCCGGTCGGGGCTGTGGATGAGGTCGAAGTGGTAGCGACCCTTCACGCAGAGCGCCTCGCCGTTGACCGGCGCGTCTGCAGCAGTGGTGACGCCGACCACCTTCCCGTCGACCACGTTGAGGTCGAAGTTGCAGCCTGTGCCGCACAGCGGGCAGGTGGTGCGGACGCGCCTGATCTGCCACTCGCGGTAGGGTTTGAGCTGCGCGTTCACCAGGGCGCCGGTGGGGCAGGCGTCGGTGCACTGCCCGCAGGACACGCAGCCCGACTCCTTGTACGTGGCGGCCTTGAGCTTCGGATATTCCTTGTCGCCGACCTCGTATACGCCGACCCGCTCCACCTCTTCGCACACCCGGATGCAGCTGTGGCACTTGATGCAGCGCTTCCGGTCGAGCTGGAGGATGGGGGAGCCGTCGTATAGGTCGAACTGGCCGGTGTCGCCCGTGAACTCCTTGCTGCCGGCGCCATACCGGATGGACAGGCGCTGCAGTTCGCAGACGGAGGCCTCGTGGCAGGTGCACTGCAGGCACCGGGCCGCTTCGGCGCGCGCGGTCTCCTCGGTGAAGCCCAGTTCCACCTCGTCCATGTTCCTGCGCTTCTCCACGGGCAGCACCGGCATGTGGGTGCGGTGCTCGTCGGAGAGCGGTTTGGCGCCGATGTCGAAGAACACCGGCTTGTGGCGCTCCAGGCGGGCGCCGGGAGCGCGGCAGGCGGCTTCGGCCGACTTGCCGTGGACGTACGCGTCGATCGCGACCGCGGCCCTGCGGCCGGCGGCGATGGCCTCCACGACCGTGGCCGGGCCGGTCTCGCAGTCGCCGCCGGCGAACACGCCGGGGCGGCTGGTGAGGAGGGTCAGCTTGTCGGCGGCGATGGTGCCTTTGGGAGTGAGCTCGCACACGCCCGCGACGTCCTCGTCCTCCACTTCCTGGCCGAGGGCCATGATGACCGTGTCGGCGGGGATCACGAACTCGGAACCGGCTATCGGCTCGGGCTTGCGCCGCCCGCTCGCGTCGGGTTCGCCGAGGGCCATCTTCTGGCAGAGCACGCCGGTGAGGGCCCCGTTCTCGCGGACGACGGAGAGCGGCGAGGTCAGGAGCATCAGGGTCGACCCTTCGTCCTCCGCCTCGTTGACCTCTTCCTGGGTGGCCGGCATCTCCCCACGGGTCCGGCGGTACGCGATGGTGACCTCGGTGGCGTCCATGCGAAGAGACGACCGGGCTGCGTCGACGGCGGTGAAGCCGCCGCCGAGAACGACGACCCGCCCCAGGGGCCGGGTCCATTCGCCGGCGTTGCTGGCACGGAGGAACTCGACCGCGGAGTAGGCGCCTTCGCCCTCTTCCACGCCCTTGATCCCGCCGGTGGAGCCGCATTGGGCGCCGATGGCGAGGTAGGTGGCGTCGTAGCCCTCGGACTCGAGGTGCTCGATGAAGATGTCCTCACCGAACTTGCAGTCCAGTTTGAGCTCCACCCCCAGAGCCAGGATGTCCGCCACGTCCTCCGCGATGACTTCGCGGGGCAGGCGGTACGGCGGGATGCCGGTGAGGGTCATGCCTCCAGCGACGGAGTTGGACTCGAAGATGGTGACCTGATGGCCGGAGAGGGCCAGGTAGTAGGCGGCGGTGAGCCCCGACGGGCCCGCGCCGATGACGGCCACCTTCTTGCCGGTGGCCGGGGCGGCGGGCGGGTTCACGCGGCCCGCGCTGTCCGATGCGTAGCGCTTGAGGCTGCAGATGGCCACCGGTTCCCCGTCCACCTGGGTGCGCCGGCAGGCTCCCTCGCACGGGCGCGGGCACACCCGGCCGATGATGCGGGGGAGAGGCAGGCGCTTCTTGATGATGGTGACGGCCTCGGCGTCGTCGCCGCGGGCCACGGCCGCCAGATATCCGGGGATGTCGATGCCGGCCGGGCAGGCGTAGTGGCAGGGCGGTTCGCAGTAGGCGTTGTGGTTGGACAGCAGTTCGCTCAGGCGCTGCTTGCGGATCTCGGCGATCTGCGGGTCGAGGGTGACAACCTCGAGGCCCTCGGCCACCGGGATCTCACACGCCTGTACCAGCCCCATGCCACCGATGTCGACCACGCACAGACCGCACCGGGCGGTGGGGCTGGGCAGCCGGGGATCGTGGCAGAGGGTCGGGATCTGGATGCCGTTGTATTCGGCGGCTTGGAGCACGGTCATCCACGGTTCGGCCTCGATGTGCCGCCCGTCGATGAACAGGGATACGTTCATAGCGTTCCTCCTCTTCTGCTCTCGAGGAGCCTCTGGCAAAGACGGACGCCTTCCATGGCGTCGTTCGTCCAATGGTCGGCGCCCACGTATTGGGCTACGTGCTGGTCTATGGTTGCTCCCCCTATCACGATCAGTGGTGTCCCCCCCAGTTCTTCACTGTGCTCGTGCAGTAGTCGGACGATCTCTCGCATCGACGTGAACGCCAGGGTCAGAAGACCCGAAAGGCCGATGATGTCGGGCCGCGAGCGCAGGGCGGCCTCCAGGAAGGTCTGCGGCGGCACGTCCACCCCCAGGTCCTCGACGGCGAAGCCGAAGGCCCGGAACGACAGTGCGGCCATGCTCTTGCCCAGGTCGTGGATGTCGCCCTGGACGGTGCCCAGCAGGACCCGGCCGGAGCCGCCGCCCTCCAGGCTGCTCTCCAGGTCGTCCTGGACCACGTCCATGACGCTCCGGAAGATGTCGCCCGCCATGATGAGGCCGGACAGGAAGATGTCCTGCCGTTCGTAGCGTTCCCCCACGATCCGCAGGCCTTCCTGGGTGGCGTGGACGATGTCCGCCGCGCTCACGCCGTCCGCGTGGGCTTTCTGGACCAGTCCTATGGTGGAACGGTAATCGAGCGCGGCCACTGCGGCCGAGATATCTTCCATCAGACCTCTGCTTTATGGACCGGCGCCACGCCGATGTTGGTGCTGAGGCGGAACTGGTCCGCACGGCAGAAGAACTTGCCCCAACTGACGGGCTCGCCTTCGAAATCCACGAACAGGTGCTCGACGCAGAAGGCCGGCGATCCCTCGGGCACCTCCAGGTGCTTGGCGGCCTGGGCGTCCAGGCTCACCGCCTGGATGGTCAGGCGGCCGCTGGGCACGCCTTCGGCGCGGCCTGCCAGGAGCACCCCTTCCAGCGAGGTGGCCTGCAGTTGCGACTCCACGAGGGGCCGGTGCTCGTCGTACACCACATGTTCCATCTGATAGATGAGCGGCATCCCGCTCCTGCGGATGAGGCGGCGCATATAGACGAGGGGCTCCCCGACGGTCCGGTTGAGCATCCGGGCCGCTTCCTCGTCGCCCGGCACGATGCGCGCTTCCAGCAAGCGGACGTCCACGGACTTGTCGTCGGACCACATGTCGGTGAGGTCGTGCAGACGGAAGACCGCCTCGCCCATGTCGAGCGAGCGGACGAAGGTGCCTTTGCCCTGTGTGGTGGTGACGAGCCCGCGGTCGAGCAAGAGGCTGACGGCGCGCCGGATGGTGACCGGGCTGACCCCGAACTGCCTCCGTAGCTGCGCCTCGGTGGGAAGCTGATCGCCCGGGCGGTAGACGCCGGCGCCGATCTGCTCGGTCATGGCGTTGGCTATGTGGACGTACGCGGGCTCGTATGACCCGCGTTCCCCCTCGCCCGCGCGAGTCGACCGAGCCGAGATGCTCCCCGATGGGCTACCGTTGGCCGTAAGTCTCACTCCCCCCAATGTCCCGACGTCTCGGGCTCTTGCCAACTTAACTATATAAATATAGGATACGCACACGGCGCATGGGAAGGGCTCCGGGGGGGACAAATCCGTGAGACGTTTCCGGCGGTCATCAGCCAGCAACGTAGTAGAAGGAATGGGGAGCATGGGATACAAGAGTGATATCGAGATCGCGCGCGAAGCAACGATGATCCCGATCACCGAGGTGGCCGCCGGTCTGGGGCTCACCGCGGACGATCTAGACCCGTACGGCAAGTACAAGGCCAAGATCCATCTGGATGTCTTCGACCGTCTCAAGGACCGGCCCGACGGCAAATTGGTGCTTTGCACGGCCATCACTCCCACGCCGGCCGGCGAGGGCAAGACCACGACCAACGTGGGTCTGTCCATGGGCCTCAACAAGATCGGCAAGAAAGCCGTCTGCACGCTGCGCGAACCGTCACTCGGCCCGTGCTTCGGCATCAAGGGCGGCGCTGCTGGCGGTGGCTACGCGCAGGTCGTCCCGATGGAGGACATCAACCTTCATTTCACCGGCGATATCCACGCCATCACCACCGCCCACAACCTGTGCGCGGCCGTCCTGGACAACCACCTGTTCCAGGGCAACGAACTCGACATCGACCCCGACACCATCAGCTGGCCCCGCGTGGTCGACCTGAACGACCGCGCTCTGCGTCAGATCACCATCGGCCAGGGCGGCGAAGGCGTCGAGCGCAAGACCCGCTTCGACATCACCGTGGCGTCCGAAGTCATGGCCATCCTCTGCCTGGCCACCGATATCGACGACCTCAAGGCCCGTCTCGACCGCATCATCCTGGGCACCACCCGCTCGGGCAAACCGGTCACCGCCAAAGACATCAAAGTGTCCGGCTCCATGGCCGTCCTGCTCAAGGACGCCCTCATGCCGAACCTCGTCCAGACCCTCGAGAACACCCCGGCCATCCTGCACGGCGGCCCGTTCGCCAACATCGCCCACGGCTGCAACTCGGTCCAGGCGACCCGCATGGCCCTCAAACTGGGCGAATACTGCATCACCGAAGCCGGCTTCGGGGCCGACCTGGGCGCCGAGAAGTTCTTCGACATCAAGTGCCGCTACGCCGGCCTGGTGCCCGACTGCATCGTGCTGGTGGCCACCATCCGTGCCCTCAAGATGCACGGCGGCACCCCGCTGGCCGACCTGAAGAAAGAGAACCTCGAGTCCCTGGGCATCGGTATCCAGAACCTCGAGAAGCACCTCGAGAACATGCAGCTGTTCGGCCCGCCCGTGGTCGTCGCCATCAACAAGTTCCCGGATGACACCGACGCCGAGGTCGAGCTCCTGCGCGCCCGCGTCGCGGCCATGGGCGCCAACGTCGTCCTGTCCGACGTGTGGGCTGCCGGTGGCGAAGGCGGCGTGGAGTTGGCCAAAGAGGTCGTCCGCGTGTGCGAAGGCCAGGCCAAGCCCCCGTTCCGGTACGTCTACGAGCTGGACGAGCCCATCACCCAGAAGATCGAGAAGATCGCCGACACCATCTACGGTGCCGACGGTGTCGACTACGAGCCCGCGGCCGTGGAAGCAATCAAGCGCTACACCGACCTCGGCTACTCCGGTCTGCCGGTGTGCATGGCCAAGACCCAGTCGTCCCTGTCCGACGACAAGACCAAGATCGGCCGCCCGACCGGCTGGAGGCTCACCGTGCGTGAGGTCCGTCTGTCCGCCGGTTCCGGCATGATCGTGGCCGTCTGCGGCAAGATGATGACCATGCCCGGCCTGCCCAAGCATCCTGCGGCTGAGACCATCGACCTGGTCGACGGCGAGATCGTGGGTCTCTTCTGATGACGGAGAAGGCCTACGCCGAGTGGAGCATCCAGGCGTACCTGGACAAGCTCGCGAGCGGTGACCCCGAGCCGGGCGGCGGCAGCGTGGCCGCACTGGTGGGGGCTCTCGGCGCCGGTCTGGTCACCATGGTGACCGGGCTCACGCTCGGCAAAGAGAAGTTCGCCGCGGTCCAGGGCGACATGGAACAGATCGCGGCCGGGGCCGAGAAGCTCCGCGCCGAGCTGACCGTCCTCGTCTCGGCCGACGCCGAGGCGTACGCCAAGGTGGCCGCGGCCATGAAGATGCCGCGCGACACCGACGAGCAGAAGAAAGAACGCAGCACGGTACTCCAGGCCGCCCTGAAAGGGGCGGCCCTGGTGCCGCTCTCGGTGGCCGAAGCCGCCGTGGCGGTGGCCCGCTGGTCGCTGCCGGCCGCCGAGAAGGGCAACCCCAACGCCGTCTCCGACGCGGGTGTGGGCGTCCTTCTGGCCGAGGCCGCGGCTCAGTCCGCCGCCCTCAACGTCAAGATCAACCTTTCGTGGATCGATGACGAGAGCTTCAAGACCGACACGTGGGCCAAGGTGGAAGCGGCACTGGCCGAGACCGCCAAGCTGCGCGAGACCGTCCTGGCTCTCACCTACAGCAAGATCTGACCGGCTGCTGAGCAGTAAAGGAGATACGAGTGGCAGCAAAGATCATTGACGGCAAGGCTATCGCCGCCGAGGTGCGCGAAGAACTTGTCAAGGAACTTGCAGAACTCAAAGCCGCCGGCGCCAACCCGGGCATCGCCACCCTCATGGTGGGCGACGACTTCGGCGCAGGCATGTATCGCGGCGCCGTAGAGAAATTCTGCGGCGAGATGGGCCTTGGCTATCGCAACGAGACCCTGCCGGCCGACGCGACCGAAGAGCAGGTCGTCGCGGTGGTCAAGAGCCTCAACGAGGACCCGGCGGTCTCCGGCATCCTGCCGCTGCGGCCCTTCCCGCCGCAGGTGTCCGATTCCGCGGTCATCAACACCATCGACGTCGGCAAGGACGTCGACTGCTTCCATCCGTTCAACATGGGCAAACTCACCCTCGGTGAGCCCACCTACCCGCCGGCGACCCCGTCCGCCTGCCTCGAACTGCTCGAGCGCTACCTCAAGTCCGAGGGCAAGGACGTCACCGCCGAACTCGAAGGCGCCGAGATCTGCGTCGTGGGCCATTCCAACATCGTCGGCAAACCGATGGCGCTGCTGGTGCTCAACCGCAACGCCACCACCACGGTGTCCCACGTCTTCACGTCCAACCGCGGCAACCTCGCGAAACACACCAGCGCCGCCGACATCCTGGTAGTGGCCGTGGGCGTGCCCCATCTGATCGGGCCCGACCAGGTCAAGGAAGGCGCGATCGTCCTGGACGTGGGCATCAACCGTGTGATCGTGTGCCCCGAGTGCGGCACCCTCAACCGGAGCAAGAAGAACCCCTGCAAGAAGTGCGGGGCCGACCTCAGCGAAGCTCAGCAGAAGACCGTGGGCGACGTCGACTTCGAGGCCGTTTCGGCCAAGGCCAGCGCCATCACCCCGGTCCCGGGCGGCGTCGGGTCTGTCACCAACATGATGCTGGCCCGCAACACCCTGCGTGCCGCGCGGGCGCAACTGAAGAAGTAGTCATACCGGGGGCGGCAAGCCCCGGGGGGAGGTAAGAGAAATTGATCATCTCCAAGAAGAAACCCTTCGAAGAGGTCGCTGAGGACCTCGAGGGCCTCAGCCGTATAGTCATCCTCGGCTGCGGCGAATGCGCCACGGCCACCCGCACCGGTGGTCCGGAGGAAGTCGCCGAGATGAAGGCCAAGCTCGAAGAGCTCGGCAAGAGCGTCGTCTTCACCGAGATCGTGCACACCGGTTGCCACGAGCTCGACGTCAAGCGCATCCTGCGCCAGGCCAAGGACCAGGTCGGCGACGCCGACGGCTTCCTGATCCTGTCCTGCGGCGCCGGCACCCAGGCTGCCCGCGCGGCCACCGACAAACGCGTGATCCCGGGCTGCGACCCGTTGTTCCTGGGCAACATCCAGCGCTCCATGGACTTCATGGAGAAGTGCTCGCATTGCGGCGCCTGCATCATCGACGACACGGGTGCCATCTGCCCCATCACCCGCTGCGCCAAGGGCCTTGTGAACGGCCCCTGCGGCGGCACCAGCCACGGCAAGTGCGAGATCGATCCGAACATGGACTGCGCTTGGACCCTCATCTTCGCGCAGTTGAAGAGGGAAGGGCGCGAGGACAAGATGACCAAGATCAATCCGCCGAAGGATTGGAACGTCATCCGGCATCCGGCCGAACTCATGGATCGTGGTCCCGACAAACAGAAGATGGGGAAAGAAGTCTGATGGGCACCTACCGCGACGCCTGCAAAAGCGGCCAGTTCGTAGTCTCGGGCGAGGTCGGCCCGCCGAAGGGCACCAATGTCGCCCGGATGCTCCACGACATCGACCTGCTGAAGGACAAATGCGACGGCCTTAACGTCACCGACAACCAGAGCGCAGTCATGCGCCTTGGCTCGCTGGCCGTGTCGGCCGAGATCGTCCGCCGCGGCGGAGACCCGATCTTCCAGACCACCTGCCGCGACCGTAACCGGCTGGGCCTGCAGTCCGATCTGCTGTCCGCCTCCTTCTGCGGCATCACCAACGTCCTCTGCCTCACCGGCGACCACCCGGTGGTGGGCGACCACAAGCAGGCCAAGAGCGTCTTCGACTTCGACTCCGTCCATCTCATCCAGTGTTGCAAGAAGATGAACGCCGGCACCGACTGGGAAGGCAACGCCCTCGACGGCGGCACCGACTTCTTCGTCGGCGCGGTCGTCACTCCTGAGGCTGACCCGCTCGAGCCCCAGATGTACAAGTTCGCCTGCAAGGTGGAAGCCGGGGCCGATTTCTTCCAGACCCAGGCCGTCTACGACATGGACAACTTCCAGCGCTTCATGGAGCAGGCCCGCGAGATCTACGCCGGCACCGATGTGAAGATGATGGCCGGTCTCGTCGTCCTCACCGGCCTCGGCATGGCCAAATACATGAACCGCGCCGTGCCGGGTATCTTCGTTCCGGACGCTCTGCTCGAGGAACTCGGCAGCGTGGCCAAGGAAGACCAGATCAAGAAGGGCATGGAGATCGCCGCCCGTCATATCGCCTTCCTGCGCGATAATAAGGTGTGCGACGGCGTGCACGTCATGGCCATCGGCAAAGAGGAGATCATCCCCGAGATCCTCGACATGGCCGGCGTGGTCAGGTAGAGAGACCGACATGTCTGAGGGGAACATCAAGATCGTCGTCATCGGCGGAGGGCCCGGCGGGTACGTCGCGGCACTGCGCGCGGCGCGCCACGGCGCCTCCGTCACCCTCGTCGAGGCCGACCTCATCGGCGGGACCTGCCTGAACCGGGGTTGCATCCCCACCAAGGCACTGCTCGCCAGCGCCGAAGCCCTCTCCCGCGCCCGCGCGGGGCAGGAGTACGGGTTTGAGGTGGCCGGCGAGATCAAGCCGGACTTCGGGCGCATGATGGCCCGCAAGGAAGGCATCGTCACCCGGCTCCGCGAGAACGTCGAAGCGCTGCTCAAGAAGGCCGGGGTCACCGTACTTCGCGGCCGCGGTTCGCTGGCCGGCCCCGGCAAGGTCGCGGTGGAAGCCGCCGATGGCAGCATCACGACCGTCGAGACCGACAAGGTCATCCTGGCGACAGGATCCGAGCCGTTCCGTCTTCCCACGTTCGACTTTGCCCATCCGAATATCTTGACCTCCACTGAAGCTTTAGCCTTGGACGAGATCCCGGAATCCCTGCTCATAGTGGGGGCCGGGGTCATCGGGTGCGAGTTCGCCTCGTTCTACAGCGAACTGGGCGTCAAGATCACCATGGTCGAGATGCTCGCGCAGATGCTTCCGCTGGAAGACATGCGGGTGGCCAAGCAGTTCCAGAGCACGTACCGCAAGCGTGGCATCAACGTGATGCTCAAGACCAAGGTGGAGAGCGTCAGCGAGTACGCCGACGACCACGTGACGGTCAAGCTGTCCGACGGATCGGAGATAAGCGCCAGCAAGATCCTGGTGTCGGTGGGGCGGAAGCCCAACAGCGCCGGAATGGGCCTCGACACCGTCGGCGTCGACGTCGATCCGCGTGGCTACGTCGTGGTGAACGACTACCTGGAGACCACCGCTCCGAACGTCTACGCGATCGGAGACCTCAACGGCGGCATCCTGCTCGCGCACGTGGCCTCGTACGAAGCCATGATCGCGGTGGACAACGCCCTGGCGGTCGACCCGGCCGGCAGGCGCGCCCGCGACCTCCGCTCCACGCCCTCGTGCACCTACTCGCATCCCGAAGTGGCGAGTGTCGGTCTGAGCGAAGACCAGGCGGCCGAGGCGGGCTTCACCCCGGTCACGGGCACGTACCGGTTCGCGGCCCTCGGCAAGACCATGGCCATGGGCGAAGAGACGGGCTACGTGACCATCATCGCGGACAAAGAGACGGATGCCGTGCTCGGCGCCAGCATGATGGGCGCGCACGTCACCGACATCATCCACGAGATAGCAGTGGCTGTACAGAACGGCCTCACCGTCAGGCAGTTGGGCGACACCATCCACGCGCACCCCAGCGTGGCCGAAGCCCTTATGGAAGCCGCGCACGACGTGCACGGCGAATGTGTGCACATAGCCAAGCCCTGAAAAGAGCGCGGCTGCTCGGAGTAAGCAGTAAGCAACAGGGTGCGGCGACACCCATGAAAGGAAAGGAGCCCCGATGGCCCACGAACTCGTAGAAGCCATGGCGAACATGAAGGAGAAGGAAGCCCTTCAGATCGTCGACGACCTGCTCGCCAAGGGTGAGGACCCCAACAAGATCCTCGACCTGTCCTCCGAAGCCATGCAGGTGGTAGGCCAGCGTTACCAGGAAGGCACCTACTTCCTGCCCGAACTCATCATGTCCGGCGAGATGCTGCGCAAGATCGGCGAGATCCTCAAGCCTCTTCTGGCCGCCCAGTCCGGCGTCACCAAGAAACTGGGCACCGTGGTCCTGGGCACCGTCCGTGGCGACATCCACGACATCGGCAAGGACATCGTGGGCTTCATGCTGGAAGTGAACGGCTTCGAAGTCTACGACCTGGGCATCGACCAGCCGGAAGACGCCTTCGTCAAGGCCGTGGCCGACCACAAGCCCCAGGTGCTCGCTCTCTCCGGCTTCCTCTCCGTGGCCTTCGATTCCATGAAGTCCACCATCGAGGAAGTGGAGAAAGCCGGTCTTCGCACCGGCCTCAAGGTCATCATCGGCGGCGGCCAGATGGACGACACCGTGCGCAAGTACACCGGGGCCGATGCCTACGGCGACGACGCCATGGCGGCTGTGGCCTTCGCGAAGCAGACGGTAGGGGTGGCCTAGGATGTATCCCAAGAACTGGGGTGACATGACGCCCGCCGAACGCAGGGCGTGGCGTATCGACAAGTGGCGCAACCCGGACGTCGCGTGGGCGAGCCCGGAAGCCGAAGCAGACTACAAGGCCCGTGTGGACCGCATCGTGGCGGCCATCAACCTCGAGAAGCCGGACCGCGTGCCGGTCCGTCTCAACATGGGCTTCTGGCCGGCGAAGACCGCCGGTATCACCGCCTACCAGGCCATGAGCGACCCGAAACTCGGGTGCAAAGCTTGGAAGGACTTCAACCTGAAGTTCCAGCCCGACGCTTCCGTGGACCCGCTCCACAACACGGTCCCCGCGGCCATGTTCGAGGCTCTGGGCTACAACCTGTACTCGTGGCCGGGCCACGGCGTGTCCGAGAGCGCCAGCTACCAGTACAACGAGAAAGACTGGATGGTCGCTGAGGACTACGACGCCCTCATCAACGACCCGTCCGACTACCTCATCCGCGACTATCTGCCGCGGACCGTGGGTGCCTTCAAGGGCTTCGGCGCGCTGTCGTCCTTCTGGGACTACATCGAACTGCCGTTCGTCTTCGGCCAGGTGCTCGGCTGGGGCAGCGACGACATGGTCGCCGGCCTCGAGAAGCTCACCAACGCCGCCAAAGCCGTCAACGAGTGGGCCAAGGTCGTCTTCCCCGCCATGGGTGAAGTCATGTCCCTGGGCTTCCCGCCGTACGCCGGTTGCGCGACCAAAGCGCCGTTCGACATCCTGGGCGACACCCTGCGCGGTACCAAGGGCGTCATCGTGGACATGTTCCGCTACCCGGAGAAGGTGCTCGCCGCGGTCGATCGCCTGACCCCGGTGGCTCTGGACTGGGCGCTCAAGAAGGCCAACCCGCCCGAGATCCCGATCTGCTTCATGCCGCTCCACAAGGGCGCCGACGGCTTCATGAGCCAGGAGCAGTTCGACACCTTCTACTGGCCCACCCTCAAGCGCGTAATCGACGGGCTCGTCGAGCAGGGCATGATCCCGCTTCTGTTCGCCGAAGGCCGTTACAACAGCCGCCTCGAGAAGATCATGGAGACCCCCGCGGGCTCCGCGATCTGGCTCTTCGACCAGACCGACATGGCTCGCGCCAAAGCGACCATCGGCACCGTCACCTGTATCCAGGGCAACCTGCCGCTCTCGCTGCTGCATGCCGGCACCAAGGAAGAGGTCGCCGACGCCACCCGTAAGCTCATCGATGTGGCGGGTGCGGACGGTGGTTTCATCCTGGACGTGGGCGCCGTCGCCGACGAGGGCAAGGACGAGAACCTGCTGACCATGGTCGAGACCGCCAAAGCGTACGGCACGTACTGAGAAGAAGTCGGTTCATCACGGACAGAGTCATCCTGGCATGCGAGATGATCGAGGACGAGGTCCGGTTGGCGCTGGAAGCTCTTGCGCCAGCCGACCGGCCACCCCTCGTGTGGGTCGAGAGCGGCCTGCACGACCGTCCTGAGACTCTGCAGGCCACGCTGAGACGGCTCATCCGGATCATCGATGAAGGTGCTGGAAGGGGAGAGCCCGTGGCCGTACCGTCGGTACGGCCCGGGCTTGGCCCCGCCTCGGAGCGCCGGGAGGAAGTCACGGTGGGACCGGTGGACGAGGTCATACTCGCCCTCGGGTTCTGCGGTAACGCCCTCAAAGACCTGGGTGGAGAGAACCTCTCGCTGGTCTTCCCGAGGGTGGACGACTGCGTCTCGCTGCTTTTGAACGACGGCTGCGTGCGCGAGGAGATCAAGCGGAACCCGCGGTGCTACTACCTCACCAGAGGTTGGTTCAACCACGAGAGTTCGATGATCACCTCGTTCGACGAGTGGGACGAGAAGTTCGGCCGGGAGCGCGCCGACAGGCTGCGCGCCACGATGTACGCCGGGTACGAGGCCGTCCAACTCATCGATACGCAGGCCTACCAGGTCGAGGAATGTATCGACCAGAGCAAAGCGGTCGCCGACAGGCTCAAGCTGCAGCACGGGGTCGTCCCGGGCTCGGTGGGGCTTCTCGAGCGGCTGTTCACGGGGGCGAGGGACAGCGAGATCGTCGTCGTGCCTCCCCATGAAAAGATCGGATTCAATCATTTGTTCGGAGAAAGGGTCAACTGAGATGGAGACTCGAGTTCTCAGCGCCAGCCAGGAAGTGATCATCGGCGGCGGACGGCCGACCGTGCTCATAGGCGAGCGCATCAACCCCACGGGCAAGAAGCGCCTCGCTGAAGCCCTGCGGGCCGGCGACCTCAGCGTGGCCAAAGAAGAGGCCATCGCCCAGGTGGCGGCCGGCGCCGACATCCTCGACGTCAACGTCGGGGCGACCGGTGTGGACGAGATCGACATGCTGCCCCGGGCCGTCGAGGCCGTGGCGAGCGTCGTCGACGTCCCGCTCTGCATCGACAGCCGCAAGGTCCAGGCTCTCGCGGCTGCCCTGGCGATCTGCCCGGGCCGCCCGATCGTCAACTCGGTCACCGGTGAAGAGGCCTCCCTCGAGGAGATCCTTCCGCTGGTCAAGCAGTACAACCTGCCGGTCATCGGTCTGTGTCTGGACGAGAAGGGCATCCCGGCGGAAGCGTCCGCCCGGGTGGAGATCGCCCACAAGATCGTCGAGCGGGCCGAAGCCATCGGCATCCCGCGCGAGGACGTCATCATCGACTGCCTGACGCTGTCGCTCGGCGCCAACGTCAAGGCCGGCCTCGCCACTCTCGAAGCCACCAAACGGGTCCGCGACGAGCTGCAAGTGAACCAGACCCAGGGTTGCAGTAATATCTCCCATGGCCTGCCGAACCGCCCCGTGCTCACGGGTGCCTATCTGGGGATGGCCATCGAAGCAGGGCTCACCTGCCCGACCGTGGACGTGGCCCTGGTCCGGCAAGCCATATTGGCCGCCGACCTCGTGCTCGGCCGCGACAACTACGCCATGCGGTTCATCAAGGCGTTCCGGGAAGCCCAGGCTGCATGCGGGGCTTAGTGCAAAATTGGTCCACTTACACCGAATAGGAGGAAGTCCAAGGAGGAGCCGGGCAGTACCAACGAGACTATCGTTGGCGATCAAAGAGAAGAGACAGGTTCAGGATCCGAGGGCTTGAAGGCCTTTGGACGAAGGGGGTTACATGAGCGACAGTACTATTTCGAGGCGTGAGTTCCTGAAGGTCGCCGGCGTGGCCGGCGCTTCCATCGGCGTTGCCGGCGGCCTGGGCGGCCTGCTTGCGGCGTGCGGCGGCACCGAAGAGACCACGACCACGGCTGCGGCCGCAACCACCACCACGGCTGCTGCCGAGACCACGACCACCGCTGCTGCGGGTGGCGACACCACCACGACCGCTGCTGCGAGCGTCGAGACCGGCCGCGAGGTCAAACTCGGCTGGGTCACCATGACCACCGGTATCTTCGCCGGCCTGAGCGAGCCGGATGGCTTCCTCATGGACAAAGCCGTCAAGGCCATCGGTGACGGCATCGTCTGCGCCGACGGGAAGAAACACCCCGTCAAGTTCATCACCAAAGACAGCCAGTCCGACAGCAACCGCGCCGCGGAAGTCGCCGGCCAGCTGATCACCAGCGACAAACCGGACGCCATCTTCGCCGGCATGACCCCCGTGGTCAACATCCCGGTCGGCTCGCAGTGCGAAGCCAACGGTGTGCCGTGCGTCACCTACGGCTGCCCGATGGAACCCTGGTTCTTCGGAATGCCGAACCCGGATCCCAAAGTCGGCTTCAAGTGGGCCTACAACGTGTTCTGGGGCATCGGTACCGACCTCAACCCCGTCTACATCGGCCTGCTGGGCAAAGTCCCGACCAACAAGAAGGTCGCCCTCCTCTACGCCAACGACCCCGACGGTATCGCCACCGCCGACGAGAAGGCCGGCTTCCCGGCAGCTCTCGCCCCGGCCGGCTACACCTGGGTCAACCCCGGTCTGGTCACCGGCGGCACCGAGGACTTCTCGAGCGTCATCAACAAGTTCAAGTCCGAAGGCTGCGAGTGCCTGAGCGCGCTGCTCAACCCGCCGGACTTCGCGAACTTCTGGAAACAGGCCAAGCAGGCCGGCTGGGTGCCGAAAGTCACCGCCATCGGCCGCGCCATCCTCACCCGTCCCGACATGGACGCCGTGGGCGACATCGGCAACGGCCTCTCCAACGAGGTCTGGTGGGAGAACACCCATCCGTTCAAGTCCCCGCTCATGGGCTACACCTGCCAGGGCATCGTTGATGACTGGAACAAGGAAAAAGGCACCCCGTTCAGCCCGGCCCTGGGTCTGACCGGCGGCGCCGGCTTCGACGTCATCACCGACGTCGTCAAGCGCACCAAGAACGTCGACGACCCGGCTGCGTGGGTCGACGCCATCAAGACCACCAACCTCGAGACCCTGGTGGGCCCGGTCAAATTCGGCGAAGCCAACGCTCTCCCGAACTGCGCCATCACCCCGCTCGTCGCTGGCCAGTGGATCGGCAAGACCGGCGATTGGGTCCGCAAAGTCGTGGACAACTCGCACTATCCGTCGATCCCCGCCACTGGCGAGATCGTCGACCTGACCACCATCAAGTAGTCTGACCAACCCACGTTGGACATAGACGCCATCGGGAGGAGCGGTCGGTGACCGTAATACTCGAGGCTAAAAACCTCACCAAGTCCTATGGCGGCGTGAGAGTGGTCGACGACCTGAGCGTCTCCCTCGTACAGGGGGAGGCGCTCGGGGTCGTCGGTCCTAACGGTGCGGGCAAGACCAC
>CAIQPS010000146.1 GCA_903873715.1 uncultured Actinomycetes bacterium
CCCATCCAGAGCACGCCCAAAGACGCCGGTCCCTTTTTCAACATGGGCCTGCTTCGCGCCGAGGATCCCGAGACCGGAGTCTCCGACGTGACCATCCACCGGATGTGCGTCCAGGGGCCGGACCGCATCAGCGTGAGCATCAGCATCGGCCGGCATATCGGGGCCTTCCTCGAGAAAGCCTGGGCTATGGGCAAACCGCTACCTGCCTCCTGCTCCATCGGCATCGACCCGGCCATCCTTCTGGCCACCTCGTTCGAGGCGCCCACTACCCCCATCGGTTTTGACGAACTGACCATCGCCGGCGGCCTGCGCGGCCGAGCGGTGGAACTGGTCGACTGCGTCACTCAGCCCACCAAGTCGATCGCCCGGGCCGAACTGGTCCTGGAGGGCGAGTTCCGCCCGAACGACCGGGTGGACGAAGACGCATTGACCGGTCTCGGCTGGGCCATGCCCGAGTTCCCCGGGTATGTGGGCCAGGCCCAGAAGAACCTCGCGGTCTTCACCGTCACCGGCATCACCCACCGGGTCGACCCCATCCTGCAGATCCTGGTGGGCCCCGGCGAGGAACACGTGACCCTCACCGGCCTTCCCACCGAGACCAGCATCTACCGCCTCCTCAACGACGCCCTGCCGGGCTTCGTCAAGAACGTCTACTGCGCCTCGTCGGGCGGCGGCAAGTATCTGGCCATCCTGCAGGTGAAGAAGCAGAAGGCCCACGACGAAGGTATGCAGCGGCAGGCCGCCCTGGTGGCCTTCACCGCCTTTTTCGAGCTGAAGCACGTCATCCTCGTGGACGACGACATCGACATCTTCAACATGAACGACGTCATGTGGGCCATGACCACCCGCTACCAGGGAGACGTGGACACCGCGTTCATACCCGCCACCCGCGGTCACGCCCTCGATCCCTCTGCGACGCCCGAGTTCAACCAGTTGCTGCGGGGCCCGGGCATCACCTGCAAGACCATCTTCGACTGCACGGTGCCGTGGGGGTTGCAGGAGCGCTTTGAACGGTCTCAGTTCGTGGATGTGGACCTCAGCAGATACGACATCAAGTAAGGCCGCGAAGGGCACCACCCCTCGCTCACTCTGCGCCAGAGTACCGTCGCAATGTTCGCTCGGGGCAGCGCCCTTCGCGGCGTCCCTTCACATCGCCGTTCCTTTCACGTCCACATCCGCGCTCTGATACTGTCATTGCTGTCATATTGACAAGAATCTGAGTGCTGTGATTAAATTCACTGTGTAAGGGCGAACAGTAGCGGGGCGGACATGGCACCGACCGACAAGAAAGATCAGAAGGTCTCCCTCCACACGGTGGAGCGCCTCAGCGTGTACCGGCGCAAGCTCGAGGAGTTGAGCGCCGACGAGGTCGAGTACATCCACTCCCATCAACTGGCGGCGCTCGTCGGCGTGACGCCCGCGCAACTGCGGCGGGACCTGGCCAGCTTCGGCAGCTACGGCAACATCGCCCGCGGCTACGGCGTCAAGCAGATGAGCCGCACCATCAGCCAGATAATCGGCACGGACAGCATGCAGAACGTCGGCCTGGTGGGTGTCGGCGACCTGGGGCGCGCGCTCCTCTCCTACCGGGGCTTCGAGGAACGGGGCTTCCACATCGCCGCCGCCTTCGACGTCGACCCGGACAAGGTCGGACGGGTCTTCGCCGGCCGGCGCTGCTACTCGCTCGACAAGCTGGAGACCGCACTCGTCGATCTGCAGATCCGCATCCTGGTGCTGGCCGCACGGCCGGAGGGCCTCCAGGAGATCGTGGACCGGGGCGTGGCGGCGGGCATCCGGTCGTTCCTCAACTTCGTGCCCAAGACGCTCACCGTCCCCGAAGGATGCTTCGTGGAGCACATCGACATCTCGGCCAAGCTGGAGAAGCTCTCCTTCCTCAGCCGGCAGCAGAACGATAGGACGGAGGTGGCCGAGTGAGCGGACGATCGGGGATATGGGCCAAGAGACCCTCTTTTTTTGCCGTCGATTGTGAATGTATTCACTGTGAAGCTAGTCACCAATCTGGTACGGTGACGGCGTGGGCGCACGCCGAGTGGGAAGTCAAGGAGGAGCGATGAGCGCCAAGAAGATCCTGTTGGTGGATGACGACAACGACCTGGTGGCGTCCGTGGAGGCATTCCTCAAGGCCAGGGGCTACGTCGTGAGCACCGCCGGCAACAGCAAGGAAGCGTACAAGCGGATCGTGGCCGACAGTCCGGACCTCATCGTCCTCGACGTGATGATGGACTACGACGAGGAGGGCATGGTCCTGGCCAGCGCCCTCAAGACCGACGGCCCCACCCGCGACATCCCGATCATCATGCTCTCCGGCTTCAGCGTGCAGAAGGACGTCCGCGAGAAGGTCCTCGCCTCCCTGATGGGGCAGGACTGGCCGGCAGAGAGCTTCATGCAGAAACCCGTGCGGCTGGCCGAGCTGGCCGAGCGCATCGAGATGCTTCTGACCCGAGTGGAAGCGCGGCGCAAACCCTGGCCCATCGAGGAGGCGTGAGAGTGAGTCCTGTACACGAGGCGAGTCGCGTGGAGGCGTTGCTGGCCGAGCGGCCCGACCACAGCCGCGACCAGCTGATCCCCATGCTGCAGGAGATCCAGGTGCGGGAGGGCTACCTCTCCCAGGCGGCCATGACCGAATTGGCCGTGGCCCTCGACACCCCGGTGGCCAGCGTCTATGGGGTCGCCACCTTCTACAACCAGTTCCGCTTTGCCCCGCTCGGCACCCATGTGATCGAGTTGTGCCGGGGCACGGCCTGCCACGTGAAGCAGAGCCTCGCCCTGCAGCAGCACTTGCAGCGCAGGCTCAAGCTCCGCCCGGACGGCAACTCCGCCGACAAGCGCTTCACCGTCCTCAAGGTCGCCTGCCTCGGCGCCTGCTCGATAGCCCCGGTGATCAAGCTGGACGGCGAGTTCTACGGCCACCTGACCATCGAGAAGTTGGACTCGCTGCTCGACGCTCTGGACCGCGACTGCTATGCGGCTGAAGAGGCAGGTGTGGCATGACCACCAGCGTGCTGCTCCAACCCTGCTGCTCCAAGTGTACGCACGCCCCCGGGCAGCCGTGCCCGGACCTCATCTCCTGCGTGACGACGGGGCCGGTCTGCCACGATGATGCGGAGTGTGCCGCACTACGGGCCGAGCGCCTGGCGGCCGTCCGCCGCGGAGGCGAAGGCTCGGTCCTCTTCGTCGGCGCCGGCACCTGCGGCCGGGCCAACGGCGCGATGCGCATCATGGGCAAAGCCAAGGCCTTCATCGCCGAACACGGCCTGCCTGTGAGCATCGTCGAGGTGGGCTGTGTAGGCTACTGCCAGCGCGAGGTCTTCGTGGACCTGCAGCCGCCCAGCGGCCCCCGCCTCTCCTACTGCGACCTCACGCCGCAGAACGCGGACGAGTTCCTCGACCTGGTGTTCGTGAAGGGTGAGTTCGACAACAAGTTCCTGTACGGGCGCTACCCGGACGCGCCCGCTCCTGGGACGGCGGGCACGGCGGCCGCCGGCGCTCCCGGCGCCGGCGCCGCGCCGGCCGGTCTCGAGGACGTGCCACTCGTGGCCGACACCCCGTTCTTCGCCCGGCAGACCCGGGTGGTGCTCGACAACTGCGGCATGATCGATCCGGCCAGCCTCGATGCGGCCCTGGCCGCCGGCGGCTTCGCCGCAGCTGCCCGGGCGCTCACCTCCATGACGCCCCAGGAGGTCTGCGACATGGTCAAGTCCTCCGGCCTGCGCGGCCGGGGCGGCGCGGGCTTCCCCACCGGCCAGAAGTGGCAGGTGGCGCACGATCAGGCGACCTCCCAGAAGTACCTCATCTGCAACGCCGATGAGGGCGACCCCGGCGCGTTCATGGACCGCGCCGTCCTGGAAGGCGACCCGTTCCGGGTGATCGAGGGCATGCTCGTGGCCGCCTACGCGATCGGAGCCAGCAAAGGCTACGTCTACTGCCGGGCGGAATACCCACTCGCCATCGCCCGCCTGCAGGACGCCATCGTGCAGTGCCGCAAGGCCGGACTGTTGGGCACGAACATCCTGGGCAGCCTCACCGACTTCGACATCACCATCAAGCAGGGCGCCGGAGCATTCGTGTGTGGCGAAGAGACGGCCATCCTGGCGAGCATCGAAGGCGGACGGGGGATGCCCCGGCCGCGGCCCCCGTTCCCCGCGGTCTCCGGCCTGCACGGCAAGCCGACCGTCCTCAACAACGTGGAGACCCTGGCCAACGTCCCCGCCATCCTCCGCAACGGGCCCAAGTGGTTCAAAGATCTCGGGATCGGCGACGCGGCAGGCACCAAGGTCTTCGCCCTGTCGGGCCGAGTGCGGAACACCGGGCTCGTGGAAGTCCCGGTCGGCATCCCGCTGCGGGAGGTCATCTACGACATCGGCGGCGGCGCGCCGGAGGGCCACGAGATCAAAGCCGTGCAGTTGGGCGGCCCGAGCGGCGGCTGCATCCCCGAGGCCTACCTCGACGTGCCCACGGATTACGGCAAGCTCCAGGAACTCGGCGCCATGATGGGCTCCGGCGGGATGGTCGTCATGGACGAGCGCACCTGCATGGTGGACGTGGCCAAGTACTTCATGGAGTTCATCCGCAACGAGTCCTGCGGCAAGTGCACCCCCTGCCGGGAAGGCACCACCCGCATGCACGAGATCCTCATCGCCCTGACGGAACGCCCGGTCGGCGACGAGATGCGGCGGCTGGAACGGTTCCGCGGGCTTCTGCATCTCGAGGAACTGGCGCAGACCATCAAGGACACCTCGCTGTGCGGCCTCGGTCAGTCGGCCGCCAACCCGGTGCTCTCCACCCTCCGCTTCTTCCGCGACGAGTACGAGGCCCACATCATGGAGGACCGCTGCCCGGCCGGCGTGTGCCAGGGGTTGCGGACCTACGAGGTGGACAACGCGGTCTGCATCGGCTGCATGGCCTGCAAGAAGGTCTGCCCGTCCGGCGCGATCGTGGGCGAGCGCAAGGCCGCTCACTACATCGTGGTGGACAAGTGCATCGGCTGCGCCGCCTGCCTGGAAGCCTGCCCCAAGAACTCCATCGCCCTGGTCGCCTAGGACTCGATGAATGATGAAGCCACGCCGATCAGGCCGCGCTGGGTATGCGCAAGGCGAGGACGCAGGGAGGGCTCGTAGCAGCGCTACGGGCACGACCGAGAACACAGCATTGTGCCGCCCAGAGCGGACTCGGCGGCCGCGGCTTCATCACGAATCGAGTCAAAACGCCGTCCCGACAGCGGAGAAATGATCATGAACATCACCATCAACGGTAAAGAGATCGCCTTCGAACACGGCGACACCGTCCTCCAAGTGGCCAAACGAGCGGGCATCCGGATACCGCATCTGTGCTCGCTCGACTGGGCGCCCTCGCCCTCGGCGTCCTGCCGTCTGTGTGTGGTCGAAGTGGAAGGCTCCCCCCGCCTTCAGACCAGTTGCACGCTGCAGGCCGCCGAGGGCATGAAGGTGCAGACCCATACCCCGCGGGTCATGAAAGCCCGGCGTAACATCGTCGAGTTGCTCGTGGCCAACCATCCCCAGGATTGCCTCGCCTGCGACCGCCAGGGAGCCTGCGAACTGGCCGAACTCACCCGCGAGGTCGGCGTGCGGCCGCGGCAATACGCCGGCATGAAGAAGGACCAGCACCTGGACATCTCCTCGCCGGCCATCTACCGCGATCCCAACAAGTGCGTGCTCTGCGGGCGCTGCGTGACCATGTGCCATCAGATCCAGGGCGTTGGCGCCATCGACTTCACCGACCGCGGGTTCCGCACCCAGGTGGCGCCGGGCTTCTCGGCCGGCCTCAACGTCTCGGGCTGCACCTACTGCGGCCAGTGCGTCCGGGTCTGCCCAACGGGCGCCCTCATGGAGCGCAGCCACGTGAGCGCCGTGGTGGCCGCCCTGAGCGACCCGAACACAGTGGTGGTCGCGCAGGTGGCCCCGGCCGTCCCCGCCACTCTCGATCAGGAGCGGACCAAACACGAGGGCGTGCCCGTGATGCTCGAGCACCTCGCCGCCGCCCTCAAACGGGTGGGCTTCACCGCGGTCTTCGATACCGGCTTCACCGCCGACCTGACCATCATGGAAGAGGCCAACGAGCTGGTCGAGCGGGTGAAGACAGGCGGCGTCCTGCCGATGTTCACCAGCTGCTCCCCGGCATGGATCCAGTACGTCGAGCTCCACCGGCCGGACCTCATCCCGCACCTGTCCACCTGCAAGTCGCCGCAGCAGATGGCCGGCGCGCTCATCCACGAGATCTATCCGAAGTTCGCCGGGTTCGTCGCAGGCGACGGGACACGTGGGACCAAGCGCCTGGTGGTCGTATCGCTGATGCCCTGCACCGCCAAGAAGTTCGAGGCGGAGGACGTGGGCGACGTGGAATACGTCCTCACCACCCGGGAGCTGGGCGCTCTGTGGGAGCGGTTCGGCATCGACTTCGATTCGTTCACCGACCGAGCCCCGCTCGATCCTCCGTTCGCGGAAGCCACCGGCGCGGCCCGCCTGTTCGGGGGCACCGGCGGCGTCATGGAAGCGGCCGTGCGCACCGCGGCCACCCTGCTGGGCGGCGCCGCACCCGCCGGTCCGTTGCCCGAAGCCCGGGGCCTGGACGGCTTCAAGTGCTTCAATGTCGATGTGAACGGCATCACTCTCAACCTGGGCGTCATCAACGGTCTCGGCCGGTTGCCGTCCACCCTCCCGGCGGCCCTCTCGGGGATGCACTTCGTGGAAGTCATGTCCTGCCCGGGCGGCTGCTCCGGTGGCGGCGGCCAGCCCTACAACAGCGACATGACCGACGTCAAGAAGCGCATCAAGCGCATCTACGAGGCCGACAAGAAGGCGGAGGTCAAGTACTCCCACGAGAACAAGAGCGTGGCCGAACTCTATGAGGAGTTCCTCGGCCGTCCGCTCGGCGAGGTGTCGCACCACCTGCTGCACCGCTCCTACACCGACAAGAGCGCCCTGACTGCTCTGCACGGAGCGGAAGCGGACACCGGCGCCGTCTGCGCGGCCGCGGAGGCCGCCGCCTGATGGAAGGCATCATCACCACGATCAAGCAGAACTGCCGCAAGTGCTACACCTGCGTGCGGGACTGTCCGGCCAAGGCCATCCGCATCGAGGATGGCCAGGCGTCGGTGGTCGCGGAGCGGTGCATCAGCTGCGGCAACTGCACCATCGTGTGCTCGCAGGACGCCAAGGCCTACGCGAGCGGCATCGACGGAGCGCTGCGGCTGCTCGAGCAGAGCAGGAGTTCGGTCCAGAGCGGCGGCCCGGTGGCGGCGCTGCTGGCCCCGTCCTTCCCAGTGGGTTTCTCCACCAAGCCTGACAAGGTCATCGGGGCGCTACGGGCGGCCGGGTTCGAGTACGTGGTCGAGGTGGCCTACGGCGCCGACCTGGTGAACGAGGCCTGCCACGAGTACCTGGGCAAGAACCCCACCGGGCTGCACATAGCCAGCGCATGCCCGGCCGTCGTGGAGTACGTGCGGAAGTACCACCCCGAGCTGACGGACCGCATCATGCCGATCGTCTCACCGATGGTGGCGACGGCGTTGGCGGTGAAAGAACGGTACGGCGAGCAGGTGCGGTGCGTGTTCATCGGTCCCTGTGTGGCCAAGAAGGCGGAGGTCCTCGACCCCGAAGTCGACGGCGTGATCGATGAAGTGCTGACGCTCACCGAGTTGGAGCGGGTCTTCGCCGCCCGGAACGTCGACCTCCACAAGGCCGAATCCGGGGATTTCGACCCGCCGCACGCCGGTAGCGCCCGCATCTACCCCATCCCGGGCGGGCTGTTCGACAGCGCCGGGATCGGCGACGGCCTGCGCGACCCACGCCTCGTGGTGGTGAGCGGCAAGGACGAGACCCTCGAGATGCTGGCCGGCATCCCGGTCGGCCCACCGGAGGAGGAGGACAACGGGCTGCAGCTGGTCGAGGCGCTCATGTGCAGGGGCTGCTATGCCGGGCCCGGGGTCAAGAGCAAGGAGCCCGTGATAGCGCGCGGGCGCCGGGTGGCCGAGTTCGCCTCCAACTCCGACCTGCGCCAGAAGCACGGCACGCTGCCGCCGTACGAGCCGGCCGAGACCAGGCTGGACCTGTCTCGGCGGTTCACGCCACACGATCAGCGCAAGACCGGGCCTACCGAGGAAGAGATCCGCAGCATCCTCGCACACACGAACAAGTACTTCCCGGAGGACGAGCTCAACTGCGGCGCCTGCGGCTATCCGACCTGCCGGGCCAAGGCGGTGGCCGTCCACGCCGGCATGGCCGAAGAGGCCATGTGCCTGCCTTTCATCATCGACCAGGCCGAGCGGGTCTGCCACGAGCTCAACGTCCCGTGGAGCAACCTGCGCGACGTTCACAGCCACCTCATCAACAGCGAGAAGCTGGCGTCGATGGGACAGATGGCCGCAGGCGTGGCGCACGAGCTCAACAACCCGCTGAGCACTATCCTGCTCTACTCCCATATCCTCCAGCGGAAGCTGCACGACCGTGGCGACCTGGACCACGACCTGCAACTGCTGGCCGAGGAGTCGGCGCGCTGCAAGAAGATCATCGGCAACCTGCTCGACTTCGCCCGGCAGAGCAGGGTGCGCATCGAGAGCGTCTCGGTGGAGCAGTTGGTGGCTTCTTCCGTGGATGGCGCTGTCGCGGCCATCCCCGCCGGCCCGAACACCCACATAGAGGTCAAGGCGGAGGTGGAGCCGGGCCTCAAGGCCGACCTCGACCGCGACCAGATGACGCAGGTGCTGGTGAACCTCATCAAGAACGGGGCGGAGGCGATGGAGGGCCGGAGCGGGACCATCCGGGTGACCGCCTGCGCGATGCCGGAGACCGGCCGGGTGCGCTTCAGCGTGAGCGACCAGGGCACCGGTATCTCGGCCAACGCCCGGGAGAAGATCTTCCAGCCCTTCTTCACCACCAAGAGCATCGGAAAAGGGACGGGCCTCGGCCTTCCCATCTCCTACGGCATCGTGAAGATGCACAACGGCAACATCTGGTACGAGACGGAGCCGGGGCACGGCACCACTTTCTACGTCGAGATACCTATCACCCGGAAGGGTGTGGAAAGGAGCGCGCAATGAGCGACCCGGCGAACGGACACGGCAGCGCCGACAGCGGACCCTGGACCATGCTGTTCGTGGACGACGACACCGATTTCCTGGCAGCCCAGGAGGCCTTCTTCGGCAGCCGCGGCCACAAAGTGGTGACCGCGGACAGCAGCGCGGACGCGCTGGAGATACTCGAGGCTCTCAACCCGGACATAGTCTTCCTCGATCTGATGATGGAGCGCTACGACAGCGGCTTCCGGCTGGCCCACGAACTGCGCAAACGCGAGCACCTCAAGGACGTGCCCTTCGTGATGCTGAGCGGAGTGGCCCGGGAGACCGGCGAGCGGTTCGACCAGGAGGGCAAAGGCCTGCTTTCGTGGACCAAGCTCGACCGGTTCGTGGACAAGCCGGCCACCGGCAGACAACTGCTGGCCGTGGCGGAGGAACTGCTGTCATGAGCGACCCGGCGGCGAAACCCGGCACGGAGGCCCCGGCGGCGCCGGGCAGCGCCGGCACGGCCGCCGCTGCGCCGGGCCCAGGAACGGAGCCGGCCGCTGCGGCGGCCCCCGCCCGTATCCTCGTCGTCGACGACGAGTACGGCGTCCGCTCCGCCGTCGCCCAGATCCTCGAACTGGAAGGCTACGAAGTGGCCAGCGCCGCCAGCGGCGAGGAGGCTCTCGCGCTCCTCGCCTCCCCCGGCTTCGACATCGCCCTGCTCGACTACCGGCTGCCAGACACCGACGGCCTGGCCCTGCACAAGGACATCCTGGCCACCGGCCGGCAGATCATGACCTGCATGATCACCGCCTACGCCGACATCGACCTGGCCTGCGCCGCCACGTTCCAGGGCATCGACTTCTTCCTGCCCAAGCCCTTCATGCCGGACGACCTCCTCAACGTCGTCGCGACGCTGGTGAAGCGCCGGCAGGCCCGCGCCGAGGAAGAGCGGCTGCGCCGGGAGCACGAGGCGAGCCTCCTGGCCCTGGCGGAAGAGAAGTCGCAGACCCACTCGCTCATCTCGTCGCTGCGCGACGCGGTGCTCGTCATCAACCAGACAGGCGACGTGGTGCTCGCCAACCAGGCGATGACCGCCCTTCTGGAATCGACCGAGCCCGAGGTCCTGCGCCGCCCTGTGGCAGGGCTCCTACGCGGCGGCCCGCTCGCCTCCCTCATCGATACGCTCGAGTCGCCGGCCAAGGACCGCACCATCGGCCAGCTCTCCATCGGGGAGCGGGACTTCATGACCAGCATCGTCACGTTCCGGGCGGAGGACGGCAGCGCGCTGGGACGCATCCTCACGCTCTCGGACATCTCCCAGGTGCGCCGCCTGGCGATGGAGAAGGAGAAGTTCATCCGGACGATGGTGCACGAGCTCAAATCGCCCCTGGGAGCGGTGAGGAGCATCATCGAGGTGACCACCGACAAGAGCATGGGCGACGACCTGGAGGCCTATCTGCCCCTGTTGCGCCGGGCGGAGACCCGCATCGACGACCTCGTGCAGCTCATCAGCGACCTGCTATCGCTCTCCAAGAGCGAGCAGGCCAAGGCGGCGAGCGAGCCCCAACTCCTGGAGGTGGCGCCCCTCGTGGAGGCGGCGCTGGCCGGCCAGGCTGAACACCTGGCGGCCCGAGGCATCACCGCTTCGGTGCAGGTGGAGCCGGGACTGCCGCCGGTGCTCGCCCCCATCGAGGACCTGGAGCTCATCCTCAACAACCTCGCCGGGAACGCCGTCAAGTACAACCGGGTGGGTGGCTCCGTGACGATCTCCGCGCGCCACGAGGGCGAATGGGTGCGCATCGACGTGGAGGACACCGGCATCGGCATCGCGGCCGAGAACGTCGACCAGGTGTTCACCGAGTTCTTCCGCGAGAAACGGCCCGAGACCAAGGGCCTGGAAGGCAGCGGCCTGGGTCTCTCCATCGTCAAGCGTCTCACCGAGCGCGCCGGCGGGCGCCTGCAACTGGCCAGCGGACTGGGCGAAGGTTCTGTATTCTCGGTCTTCCTACCGGCGTAGAGAACGAGGTCGAACATGTTCTGGTTCTGGAAGAAGTCAGGCCCTGGCGTCGTCACGGTCAGCGCGCAGGAAGCGTACGATCGGCTGCAGGCCGACAAGCAGGCGAAGATCGTGGACGTCCGCGAGCCCCGCGAGTGGGACTCCACCGGCACGCCCTCCAAGGCCGTGCGCATATCGCTGGGCAACCTGGCCCGGAAGGCTCTGGAGAAGCTCCCCGCCAAGGACAAGCCGGTCTACGTGATCTGCGCGAGCGGCCACCGCAGCAGGACCGGGGCCAAGACACTCCTCAAGCTCGGCTACACGGACGTGTACAGCGTCTCGGGCGGCATGCAGGCCTGGATGCGGGCCGGACTGCCGGTCAAGCGCTAGCCCGAGGGCCGCGCGCCCCGGCTGCCCACGACTGTGCGGATGGCCGGGCCACAACCGGTCATCCGGCCAGCTTCGCGACGCAGCGGCTCGTGTTACAACTTCTTCTAGTAGGGATCACTTTCCGATGGGAGGGGACATGAGCGGTTACTTCAAGATCCTTGGCGCCATCCCGGGCTTCTTCATCAGCTCGCTGATCCTGTGGGCGCTGTGGGGGCCGGTGTCCGGCAAGCTGGACCTCCCCGGCATCAGCTACACGACCGCGATGCTCTTCACCATAACCCTGTGGCTGGTCGTCGCGCCGCTTGCCGCTGTGGGCGGCGGGAACAAGTCCAAGTAGTGCCGGCTGCCGGGCGGGCCGAGGTTCGCCGGCCCGCCCGGCGCCCTCTGTGCCGCGCGTAGCTGGTAAACTGCCGCACTATGAGCAGGTCATTCATCAGGACTGCCGGGGCCGCACTTCTCATGCTGGTGGCACTGGTCGCCCTCTCGCTCGGAGCGGCAGGTTGCGGCGGCGATACGCCGGCCTCCACCACGGCCTCACCCACCACTGCCTCTACCCAGGCGCCTACCACTGCCTCCACGGCGCCCGCCACCACGGGCACGTCCACGGTGGACCCCTCCGGATACGTCACCGTCGACGTGCAGGAGACCCGCAACGCGCTGCAGACCGACGACGACGCCCAGATCGTCGACGTGCGCGAGCCGAGCGAATGGGCGGCGACCGGAGTGGTACCCGGGGCGCTCCTCATCCCTCTCGGGGAACTGGAGCAGAAAGCCCCGTCCCGCCTGGCCAGGGACAGGCAGGTCTACGTGATCTGCAACAGCGGCAACCGCAGCCGGACGGCCAGCGAGATCCTCATCAAGCTCGACTACCGCCAGGTCTTCAACGTGGCCGGCGGCATCCAGGCCTGGCTCGAGGCCGGATTCCCCGTTCTCCCCTACAGGCCCTAGACGTCCCGGCGTACGCCGGGTCAGACGTGCCGGCCGGCCACACCCGGTTTGGTGCGCTGCTTGGATCCCTTGGTGGATTTCCGGCCGGCCCTGCGGGTGGCCGTCTCCAGGGGGTCCGAGTCGGCGGCGGGATCGTCGGTGGAGTCATCGGCAGAGTCGTCGCTCGTGGAGCTGCCGGTGCCCTTGCCTCCCAGACGTCCCGCCCAGCCGAATTGCGGCCACCACCAGTTGGCGCCGCCGACGTAGGTCATGATGGCCGGTAGCAGGGTGAAGCGCACCAGCACCGCGTCGGCGATGATGGCCAGCGGTATGCCGAACCCCAGCATCTTCGTCTGGGTGATGTTCGTGAAGGCGAACGCCCCGGTGACAACCACCACGAGCAAGGCCGCGCTGGCGATGATCCGCCCGGTGCGGGTGACACCGGTGATGATGCTCTCGTTGTTGTCGTGGGTGCGGTTCCAGCGCTCGTGCATGCGCGTGAGCATGAACACGGCGTAGTCCATGGTTATCCCGAAGAGCACGCAGAGGATCACCACCGGCATGATGGCGTCGATACCGCCCGTGGATGTGAAGCGCAGCACCTTCTCGAACGTCGTCCCCTGGAAGAGCAGCACCAGCACGCCGTAGCTCATGCCGATGGTCAGGAGGTTGACGGCCACGGCCAGCACGGGCAGGAAGACGCTGCGCAGCAGCACGATGAACACGATGAGACTGGTGATGACCACCCAGGCGATGACCCAGGGGAAGTAGCTGCCGATCTGGTTGAAGAAGTCATAGGTGGAAGCCTGCTCGCCGGCGACGTACACGTGGTACCCGGCAGGCGGCGCGGCGGTGGTGAGCGTCTTGATGAGTTCCTGCGCGGACGGGGAGTTCGGAGACCCGGTGGCGGTCACCTGGAAGAGGACGGCCCCCGGAGCCACCGACGCCTTCACCAGTTGTTTGAACTGCTCCAACTGCGCAGCGGTTATCGTTGTCCCGTTGATGGTGATGCCTTCCGCCGGGATGACGAAGCCGTCGGGATCGTTGAGCAGCTTCTGGAACTGCGCCCAGAACGCGACCATGGCGGAGGCGTCGCCGCTCATGCCCTGCAGCGTGAACGGGCTGAGCACGGATGCGACTCCCGGCGTGTTCTGCAGCTGCTGTCCGAACGCGAAGATGGCGCCGGCCCGCAGCATGTCTATCTGGCCGTCGCCGCTCCAGGTGAACATCACCGAGACAGGTGACAGGGCCGTACGGTCGTACTGGGTGTCCAGTAGCTGGAGACCCTGCCGGGATTCGGCCTTGGCGGGCAGCGTCGTGGCCCCGCTCATCTGGCGGTTCATGGTGGCGGCCGGCCCGGCCAACAACCCGATGATGACCACCGCGACTATGATGGCGCCCCACGGGCGCTTGACCACAAGGTTCGCCCACCGCCGCCAGATCCGCCCTTCCCGCGCCTCGTGCAACCGAATGACCGGCACCCGGTCCACCCGATGCCCGAGCACGCCCAGCAGGGCGGGCAGGAACGTCACCGACGACGCCACGGAGAAGAAGACCACCAGCGCGCCCCCGATGCCGACCGAGCGCAGCCCGGGCATCGGGAAGAACACCAACCCCACCACACCGACGACCACAGCCAGGCCGCTGAAGAACACGGAGCGCCCCGCCCGGGCCACCGTCACCCCCACCGCCTCCTGGACCGTGGCCCCCTTGTGCAACTCCTCCCGGAACCTCGAAACCATGAAGAGGGCGTAGTCGATGGCCACCGCCAGGCCCAGCAGGGTCGCAGTGTTCATCACGAAGATGGACATGCTCGTCGCCCGGCCTATGAGGTAGAGGCCACCGAGCGTGACGGTCACGGCGAGCCCCCCGGTGATGACCGGCAGTGCCGCCGACACCAGGCTCCCGAAGACGAAGATGAGCGCCACCAGGGCTATCGGCAGCCCGTAGATCTCGACCTTGCGCAGGTCCTCGAAGGACAGGGTGGTGAGCTCGGAGTTGACCGCCGGACTGCCGGTGATGTAGGTCTTGAGCGGGCCGCCGGAGAGCGAGGCCTTGATGTTCGGCACTTCCCTCTGCACCTCCTGGAGAGGCGCGGAGAAGCTCAGTACCGCCACCGAGCTCATCCCGTCCTTGGACACCAGGATGGAGCTACCGGTGCTCGCGTAGGTGGTGACGCTCTGCAGGTTGGCGATCTTCTTCTCGACGAGGAGGTCGAGCGCCTTCTGCTCGACGGCCTTGAACTCCTCACTGGTGGCCTGGATGTTGTCGCTCTTGAAGATGATCAGCAGGTTCGTCTCGCCCTGGTGGAACGTCTTCTGGATCTGCGTCGCCGCGATCTCTGAGGGAGCGTTGGGGTCGTTGAAGCCGGCATTGAGCACGTTGGCCAGGTGCGGCGTCGCCACGATGCTCACGCCGAACATGACCACCCATACCGCGATGACTATCCAGCGGAAGCGATAACAGAGATTGCCGATGGCATGGAACATGTATCTATCCTTCGGTGGTGCCCCTCATCGGTCCGTCAGTGCGGGGCTTTCAGTAGATCGACATACATCTCGAGGACGAGGCGCGGGTCGGCCGCGATCTCCGTGGCCACCTCGCTGAGGTCTATCCCCGTCACGGTCACCATCCCGTGCACCAGCGACCAGAGGCCGTAGGCCATCTGCGGGGCGGTACACAGACCGTCCTGGCGGAACACTCCCTCCTGGACGCCCTGGCGCAACGTCTCCCCGATCATGCGCGCGGCCCCCAGGCCGAGGGCCTTCCCGCTCGAAGGGGGAAGCTCGAGGGAGGTGGAGAGCATCATGCAGCGCAGGTCCATGGGGTTGTCGTTGGCGAACTCCATGTAGGCGACGCCGAGCTCCACGATGCGCCGGTCGGGGGGCAGATCGGTGGGGACCCGGCGCAGATAGGCGTCCAACCGTTCGAACGACTCGCCGAACAGCGAGGCGATGAGCGAGTCCTTGCTCGGGAAGTAGGTGTAGAGAGCGGCAGGGCTGAAATCGGCGCGGCGCGCGACCTGGCGAAGGCTGAGACCCTCGGGGCCCACCTCCAGCAGGAGCTCCCTGGCTGCGTCGAGGATCTCGGCGCGGGTGCTGAGGCGTCTGCGATCCCGGCGAGAGAGAGATACCGTCTCGTCCATGCCCGTCTCTTCCTCCCAGACTGCGGTCGGAGCGGTTTTCGAACATCCATTGTTCAATAGAACGCTGCGCGACATTCCGAACACCGTTCTGAAAGCAATGATACCCCTTGGTAACGGATATCGACCTGAAAGCTTCCTTAAAGAAGACAGCGGGCGCTATCATGGCGCGCGACCACATCCGCCGATAGCCTCTAGGGAGGATTCGATGAGGGCAGGACGCTCAGCGCGACGACCCGGTTCCGCGATGGTCCAACTCGTCTTGGCCGGACTGCAAGCGGCCGGCGCCATCGGGGGAGGCATCGGGCTCGTCCGGGACCCGGTCAAGAACATCGGGATGCCTGTGAGTCTGCTGGAGGGGACCCCGTTCAAGGACTACCTCATCCCGGGACTGATCCTGTTGATCGTCGTGGGCCTGTTCTCGTTGCTGGTGTTCGTGGGGCTGCTGCTCAAGTGGAGGGCGGCCTGGTGGCTGTCGCTCGCCTCGGGCGGGGGGCAGATGATCTGGATCGTCACCGAGGGCGTCCTGCTCGGCTACCTGTCGGGCGCGGGCATCGGACTGCAGATAGTCTTCGGCCTCGTCGGGCTCGGTGTGGTGGTGACGGCACTGCTGCCGGCGGTCCGGCGGTACTACGGCATCGGGCGCTGGGCGGCCACCCGGCGCTGAGGGCTACCCGGCGCGGCGCCGGCCACCGGGCCCGGACCCAGCGCTCCGGCCTATCGATTCGATGCGTCCTACGAGGCGGCCCCGGCCCATATCGGCGGTCTCGTTGATGCAGGCCTTGTCCGGGTAGATCTCGTACAGCACGCGGTACTTGGGCGGGGTGAGGTTCGGCATGACGATGTTGGCGCCCCGCTGCAGGCCCAGTTCCCGGCCGGATTCCTTGTTGATGGTGGCGAGCGCTGTGGTGCTGGGGATGTTGGCTTCGGGGCAGACCATCCGGGTGACGGCCACCGCGCGGTAGACCATGAGTTCGTCGTTGGGGACCTGGTCCGTCGGCGGCGGGGCCGAGCCGCCGCTGCCGAGCGGGGTCCCGGGGTGTGGGATGTAGGGGCCGATGCCGATCATGTCTAGGTCCAAGGCGCGGAAGGTCTCAATGTCCCGGGCGACGGTCTCGTATGTCTGCCCGGGGATGCCCACCATGATGCCGCTGCCTATCTCGTAGCCCATGTCGCGGAGATGGCGCAGCAGGTCCAGCCGGTCGTTGGGGTGCGAATCGCCGCGCCGGCCGGGGCCGGGCGGGTGGATGCGCCTGTAGAGAGCCGGGTCGGAGGTCTCGAAGCGGACGAGATAGCGGTCGGCCCCGGCCTCCCGCCAGGCCCGCACGTCCTCCAGGGAGCGCTCGCCCAGGCTGAGCGTCACCGCAAGCCCCGTCTCCGCCTTGATGCGGCGCACCACCCCGGAGATGAACTCGCGGGTGAGCCCCGGGTCCTCGCCGGCCTGGAGCACGGTGGTGCCCCAGCCGTAGGCCAGAGCCTCGCGCGCGCAACCGACGATCTCGTCCTCGGTCATGCGGTAGCGGTCGACGGACGTGTTGCCGCCGCGGATGCCGCAGTAGCCGCACAGGCGCACGCAGTGGTTGGAGATCTCCACGAGACCGCGGAGGTGCACCTGGTCGCCGACGTGCTCGCGGCGGACGGTGTCGGCCTGTTCCCACAGGTCTTCCAGGCGCGCCGGGTCGGTCTCGCGAAGCCGACGCAGGATCTCCTCGTGACTGAGGAGGGTGACGGGCGGGGCAGCCACCGGGGGGACCGGCCCGGCGACCTGGACGGCTGCCGCGGCGGCCGGCGCTGCGCCGCACGCCGGCGCAGTCATCAGCGGCCTCCCGCCATGCCGAGCGGCCTGATGGCCGGAGCGCGGCCCGTGGCTGCGCGCACGATGTCGAGCGCCGCCGGGAAGGGCTGCAGAGCCCGCTCGAAGATGCCGAGGCTGTAGGCGATCGACAGGCCGTAGTTGGTGACCGGCACACCGGCCTGCTTGCACCGCAGGATGCGGGTGAGCATCGCCCGGCGGTTGGCCGTGCAGGCCCCACAATGGATGACCGCGCTGTAGCCGGACAGATCCTCGGGGAAGTCGTGCCCCTGCACCATGTCGACCTCGAGCTTGCCGCCCACGTACTGGTTGAGCCACCGCGGGATCTTCACCCGCCCGATGTCGTCGGCGATGGGATGGTGGCTACACGACTCGGCGATGAGGATGCGGTCGCCGGGCCGCAGGTTCTCGAGCGCCAGCGCTCCTTCCACCTGGGCGGTCAGGTCGCCTTTGAACCGGGCGAACAGGATTGAGAAGCTGGTCATGGGGATGTCCGGCGGAGTGTCCGCCGCCACTTTGAGGAAGGCCTGGGAATCGGTGACCACCAGCTTGGGCGGCGTGTTGAGGCGCGCGAGAGCCGTGCGCAGTTCCCGCTCCTTGACCACCAGCGCCATGGCATCGGCGTCGAGCAGGTCGCGGATGGACTGCACCTGCGGCAGGATGAGCCGGCCGCGCGGAGCTTCCTTGTCGACCGGTACCACCAGCACCGCGAGGCCGTCGGGGCCCACCAGGTCGGAGAGGATGGCCGGGTTCTCGATGAAGTGCTCCGGCGCGCTCTGCAGCAGCGCCTCCCGCACGTCGAGGATGCCTTCGCGGCGAAGGGCCGAGACCGCCACCGTCTTGACCTTGGCCGCGGCAAGAGCCGCGGCGGCAGCCGCAGGCACCGCGGCCTTCCCGTCGATGGTGTCGATCTTGTTGAAGACGGCCACGGCCGGGATGCCGCGCCCGCTCAGTTCGGCAAGGATCTGCTCCTCGAAGTCGCCCCACTCCGCCGCTTCGGTCACGATCACGCCGAGGTCGGTGCGATCGAAGACCTGGAGCGTCCGGCGGGCCCGCAACTCGCCCAGGGCGCCCACGTCGTCCAGACCGGCCGTGTCGATGAACAGCACCGGGCCGAGGGGCAACAGCTCCATGGGCTTCTCCACCGGGTCGGTGGTCGTCCCCGCCTGCTCCGACACGATGGACACGTCCTGCCGGGTGATGGCGTTGAGCAGGCTGGACTTGCCGACGTTGCGCCGGCCGAAGAAGGCGATGTGCAGGCGCATGCCCCGCGGGGTGTCGTTGAGGCCGCCGGCGAAGCCGGCGCCGGGGGTGACCGCCGAGGCTGGGGCGGCGAAGCCGCCGGTGGGCGCGGCGCCTCGGCCCGCGCCGGGGGTCATGCTCATAGCGTGTCCGTCCTCCCTCCGGCCGGGGTGCGGCCGGGAGCGATGTCGGGGCTGCCCAGGCGGGTGACCGCCTCGGGCGAAAGAAGCTGGTCGACCTCGGCCTCGGTGAGGATGCCGTCGTCCACGACGGTCGCCCGGATGGTCCGGCCCGTCTCCAGCGCACGGGCGGCCACGGCCGCCGCGCCCTCGTAGCCGAGCGCCGGCAGGAGCGCCGTCACGCTCGCGGTCGAGGACTCGACCTGGGCGCGGCAGCGAGCCTCGTCCACGGTGATGCCCTCCACGCAGTGCCGCCGCAGGATGTCGCAGGCCCCACTCAGCAGCCGGATGGACTCGAGCAGACAGTCGGCGATGAGCGGCAGGTAGGGGTTCAGGTCCAGCGATCCGCCGGCCGCGGCGGCGGCTATCGCCTGGTCGTACGCCATCACCATCATGGCCGCCTGGGCGACGGCCTCCGGGATCACCGGGTTGACCTTCCCCGGCATGATGCTTGAACCGGCCTGCCGCTGCGGCAGCCGGATCTCGCCGAAGCCGGCTTCCGGCCCCGAGGAGAGCAGGCGCAGGTCGTTGGATATCTTGAGCAGGGTGGCGGCGCAGGCCTTGAGGATGCCCGACACCTCCACGAACACGTCTGCGTTCTGCGTTGCTTCCACCAGGTTCTCCGCCCGGGCGAAGCCGATGCCGGTGAGCTCCCGCAGGGTATCGACCACGCGGAAGATGAACTGCCGCGGCGCCGCCAACCCGGTCCCGATGGCGGTGCCTCCCAGGTTGACCACCCGCAGCCGTTCCTCGCATTTGTAGACCCGCCAGCGGTCCCGGCTGAGGGCCTCCGCGTAAGCGCCCATCTCGCGTCCGAGGGTGGTGAGCACCGCGTCCTGCATCTCCGTGCGCGCGACCTTCACCACGTGGGCGTACTTCTGTTCCAAAGCCTGGAACGCTTCCTGCAGGGCCACGAGCCGGTCCTCGAGCGCGTGGAGCAGGAGGATGGCCGCCAGCCGCAGGGCCGTCGGATACGTGTCGTTGGTGGATTGATGCAGGTTGATGTCGTCGAGAGGCGAGATCTGGCCGTAGGAGCCGGGGGCGCTGCCGCGGAGCTGCAGCGCGCGGTTCGCCAGCACCTCGTTGACGTTCATGTTGGTGCTCGTCCCGGCCGCACCCTGAAGGCGGTCGACCAGCACGTGCTCCGTAAGCCGGCCCTCGGCCATCTCCCGGCAGGCCGCCTCGATGGCGTCCGCCTTCTCCGGTTCCTCGGCCCATGCGCCGAGCGCACGGTTGGTGAGCGCGCAGGCGAGCTTGACGGCGCCGTATGCGGCGACCAGTTCGGCGTGCACCGGCCTTCCGGCCAGGGGGAAGTTCGCGAGGGCCCGGACCGTGTGGATGCCGTACAGGGCGTCCGCCGGCACCTCCTGGAAGCCGAGCAGGTCGCGCTCCAGGCGGAAGCCGGGCGCGGCGCCGGCAGGCGCCGGGGGGAAAGCGCCTACCGGTGCCGCGCCGTCGCTGCGGCCTCCGCTCGCGTCCTGCCTGCTAGCAGAAGACATCTCGTCTGCCCTCGCGCACCCGCGCGATCTGCCTTTCGGCCACCTGGCGCTCGAACGGGTCCATGGCTTCCAACTCGGCCACGATGCGGGCCTCGCCGGCGGCACGCGTCCGCTCGGAAGCGAAATCCATCAGGTACTCCTCGAAGGTGGACAGGGCGTTGGGCTGGCACATGTGCTTGATCTCGCCCGGTTTGGCCAGGTCCATGAAGTCGTGGCCGGTGCGGCCCAGGCGGTAGCAGGCGGTGCAGAACGACGGGGTGTAGCCCAGTTCGGCCACATCCCGCATGACCTCATCCAGCGACCGGTGGTCGCCCATCTGGAACTGCTGCGCCTCGAACTCCTCGTCGTCGGCGTAGCCGCCGGGGTTGGTGCGGCTGCCGCCGGAGATCTGCGACACGCCCAAGGCAAAGGTCTCGCGCCGGATGTTGGGCGTCTCCCGGGTGGACATGATGATGCCCGTGTACGGCACCGCCAGACGCAGGATGGCGACGATCTTGCGGAAGTCCACATCGGACACCGCGTAGGGCGGATGGCTGGCATAGTCGGAACCGACGGCCGGCTCCATCCGCGGGACGCTCAGCGTGTGCGGACCGACCCCGTAGGCGTCCTCGAGGTGACGGATGTGCTGGAGCAGCGCCAGGATCTCGAAGCGCCAGTCGAACAGCCCGAACAGCACCCCGATGCCCACGTCGTCCACGCCGGCCTGCATGGCCCGGTCGGGCGCGGTGATGCGGTAGTCGTAGTCCTTCTTCTTGCCGGCCACGTGCATCCGGGCGTAGGTGTCGCGGTGGTAGGTCTCCTGGAAGATCTGGTACGTCCCGATGCCGGTGGCCTTCAGCTGCTTGAACTCCTCGACGGTCAGGGGCGCGACGTTCACGTTCACCCGGCGGATCTCGCCTTTGGGCCGCTTCACCGCGTACACCGACTCGATGCTCTTGAGCACGTAGTCGAACCCTTCGCGCGGATACGACTCGCCCGCCACCAGCAGCACGCGCTTGTGGCCCTGGTCGATCAGCAGGCCTACCTCGTCCCGGATCTCTTCCTGGGTGAGTGCGCGGCGCTTGATCTCCTTGTTGCGGGCCCGGAAGGCGCAATAGAGACACTCGTTGCCGCACAGGTTGGAGATGTAGAGCGGCGCGAACATGACGATGCGGTTGCCGTATATCTGCTCTTTGACCTTGCGGGCCGTGGCGAACAGTTCGCCGAGCAGGTCGGGCTCGCTCACCTGGGCGAGAGCCGCCACTTCCTCTTCTTCCAGGCCCTTGAGCTCGAGGGCCTTGGTCAGCACCCTGCGCACGTAGTCCGCGTCGCGGCTCCTCGACTCCTGCAGCACCGCGAAGATACGTTCCTCGTCTATGGGGACCTTGCCGCCGTTGCGGCGCAATGTCTCCGCCTCGGCTTCGGCATCCGCCCCCGACGTCGCCTCGGCCGCGGCTTTCACCGGCCGGCGGTGGGCGTGCCGCGACACGAACTCGGTGACCCGCTCCAGCGTGTCGCCGGCGATGGCATGCTCTACGGCGCATGCCTCCTGCTCGGCGTCGTCGCTTGGAAGACCGAGGATGTCGGAGAACAGGTGGATCAGCACCTGGTGACGGTCGAGCATCTCGTTGGCCACGCGCCAACCCTCGGCCGTCAGTTCGACGGCGCCGTAGCTCTCGTGCTCCACCAAGCCGCGTTTGGCCAACTGGGAGATGGCCTCCGAAGCCGAGGGGACTTTGACGCCCCGAGCGGCCGCGATGTCGGACATCTTGGCGCTGCCCTCGGCCAGCGAGAGCGAAGCGATGGTCTTGAGGTAGTCCTCCATGCGGGAGGTGAGATCGAGCGCGGCGGTCATCGGACCGTCGCCCGGATCAGGAACGCTCTGGGGGGTGAGTTCGGCGTTCAAGTTAGGGCCTCCTAAGTAAGGGTGCCCTAAGTTTACAGCAAGCTGTGAAACTTTCAACAGATTAGATAGGCAGGTCGTGTATTTTTCGTGGAGCCGTCACCCGACCCCGCGCAGAGGGGTAGGCGAAGAGAAGAGTAGAATGACCTTCTGTGCCCATCCCGGCGCACTGCAAAGACCTCGAAGCGAGGATCGCCAGACGATGACTGCCGAGAAATTCGATTACAGCCACGAAGAGAAACTCGAGCACTGCGAGGGCCGCCCCGTGGTGCTGTCCACCCACGGGCTGACCAAGGACTTCAAGCACCTCAGGGCCGTCGACGGACTCGACCTCTCGGTCTGCAGAGGGGACGTGTTCGGCTTCCTCGGCCCCAACGGCAGCGGCAAGACCACGACAATCCGCATGATCTTCGGACTCATCTACCCGACGAGCGGGTACGCGCAGGTACTCGACCATAAAGTGCCTGCAGATAGGCAAAAAGCGCTGCGGCATCTGGGCGGTTTCGTCGACGACCCCATGTTCTACGGCAACATGACCGCGCGGCGCAACCTCCGCATGTTGAGCCGCATCAACGGAGAGGTGAGCGAGGAGCGCATCTCCGAGGTGCTCGACATGGTCGGGCTGCTCGACCGAGGCAACAGCAAGGCCGGCGGGTTCTCCCACGGTATGCGGCAGCGCCTCGGTATCGCCCTGGCGCTCATCCACAAGCCGGACGTGATCGTGCTCGACGAGCCCACCAGCGGCCTCGACCCGCAGGGCATGAAAGACGTCCGCGAGCTCATCCGCCAGTTGGGCTCCGAGGGCATCACGATCTTCCTGTCGTCGCACCTGCTCCACGAGGTCGAACTGGTCTGCAACCGCGCCGTCATCCTCAACAAGGGCCGGGTGATCGTCCAAGGACCGGTGTCAGAACTGCATCCTGCGAGCCATGCCGTGAAAGTCCTCACAGGCGACCAGGGCAAAGCGCTCGAGGTCATCAACAAGATGGCTGCCCCCGGAGGCGTCCGGGAAGACGAGGGATACATCATCGTCGAGTCGGGCGACGGGTTCGTCCCCGAGATGGTCCGGCGGCTCGTCGCCGACCAGATCGACATCCTGGCAGTCGTGCCGGCGGTGGAGCAAGGGCTCGAGGACATGTTCCTCGAACTCACCTCCGAGACCTCGGCCGCGGCGCCGCAACCTACCAAGACTCGCAAAGGAGGCAGGCGATGAGCAGCATCCGGCGGGAGTTCGTCAAGACACTCTTCCAGAGGCGCACGTACATCGGGTGGGGCGGCCTGTTCATAGTGCCGTTCCTCATCATGCTCGCATTCCGCTTCTCCGACGGCGGCCACGGGCAGAACGCCGGCCAGGCCGACGTGGGCGGGTTCATCATGATGGGCGTGCGCAGCAACGGGATGTTCCTCGTGATCGCCGCGCTGTTCGTCATGTCCACCTTCTTCCTGCCGATGTTCGCCTCGATGTCCGGGAGCTACACCGTCGCCGGGGAGGCCGAGAAGGGCACCCTGCGCACCATGCTGATGCAGCCGGTGCGCCGCGGCACGCTCCTCATGTCCAAGTGGCTCGTGTCGAACCTGTACGTGGCCATCTGCCTGTTCCTGCTCGGGATCGCCTCCCTCATCGCCGGCGGCGCGGTCTTCGGGCTCAAGGCGACGCCCCTGTTCACCGGGCAACTCGTGAGCGTCTGGCATGCGCTCGGGCTGGCGGCCGCCTCCTACCTGTTCATGTTCGTCGGGATGATGTGCGTGGTCTCGCTCGCGGTCCTGTTCTCCACGCTCACCGACTCGAGTCTCACAGCGGTCGCGTCGGCGCTGGGACTGGTGATCGTGATGCTCGTCCTCGGAGCGATCCCGCAGTTCGACTTCCTGAAGCCGTACCTCTTCCCGGGCAAGTTCATGGAGTTCACGAACTTCCTCCGGTCTCCGGTGGCGTGGATGCCCGTGATCAAGGCCCTCATCACCTTCGGCGTATGGATCATCGGGACCACCGGGATCGCCTTCTGGAGGTTCAGCCGCAAGGACATCCTGTCGTAGCTGTGCCCGATTTCTTCCGTACCGACTCGGCCGCCCGCGTCCGGCCCGGCCACGTGCTGTTGATCATGTCGATGATCAACTGGCTGGCCGCGTTCCTGACCACGGGCCTCAACATCGCCCTGCCGGTCATCAAGGACGAGTTCCATCTGGGACCGGTCGCACTCGGCTGGGTGCCTCTCTGCTACATCCTGGGGATGGCGGTGATAATGGTGCCCTTCGGCCGAATCGCCGATATGAAAGGCCGGCGCCTGGTCTTCGTGGCCGGCATCTGGGTGCTGTTCGTCAGCGTGGTGGCCATGATCTTCGTGCGCTCGTACGCGCCGCTCATCGTGTTCCGGTCGCTGTCCGGGCTGGGGAGCGGGATGTGCTTCGCCAGCGCCACCGCCATCGTGGCTCTGGCCTATCCCAAGGAGCGGCGGGGCTTCGCGATGGGCATCATGGCCATGATGGCCTACCTCGGGCAGGCCTCCGGACCGGTGCTGGGCGGAGTGATCGTCGGTGCCGTCGGATGGCGCTACATCTTCGTCGTGGCCGCGGTCTATGCCCTTGTCAACGCCGCCCTCGACCTGTGGCTGCTCCGCCGTGCGGAATGGAAGGACGGAGGGGGCGGCCCGTTCGACTGGCAGGGATCCGTCGTCTACGCGGTCGCGTTGATGGCGTTCCTGCTCGGCCTCTCGTGGATGCCGACGATACAGGGGCTGGTGCTCACCGTGGTGGGCATAGTGACCTTCGTGGCCTTCGGTTGGTGGGAGTCGCACAGCCGGACCCCGGTGTTCAGCGTCAGCCTCTTCCGGCACAACCGGCTGTTCCTGCTGTCGAACCTCACCTCCGTCATCAGCTACGCGTCTTTGTGGGCGATGACCTACCTCATGAGCCTCTACCTGCAGCTGGTCAAGGGGCTCAGCCCGGAGATCGCCGGTCTGGTGCTGGTCTCGGGGGTCGTCCTGCAGACCATCGTGGCGCCGTTCGGCGGACGGTTGTCGGACAGGATCCAGCCGCGATGGGTGGTCTCCGCGGCCATGGGGCTCTGCGCCGTCAGTCTGGTGGTCCTGGCCTTCCTGAAAGCGGACAGCTCGTACTGGATGATCTTCGTCGGCCTCTGCGTCCTCGGCATCGGCTACGGCGTGTTCTCGGGCCCGAACCAATCGGCCATCATGGGCAGCGTCGGGCGCCAGGACGTGGGCCCCGCGGGAGCCATGGTCGGCACCATGCGGGTGGTGGGCCAGGCGTTGAGCGTCGCGCTGGTGACCCTCGTCCTGGCGGTCACCGTCGGCCGGCACGAGTTGACGATCGCCGACAACCCGCAATTCCTGACCGGGCTGCGCATCGCTTTCATCATCATGGCGGCCCTGTCGGCCGTGAGCGTGGTCACCTCGCTGTCGCGGGGCGACGTCAAGCGGCCCCAGAAGCCCTCGGGACCCACGCCGGTCGCCGAGACCTGACGCCGCGCCGGCTCCGGCCGCAGGCGCGTCCGGGCGATACGGTCAGGCCCGGCCGGCCTCCCTCTACCAGATCGTCATCGAGTCCAGGAACATCTGCCGGAAGTCCGCGGCAGTGGCAGGCCGCGGCGACAGCTTGATCACCCGGTGCTGCGGCAGAACGCCCTCCACGAGGGCCGGTATGTCGTCCTCCGTGTAGCCGACTTCCTTGAGGCCGTTCGGCATGCCGGTCTTCTTCATCACGTCGATGACCGCCCCGGCCAGCAGGTCTCCGGCGTCGTCCGGGCCCGCACCCCGCGTGTCGGCGCCGATGAGGGCCGCCGCTTCCAGGCACGCCTGCGGGTTGGCCGGCGCCATGAAGCGGAAGGCCGCCGGCGCGCCCAGGATCACCGACATCCCGTGCGGGATGAGCGGGTGCTCCGTCGTGTAGCCCTCGGGCATGTACTCCTTGACCAGCCCGGAGATGGGATACGACATCCCGTGCGGCAGGGTGACCCCCGCCGACCCGAAGCCCACGCCGGCGATGGCCGCCGCGAGGATCATGTTGGTGCGCGCCTCGATGTCGTCGGGGTCGTCCATCGCCCGGACTACGTACTTGCCCCCGAGTTCCAGCGCCTTGGCCGCCCAGATGCTGCTGATGGGGTTGGCGCCCTGGTAGGCGGGGCGGACCCGCGGGCTCGCGGGCGCTTCGCGCCGCTCGAAGGGCAGCGCGGTGTACGACTCGATGGCGTGGCAGAAGACGTCGAGCGCCGTGCAGGCGACCGCCAGGCGGGGCAGCGTGCGGGTGTTGTCCGGGTCGACGATGCCCAGGCGGGGCCGAAGCTGGCGGTGGGAGATGCCTGTCTTGGCCCGGATCTCGGTGAGGTCGAAGATGGCCTGCCCGGTGGCTTCGCTGCCGGTACCGGCCGTCGTGGGGATGGCGGCCATGGGCATCAGCGGCCCGGGTACCGGGGTGGCCTTGCCGATGGGGGCGTTGACGTATTCGAGCAGGTCCGCCGGGTAGGTGGTGTACAGGTTGGCGACCTTGGCCGTGTCGATGGTGGAACCGCCGCCGATGGCCACGTAGCCGTCGAAGGCGCCGGCAGCCGCGAAATCGATGGCTTCCTTGAGAGAGACGTCGGTCGGCTCTATGCGCACCCGGTCGAAGACGACCGTCTCGATGCCCTCCGCCTTCAACGACTCCAGCGCGATGGCCACCGTGTCGCTCTCGGTGAGGTTGGGGTCGACGACGGCCATGACCCGGGTGGCGCCCATCGACTTCATGTCGTAGCCCACCTCGCGCGTGGCGCCCCGCCCGAACTTGATGCTACCCGCATCGACGGTGAAGATTGTCTCGTAGACGGTGCCTCGGGTGCTGTCGTCGCTCATCGGATGCTCCGTTCGCTCCTGGTCTCCAGACTGCCTGGCTGGTACGACTTTAGCAGGACGCCGACTCGGCGCAGAGAGCGCCCCGGCATTGGCCCTTGGTCCATACTTTGTTGACCTTAGGGTCATAGTAACCATATGTGGGTATCTACCGTGAGATACTCTGGTCAAAGGCTTGGCAGCTTTCGGAACATCATGAGGGGGGCACTATGGGAGCACCACGGGGCGTGTCTGAAGTGACCAAGGCGAAGATCCGCGAGGCCGCCCGTCGCCTGTTCGCCGAACGAGGGATCAACGGAGTGACGGTCCGGGAGATCGCCGCCGCGGCCGGCGTCACTCACGCATTGGTCCACAGGTACTTCGGCACCAAGGAAGAGATGGCCAAAGAGATCCTCTTGGCGGAGTTGGAGCGCACGAACACCCTCATCGGCGCTGCCGACGATCCGGAGGACGTAGGGGCGATAGTGCGCCGCATCCTCTCGCACGAACTGATCGAGGACCCGACCACCCTCCGCCTCATCCTCCGCGCCGAACTCGACGGGATAAAGCTCGAGGATATCGTCGGCGCGACGGCCCCACGCCCGTTCGCCCTCCTGGCGACGTGGCTCCAGGAGCACCCGTCCGGCCCCGCCGGGCTGGATCCGGGCATCGCCACGATGATCATCGGCTCTTCGATGTTCGGGCTCGCGTCGGTCACTCCGTGGCTGGCGGCGGCAGTGGGCGTGGAGGGCAAGGACGAGGCCACCATCCGGCGTGAGTGCATCGAGGTGCTGGTGGGCATGGTCGAGATGGCGGGGGGCAGACGCCCGTACGCCGTGCCCACGAACAGCTGATCAGATAAAGCGCTTCACCATCTCGTCGGTGGCGTCGTCGACGTTCTCCGGCGTCACCCCGAACTCCCGCACCAAGCGCTCGGCCCGGTCGCGCCGCTTCTCCTCCGCCATGTCCGAGAGGCCGCGGAAAAGCCCTGCTCTGCGGCCTATCCGGTAGAGGACCTGCTCGCGCGGCTCCATCGCCAGGAACCCGCGTATCTCAGAGGTCATCGCATCCCGGTCCCCGGGCAACGTGCCACCGACGTCCTCGAACAGGTTGAGGATGTGGTCGCTCACCACCGTGCTGGTGATGCCCGAGAGGTTCTCGAGGAAGAGCAGGATCTCCTGGGCGTTCTCCAGGTCGCCGGCCTTCTCGAACGTGCCCTGGGCCACGTCTTCCGCCAGCACCAGATGGTCCGGTATCGCGAGAGTGCGCAGACGTATGAAGTCGGGGTCCACCTGGTTCATGAGGTCGGCGGTCTCGAGGGCGTTCTCGCGCCACGACCGCTTGCCGCCCAGACCGGGCATGTAGTAGGCGGAGAGCTCCATGCCGGCCCGCTTGATCTTCCGCCCCGCCACTATCTGCTCCGCCTTGGTGACACCCTTGTCCATGAAGGCGAGGACCTCGTCCGATCCGCTCTCGAACCCGATGTGCACGCGGTCGAGGCCGGCGGCGCGCATGGCGGCAAGATCGTCGTCGGAGATGCGGGCCACCGTCTTGGACCGGGCGTACGTGGTTATACGCTCGATCCCCGGGAAGCGCGCCTTGAGCAGGCTCAGTATGGCTATGGTCTCTGCCGGCGGGACGGCCAGCGGGTTGGCGTCCTGCAGGAAGACCGACTTCATCCCGTTGCGGTACCAGTTCCAAGCGGCCATCTCGGCGGCGGGGTCCGCGGCGGGACCGGACGCCGCCTCGCGGCAGACCGCCGTCGGGGCGTAGGTCTCCATCCAGGCGGCCACGGCTTCGATGTCCGCGAGGACGTGGGCCAGAGGGCGACGGCTGAAGTCGGCCCCTTTGTACACCGGGCAGAAGCGGCATCGGTTCCAGGGGCAGTTGCGCGTGACCCGGATGAGCAGGCTGCGGGCCTCGCTCGGCGGCCGGATGGGCCCCTGTTCGAACCCGCGGTAGAACGTGTCGGCGGAAGGCATGGCTGCTCCCTGTCGTTGTCAGCGGGATTCTACCCGGTGCGGGGACAGGTGGTGCGCCGGGCGCCGGTGCCGCGGGCCTACTGCCTCGGCTGGATCAGCCCGCTACGCGCCGCGCGCGGGGCGCGATGGTGAGCATGCTCGGCTGCCGCTCGTAGACGCGGATGAGCGCCGAGACAACTTCCGGGTCGAACTGCCACCCTGCCTCGCGCTTGATCTCGTCCAGCGCCGCGGAGATGGAGCACGGTTCCTTGTACTGGTTGGGATGCGTCATGGCGTCGAAGGCGTCGGCCACCGCCACGATGCGGGCCGGCGCCGGGATCTCCGTGTGCGACAGCCCCTGCGGGTATCCGAACCCGTCCCAGCGCTCGTGATGGTTGAGAGCTATGACCTCGGCCATCTGCAGCACGGCGTTCTCCGCGCCGTGGAGCAGGTAGGCGCCGAGTTGCGCATGCTGCCGCATCTGACGGCGCTGCTCTTCGGTGAAGTTGCCCTCCTGCTGCACCAGTTGGTCGGGGATGCCCACGTTCCCGAGGTCGTGGAGAGGAGCGGCGCGCAGCAGGCACCGCGTCTCTTCGGCCGGGAGCATCAGTTCTTGGGCGATGAGGCCGGCCAGCCGGCCCACGCGGCCGGGATGCCCGCCGCTGGGGTCGTCCTTCAGTTCCGCCACGCGGGAAAGCCGTTCGAGCAGTTCGAGGTGGCTCTCCTGACACTCGCGGGTGCGCCTGCGCAGCGTCTCCTCGGCGGCATGCTTGCTCTCCCGCAGCCGGTTGCAGACAGAGCGGATCTCGAGGAGGACGTGCGTCCTGGACAGGAAATCGGCACGGTCCAGCGGCCATTCGACGTATTCGCTGGCCCCCGCTTGGAGCGCCTTGACGCTCAGCCTGGCGGCATCGAACGGCCCGACCGCCAGGATGGGCAGGAAGTCCTCCGAGGAGGCCCGCCTCCTGACGAGGCTTATCAGGTCGATGCCCTCTCTCTCCAGCCCTCGCAGGTCGAGCACCAGGAGGTCCGTCTCCCGGGCGGTGAGCGACTCCTGGAGCGGGAGTTCGCACTGTCCGGAAGCGGTCACGTCCCGGTATCCGGCCTCGTGGAGCAGGTCGGTCAGTTCGCGCGCTGCGCCTGAGCCGGAGTCGATCACGGCGATCTTTGCGTCGCTGAATGTACTTATGTCCGTAAGTGGCACTGGCCCGTCCCTGTCGGCTTGGTGCTGGTTATATCGACAGCATCGCGTGGATTCTTTATCAACCTAAGGAGCGTGTGCTAGCTTGGCGGCACAGCCGCCGCAACGGCCGCTGAAAAGCTACGCTGCGCCTAAGGGGGAACCATGAGCGGTCAAGAGACCGAGGCGGCCGCCGCCGTCCGGAAGGTGATGGAGCGCTACTGCGAGGCGGTTTACAGAGCGGACGTTGCCACGCTCCGCGAACTCTTCCATCCGGCTGCTGTGATGAGCGGCTATCTCGGCGACGATCTTCTCGCCGGGTCCCCGGAGCCCTTCCTGGAAGACGTGAAAGGAAGGCCGTCCATGCGGACCATGGGGGCGCCCTATGCGGCACAGATCCTGGACATCCATGCCTCGCCCCGCTGCGCCTCCCTCCGCCTGGAGGAGACCGGCTTCTTCGGCGTGTTCAGCTTCGTCAACTACTTCCACCTGCTCAAGGTGGGCGAAGAGTGGAAGATCGTCGCCAAGACCTTCGAATCGCGCTAGGAGATCCGTATGAGCGAACTCACCCCCCTCACCCGTGACCTCTCGGTCTTCAACAAGCTCGAGCTCGAAAAGCCTCCGGTGGGCGTGAAGTTCCTGTACGGCGAGCCGGAGGGACTGACCCGGCTGGAGCGCACCCTCGGCCTCTGCGAGATGATCCCGGAGGCCCAGAAGGGCCGGGCGTTCTACGCCGGCTTCGCCGACCACGAGTGCGCCGGCCCCGTGCCTCTCGGCATGGTGGACGTCGACCCGTTCTACTGGAGCGGCCAGATCGGGCCCTGCCTCGAGGTGTTCAAAGAAGCCAGGGCCAACCGGCGCATCTACGACGTGATCCCCACGCTCGAGCGTGGCACCTGCAACTACACGGCCTTTGCGCCGCTCGACCTCCTGACCTTCGATCCGGACATCATCGTGTTCACCGGGCGGGCCCGGAAGATGGAGATCGTCCTGCGGTCCATGAGTTGGACCACCGGGCAGATGTACGAGGCCAAAGGGACGCCGGTGCTCGGCTGTGCTTGGACCATGGTCTATCCGTACGTCACCGGCAAGATCAACTACGGCGTGACCGGCATCACCTTCGGGCACATCGCCCGTGAGGTGGGCACCGAAGGCCACGTCTGGGTGTCGGTGCCGTGGGACGCCCTGCCGACCATGGTGGAGAACCTCAACGAGATGCCGTTCGTCCTGCCGGCCTACGAGGACGGGCGGGACAACTACAGCAAGCGGTTCGATCGGGTGACCGGGCACTAGAGGGCGCCGCGGCCGGCGGCGCGGCCGGCCGGATATGGCGCCGGACCACTTGGGGGTGGACATGGACGCCGACGTACTCATCCGCAACGGCAAGATCGTGGACGGGACCGGCAACCCGGCCTTCGTGGGAGACGTGGCCTTCGCCAGGGGGAAGATCGCTGCGGTGGGGCCGCGCTTGGAGGTCGAGGCGAGCCGGATCGTGGACGCTACCGGGCTGGTGGTGAGCCCGGGGTTCGTGGACCCTCACACCCACTGCGACGTCACCGCCTTCGTCTGGCCGGAACAGCGGAACCTGGCCACGCAGGGCACCACCACCGCCACGTCCGGGCAATGCGGGATCTCCGCGGCGCCGGACTCGCGCACCTTCTGGGAATACATCCGCACGATCTGCCCCTACAGCGCCACGGTGTTCTGGGGGAACGTCATCCCCGAGGACCGGCAGTGGGAGTCACAGGCCGAGTACGCGGCCGCGGTGAACCGCACAGGCGTGGCGATAGACATCGTGCCTTCGATAGGGCACGGCAACCTGCGCCTGAGCGTCGGCGCCCGTGGCCCCGAACCGGCCACGCCCGAGCAACTGGAGGAGATGAAGCGCCTGCTCCGGCAGGGCCTGGACGACGGCGCCGCCGGCGCCACCGCCGGCATGAGCTACGACCCCAACCGCTACGCCAGCTACGAGGAAGTGCTGGCGCTCGCCCGCATCTGTGCGGAGTACGGCCGGGTGTACCAGTTCCACGCCCCCTATTGCGCGAACGCCGAAGCCGCGCGCTACTCGGTACGGTTGGTCCGGGATTCGGGCGTGCGCCTCTCCATCGCGCACTTCCAGGCGCCTCCCCAGTTCGCGGACGAGGCCGAGGCGATGCTGGCCATCGTCGAACAAGCGAGAGCCGAGGGCGTCGACATCAGCTTCAACGTCATGCAGGACCCGCACATGGTCTACAGCGCCGCCGGCTGGAAGTCGATCTTCCAGTGGATCGCCAACACCTACGGCGGCCAGACGTGGACTCCCGAGGGGTTCGAGCGGGACAGCGCAGACCCGGCATTCCGGCGGAGGCTGGCGCGGATCGTCAAGGAGCACATCGGGCAGGCGGCCGACATCCTGCCCGGCTACGTGCGGTGGCTGCCGAAGGCCACCCTTCTCCGGACCGGTTCGGCGGACATCGACGGCTGGACGGTCGCCGACCTGGCCCGCGAGCATGGCGCCGATCCGGAGGAATTCGCCTTCGATGTCATCTGCGGGCGGTCGGGGCTGGTCCCCGAGGGGCAGGACCCCATCCTCAGCCTCGAGTTCGCCGGCACGGAGGCGTTCATCGAGGAGGCGACTCTGCACGAGGCCGGGATGCCCTGCACGGACCTCAATACCAACGAGTCGCTCCCCGGCCTGGCCGACATGACCCCGTGGCCGGGCGCCTACAACACCATGCCGGCGTTCTTCAGGGCGAGCCTGCGCCGTGGAGCCGGCACGGAGGAGACGGTCCGGCACATGACCAGCCTTCCGGCGGCCAGCATGAACCTCTTCGACCGGGGCATCCTGCGCCCGGGACTCAAGGCCGATGTCGTGGTGTTCGACGAGGCGGCGTTCGCGCCGCGGGCCACCTATGAGGACCTCACCGCCCCGGCGGCCGGGCTGTCCTGGTCGTTCGTCTCCGGCGTCCCGATAGTCGAGCAAGGCCTTCAGAACGGCGAGTCACCCGGCAGGATGGTGAGTGTGGGCTGACGGCGGCTGCCGCCCGGCCCTCCGGCGGCCGGTGCGCGGCGTCGCCGGCCTGCGGCGAACCGCCCGCCGGCGCCTGTCTCGGGGCAAAAAGAAAGGGACTGCTCCAGGCACGAGGGGGGGATGAGCCTGGGGGTGCAGCCCCTGTCTGGTGAATGATGCTACACCTTCAGCGCAGGGCCTTCAAGGAGCGCTGCTCCCACTTTATGCCCATTTTATAGGACTCTGTTCCACCTGCCGGAAGCGGCATCAGCCGATAAGTGAACGCGCCGTCGCTGATTCACGCTTCGTAAACCAGCTTCCCGCCCGCCACCGTGGCGACGTTCGCGATGGTGTGGATCTCCTCCGGGCCGGTGGTGAGGATGTCCCGGTCGAGCACGCAGAAGTCCGCCAGCTTGCCCGGCTCGAGCGACCCTTTGATCCGCTCCTGGTGGTCCTGCCAAGCGCCGCCCATGGTGTATCCGCGGATGGCTTCGGCAACGCTTATCCTCTGGGCCGGCCCTCGCACGGTGCCAGACGCCCTGGACTTCCGCAGCACGGCAGCCTCGATGCCTTGGAGCCAGTCGGGCTCGGCCACCGGGGCATCCGAAGACAGGCTCACCGGGACGCCGGCATCCAGCAGAGAGCGCACGGGGAACTGCCACTCGGAGCGCGGGATACCGATCATCTGGTCGATGACGTCCGAGAACGCCCATTTGAGAAGCGGCTGGGTGCTGCAACCGATGCCGAGCGAGAGCATGCGGCGGATGTCGGCGGGGGTCACCAGGTCGCAGTGCACCAGGTAGTGCCGCAATTCTTTCGGCGCCTCCCGCTGCGCCCGCTCGATCCCGTCTATGCAGGCCGTGATGGCCCGGTCCCCGATGACGTGGATGGCGCACTGGAACCCATGTTCGTGGGCCACGCCGATCATCTCCGTGAGCTCGCGCACCTGGTCCTCGGGTGTCGCCCCCGGGATGACGAGGCCCCCGTGGCCGCCGCTCGGATACTCCTCGCTCAGCCAGGCGGTCTTGGTCTGTGGGATGCCGTCGCCGAACAGCTTGATCCCGCCGATCTTGAGCCATTCGTCGCCGAAGCCGCTGTGGATGCCTATCTCCAGGATGCTCCGCTGGAAATCCTTGAGCGAGATGGCGCCGTACTCCCCGAACAGGTACAGGACGTTGACCCGCACCGTCATCGCCTCTTCGTTGTGCAGGTCGTTGTAGACGCTGATGCACTCCGAGCCCAGGAGCCCGCCCTGGTAGCCGATGCCGCCGGGGCCGAGGGCCGCGTCGGTGACGCTGGTGATGCCCCGCGCGTTCATCATCCGCATCATCTGCAGGATGGCGGCCCGCTTCTCGTCGCGAGTCCACAGCGGGACCACCCGCATGAGGATGCCCTGGGCCGGCAGTTCGATCAGTCCGCCGGTGGGCTCCCCTGTGACGGGGTCCTTGACCACTTCCGAGCCCGGCTCGGTGGTGGTTTCGCGGGTGATGCCGGCCAGCTTCAGGGCCAGGCTGTTCGCCACCAGCTGGTGCTGGGTGAAGTCCACCAGGTAGACGGGGTTGTCGGGAGCCACCTCGTCGAGGTCGTGACGGGTCATGCGCCGGGTGGGGTCCGCCTTGATCTCCTCGATGAAGCCGGTGTCCCATCCCATCCCGCGGATCCATTCGCCCGGTTTGAGCTCCGCAGCGCGGGCGGCGACCGTCTGCTTGATCTCGGCGATGGACTTCACCGCGGGGTAGCCGACGTCGAGCGTGAGCGGCGGGCGGCTCCCCCCGTACATCGCGGCGTGGGTGTGCGAGTCGTTGATGCCGGGCAGCACGGTCTTGCCGCCCAGGTCCACCACCTTGGTGGAGGCGCCTGCCCAGTCCTGGATCTCGGCGTTGGAGCCGACGGCCAGGATGGTGCTTCCCTTGACCGCCAAAGCCTGGGCGATCCTGTCCGAGGGATCGACGGTGACGATCTTGCCGTTCAGGTAGATGGAATCAGCGGACCAAGAAGCCATGGACGTCTCCCCCCGTCGTCATTCCCCCAGATACGCTTTCCGGACGTGCTCGCTGTGCAGCAGGTCGGCTGCGTCGCCCTCCACCACGATGTTGCCCGTCTCGAGGACATAGGCCCGCGTGGCCAGCTTGAGGGCCAGCCGGGAGTTCTGTTCCACCAGGAGCACGGTGGTGCCGGCATCGTTTATCTCCCGGATGATCTTCCCGATCTCTCCCACCATGAGCGGCGACAGGCCCATGGATGGCTCGTCGAGGAGCAACACCTTGGGCCGGCACATCACGGCGGTGGCTATGGCCAGCATCTGCTGCTCCCCGCCGCTCAGCGTGGACGCCTGCTGGCGGGCCCGCTCCTTGAGCCGCGGGAAATGCTTGAGGATCTCCTCGAGGTCCGCGGCGGTGGCCTTGCGGTCCTTGCGCAGATAGGCGCCCACCTTGAGGTTCTCGGCGACCGTCATGTAGGGGAAGAGCCCCCTGTCCTGAGGCACCTGCACGATGCCCATCTTGACGATGGACTGCGGCTTCTGGCCGTCCACCCGGTGCCCGTCGAACCGGATCTCGCCGCGCGCGGGCGCCTTGAGGCCGGAGACGGCCCGCAGGATGGTGGACTTGCCGGCGCCGTTCCTCCCGATGAGGGTGACGATCTCGCCCTGCTCCAGGTGCATCGAGACGCCCTTGACCACCTCGGCGCCCTCGTACCTGACCGCCAGATCCCTTATCTCAAGCCACATCGTGATCGGTCCCCAGATAGGCTTCGATGACGGCCGGGTCGGCGACGCACTGGCGCGGCGTCCCCTCGGTGAGCTTCTGCCCGTAATTGAGCACCACGCTCCTCGCGCACAGGCCCAGCACGGCGCGGACGTTGTGCTCCACCACGATGATGGTGGTGCCGCGGGTGGCGTTCACTTCCTTGATGATGCGGATCATCGAGTCGGTCTCCTCGGCGTTCATCCCGGTGAGCGGCTCGTCGAGCAGGAGCAGGGCCGGGTCGGACGCCAGCGCGACGGCGACGCACAACTCGCGCTGGCTGCCGTGCGGCAGGCTCACGCAGAGTTCGTGCGTCCGGTCCTCGAGGCCGACGAACTCCAGGAGGTCCATGCAGTGCTTGAGGGTCTCCGGCTGCCTGCGGACCCGCTCGTACGTGTGGCCGATCATCCCCCACGGACCGTGCCTGGTCAGCAGGTAGGAACCGGCCATGACGTTCTCGAGCACCGTCATGCCTTTGAAGAGGGCGTTCTTCTGGAACACCCGGGCGATGCCCAGATGCGCCCGGCGGTGGGGCGGATAGCGGGTTATGTTGTGGCCCCTGAAGGCGATGGTGCCGCTCGACACTTTGAGGGTCCCGTCGATGAGGTTGAGCATGGTGCTCTTGCCGGCGCCGTTGGGGCCGATGAGGCCCAGTATCTCGCCGTCCTCGACGTCCACGCTCACATGGTTGACCGCGGCCAGGCCGCCGAAGTGGCGCGAGAGGTCTTTGACTTCCAGGATCGCCATGCCGGTCACCCCTGTCCTGTCTTTTCGGAGGGGGCCGCAGCCGGCGGTGCGGTGGCAGGCGCGCCCGCGCCCACCGCGGTCGCCTCTCCCGCGGCCGCCGTGGCCGGCCTGCGCGCATCCTCGGCGGCCGCCAGGGTGGTCAGCTTCCGGGTGCGCCAGGAGCTCTTGATCTGGCGCGGTAGCCCCACCAGCCCCATCGGCATGAAGATCATCACCAGGATGGCGATGGCTCCGATGATCATGGGCTGGTATTCCTGCATGAAGCGGGTCTCCTCGGCCAGCAGCGTCAGCACGGCCGTACCGAGCAGCGGCCCGACGAAGTAGTCCTTGCCGCCCACCACCATGTACACGAGCAGGTAGATGGACATGGTCACGCCGAAGCGGGAGGTGCTGTCCGGGCTGAGGTTGTGCTGGAACGAGGCGAAGACGGCGCCGGACAGACCCGCCATGAAGGCGGCGATGACGAAGTTCACCATCTTGTAGCCGATGACGTTGATGCCCACCGCGCCGGCCAGCGTGTTGTCGTCCTTGATGGCCCGCCAGGGGAAGCTGATGTAGGCCCGCTCGAGGTAGTAGAGGATGAGCAGGGCTATCACCACGATGCCGATGGCGATGTAGTAGTAGTTGCCCGGCTTGTTGAAGTCCACCAGAGCGCCGGCGATGTGCACCTTGCCGGGCCCGGGCACCCCGGTGAGCCCCAGGGAGCCGCCGGTCATGGAGGTCCAGTAGTAGGCCACCAGCCGGAAGGTCTCGGCGGTGAGCAGGGTGAGTATGGAGAAGTAGATGCCCCTGACCTTGAGGAACGGGTACGCGAGGATCAGGGCTATGAAGGCCGCCACCAGCGCGCTGATGATCAGCGAGGCCCAGAAGTTCACATGCCCCTTCATCATCAGCGTGGCGTGCACGTACGCCCCTATCACCACGAAGCCCACCTGCCCCAGAGATATCTCGTTGATGAGCGTGATGCTGCGCAGGCTGCTCACCAGCAGGACGTTGATTGCGAGCAGAGCTATGACGGTGATCCAGTAGGCGTTGCCCCGGAGGATCTGGGGCATGAAGACGACGATCAGCAGGATCGCCACCCAGATGGCTGTCTTGATGCCGCCGCGCTTACTCATGGCCCAGCAGCCCCTTGGGCCGGAAGAGCAGGACCAGCACGACGATGACCAGCGGGGCGATGGCCGCGGCCGCCGCTCCGCCGAACACCGGCACGATGCCGTCGATGAGCCCGAGCACCAACCCCCCGATGACCGCCCCGGGGATGCTCCCCAGACCGCCAAGCACGATGATGACGAGGCCCTTGATCATCGGCAGGCCGCCCATGTAGGGCTGGATCTGCAGGATGGAGCCGGCCAGCGTGCCGGCGAGGGCCGCGAGCGCGCAACCGATGGCCATGGCCGACATGGACATGACGTTGGGGTTGATGCCCTTCAGGAACGAGCCTTCGCGGTTCTGGGCGCTGGCCACCATGGCGAGGCCCAGCCGGGTGCGCTTGAGGAAAGCGTAGAGCAGGAGCAGCGCGACTATGGAGAACGCGATGGCCACCATGCGGTCCTTGGGCACCGTGGCGCCGGCGATAGTGAACGAGCCCGGCCACAAGTATGGCAGGCTCTTGGTGTACAACCCGAAACCGACCACCGCGCCGCTGGCGAGGATCAGGGTGAGCCCCGTCGAGATGACGATGGAGCTCAGCACCGGATCGCGGCCGGCGCGAGGCCGGAACAACCCTCTCTCCAAGGCCACGCCGAAGGCGGCGAGCAGGACCATGGAGACAGCGATGGCCGGGTAGAGCCCCAGCCCCTTGCCCACGAGGTAGTAGACGGCGAAGGCCCCGAGCATGTAGATCTCGCCGTGGGCGAGTTGGAGGATCCCCATGATGCTGAGGATCAGCGTCAAGCCCAGAGCCATCAACACGTAGAGCCAGCCGAGGGCTATCCCGTTGATGATGGCTTGTAACCAGAGGGCGGTGGAGCTCAAGAGATCTCCTTGACGGC
>CAIQPS010000147.1 GCA_903873715.1 uncultured Actinomycetes bacterium
AGGCCTGACCAGACACCGGCGTCCGTTTGGCGACGAGAGCCCGACCCGGCGGGAATATCCCTCCCCCTCCTCGTTGCCAAGCACACATGAGAGTTGAGGTCGATAGGCCAGGGAGGCACACACATTACGGACAGGATTAGTCTGCTTTAGCCATGCGCGAGCGGAGCTGTGTGCTACCCACCCCGCCTGGTTCCGCGGCCATGCTTTCGGTTGGGCTCGGGGTCGACGCCGGCAACAATACCCGGGGTCGTTTAATCGGGCCCTCTCCCCCCATAGGTGGACCATCTAGGCTTAGCCACACCATGGCATGGCCTATCTATCTTAGATAGATACTCTTCGGATGTGCTTGAGGGGGAAGTAGCAGGGGGATTCGCCAGCGCGCTTGCGCAGAAGGTGACCGGGCGCTTTCGAGGTCCAGTCTGGACGCCGCTGGGCCGATACAGAGAGTGCTTCTTGGACAGCGTTGGGGCGACGGGATGGGGGCATCCATGTGGACTCGTGAACACTCTGTGACCATGCAGATCTTCGGCATCATCCTGCTGGTGATCGGCGTGGCTGTGATCATCTGGGCGCTCAACATGAACGTCACGGTCACGACCGACGCGCAGACCGTCGGCGGGGTGGAGATTCCCAGCCAGACCGTCAACAACATCGGGCTGATGGATGACCGCCGCAACCTGCTGATCGTCGGCGGTCTCATCGGGGCCATCGGTGTCGTCCTGGTCATCGTTGGCTCGGTGCTGAAGAAGCCCGCCGGGCTCGTTCCCTGCCCGTACTGCGCCGAGGACATCAGGCACGATGCGGTGGTGTGCCGCTACTGTGGCCGTGACCTTGCGCGCAGTGCCGTGCCGGCTCACCAAGAACCCGCCAAGGCACACGCCGAGAACGGAAACTGCTCGCTCTGCCACAGCCCCCTCGCTGAGGGAGCCAAGTTCTGCGGTGAGTGCGGCGCTGTCATGACTCAGCCGCCGGCCGGAGACGGCCCGCCCTGCCCGCACTGTGGCATCCCGGCTGTGACCGGCGACCACTTCTGCCGTGAGTGCGGCTACGCGATGACCTGAGGTTCACGCCGAGAGGGCTGGACAGAGGCCGGGAGCTGCAGCTCCTGGCCTCTGTCTTTGGGAGAGGTGCGTTCTTCCTATTCATGCCCGGCCGGCCCGGCAGCGTGGCCCCAACTCCTGAGGGCATGCTACCGGGCAGCAGCCGAGACGCAAGGTGGACGATTAGCGCTTCTCGTAGAGCGTCACCGTCCACGAGCAGTTCGCCGTGCTCGGGTTGATGAAGTAGCGCCCCTTCGGCAGCTTGAAGAAGCCCGTGCCGCTGGTCCCTGTGGTGTCGGGGTCGAGCGTCAGGAAGGAGCTGTGCCAGCCACCGATCTGCTCCACGAACCAGGACCCCATCCACCAGTCCTCCATGTCGTTCTCTTCCAGTTCTGGGTCAGGCACCACGATGGCGACGAGCTTCTGCCGGCCGCCGAGGAGCTTGAAGGGCTTGGAGTCGTACTGGTCCGTGTAGGACTCGGTGGCTCCGCTGCAGGTGATGACCTTCTTCCAGGTCTTCGCCTTCGCTCCGGCTGCCGGTGCCAGCGCGACCGCGATGAGCAGGACGACGAACGCGACGACAGCACACTTCTTCATGGCCCCTCCAAGAGTCGACTCTTCCAGTATCGGCCCCGTGCGGACGGAACCTCAGCCATGACGACCGAGCTCCCGAAGGGACGGGCCCCGAGGATGGGACCCGACGACCGGTCGGGGTGTCCTAGCTGCTGTGACGGACCCGTCCTGGTTACCTCCGAGAGGAACGCTCACAACCCCGCCCCTCCACGTTCTTGACGTTGGACCCCACGACAGTGCAGGTGCTTGACAGCGCCAGCCCGCCGACCGCCGGCTAGACAAGCTATCAAGGGGTCAGGAACCCCTCCGTGAAGCGACCGCGGGCAGCTCCCGCCCCACCAGGCGCTGCTCCCGCTCTCACGGCAGTCCTTCCGTCCCACCCGTCTCCTACCATGGCAGGCATCGACCGTGGAGGGGTCATGTTGCGTCGCACTGCTCTTGCGCTAGCCTGCCTGTCGCTCGCCCTGCTGTCCCTTGCTGCCTGCGGAGGGAGCTCCGGCGGGGACAGCGGACCCAAGACCTACGAGAACAGCGAGTACGGCTTCGCCCTCACCTACCCTGGAGCCTTCGAGCGGGTCGACTCGAAGGACACACCGATCATGCAGCAGA
>CAIQPS010000148.1 GCA_903873715.1 uncultured Actinomycetes bacterium
AGCGCCTGCTCGCCGAGGCCTGGCACGTGCTCGCCGCCTGGCCGGGCGGCCGCGCGGCAGGCTCGACGGTCTAGACCACCGCGGCGCGAGGCTCCGCGCGGCAGCCCGAGAAACACGGCGGCCGGCATGAAGCCGGCCGCGCGAATAGCCTTTGAAGCCGGCGTCTGCCGGCCGTTCTCTTGCAGGAAGCCGTCTAGGCCGTGGCCACCTCAGCCTTGGGGAGCTGGATGCCCTTGGTCCTCATCACCGCGGTCAAGAGGCTGCGATCGATCTTGCCCTTGTAGATCGGGATACCTTCCTTCACGCACAGCTGGATCACGTCACGAGTGCCCGTGTTCAGTTCGGTCGCAAGCTCTTCCGGGGTGAAGTGGTTGGCCATGAGATCTCCTTTCCGATCTGCGGCATAACTTCCTCTGCCAACAAAAAAGCCCAGCAGCACTGGCTGCCAGGCTCCGTTAACCGGTCCTTTTGCTCCGCACGGATGAGCCTTCATCAGCTCCCCCGTGCAGTTGTCGAATCACTTTGATCACGCCCTCATTGTAGCTCCGGGACGGGCCGGCGACAACCCGCCCGAGCACCTGTTCAGGCTTCTATCAGGGTTCTATCAGATCCTCGCGAAGTAGCAGGAAATCGACCACTTCGCCCGCCTTCACGCCCCGCGCGCCGCCCGGGATGAAGGCCAATCCGTTGGCTCCCACCATAGACTTCAGTATCCCCGAGCCCTGGGCACCGGTGGTGCTGATGTGCCAGACTCCGTCCTCGAGCCAGGCCCTGACGCGCACGACGTACGTGCGCCCGTCGGTGTTGGCCAGGTCCTCCTCGATGACCGCCTGATACACGGGCCTCATGGTCGCCCGATGACCCATCAACTTGAGCAGCGCAGGCTTGACGAACAACTCGAAGGACACCATCGCCGAGACCGGGTTGCCCGGCAGTCCGAACACCAGGGTCCGGCCGCGCACGCCGAAGGCAAGGGGTTTGCCCGGCTTCATGGCGACGCCCCAGAGCTTGCGCTCCACGCCCAGTTCGTCCTGAACGTCCTTGACGAAATCGAACTTGCCCACCGAGACCCCGCCGGACGTGAGCAGCACGTCGTACTGCAGCCCGCGCTCTATGGCTTCCCGGGTGGCCTCGTAGTCGTCGGGGACGATGCCGAACGCATGCGCCTCCACACCCATCTGCGTGCAGAGGCTCCGCAGCGTGTAGCTGTTGGAGTTCCTGATCTGGCCGGGGCCCAGCGGCTGGTCCACCTCCACCAGTTCGCTGCCCGTCGAGATGATGGCGACCCGCGGCCGCATGTGCACCGAAAGCTGAGGGTGACCGAGGCTGGCGAGTATCCCGATCTCGGCCGGACCGAGAGCGGTGCCGGCGGCGAGCACCCGTTCGCCTGCGGAGATGTCCTCGCCGGCACGGCGGATGTTCTTGCCGGGCTTCACCGGCTCGAGGATGTTGACGTAGCCGTCGTCTTCGGTGGTGAGTTCAGACTGCACCACGGTGTCGGCACCTTCGAGCACGGGGGCGCCGGTCATTATCCGGGCCGCCTGGCCGGGCGCCAGAGGCGCGGTAGCCACGTGGCCGGCGGCGATGGTCTCGGTGATGAGCAACCGAGCCGGGGCCGCAGGCGTGGCTTCCACGATGTCCACCGCGCGGACCGCGTACCCGTCCATCCCCGAGTTGTCGAACGGGGGGACGTCGTGCGCCGCGATGATGTCCTCGGCAAGCACCGCGCCCAGGGCGTCGATGAGCGGGACGGTGTGGGGCGGAAGGGGCAGAGCCTCGTTGAGGACCCTGCTTCTCGCCTCTTCGATGCTTATGAGCTTGGCTGACACGTGTAGCTCCTCCGGGGGGACAGCCCGGCGAAGGATAGCACGCCCATTTGCCTCCGCGCCGCTCTCGGCATAGAATTCAGTCTCCTCAAGAGAACGGGAGTCGTGTATGCCCCTGACCATCCGCCGGCGCCTGGTAGACCGGGTCCGGCAACTGAGGAAGATAGCGTACGCCGTCTGTGTGGCTCTCGTCGTCCTCTCAGCCGCCATCGTGTTCCTCTCCATATCTTCGCCTGCGTCCACAGTCGAGGTGAGCATCGGGCCGACCTTCTTCGACTCGAACCGGGCCTACCGCGTCGCGGACCAGATCGTGAAGCTCTACCCGGAGCGGAGCCTCGGCTCTCAGGACGCCGCCGACGTCACCAGCTTCCTGCAGGAGCAGCTCAAGTCGTTCGGGACTCCCGTGGTCGAGTCGTTCCAAGCCCCGCTCGGCGACCGCGAGGTCACGCTCCGCAACGTCGCCCTCGTCCTCCCAGGTAAGGGCGACGCCATCCTCATCGCCGCGCCCCGGGACACGCCCGCCGTGGTGAAGGTCGACCCTCTCCACTATTCGAGCGGCACCGCCGTGTTGCTGGAACTGGCCCAGGTGTTCGCGTCCCGCCCGCACCAGAAGACGCTCATCTTCCTCTCCACCGAGGACATGAGCAGCGGCGGGCTCGGGATGGACCACTTCCTCAGGACCAGCGACCCGCAACTCCGGGACGCCATCTCCAGCATCTCCACCATCCTGTCGGTGCAGGGGCTAGGCAAAGAGCGGGCCAAGATGCTCCGCGCCGGGGTCAGCGCCCCGCAGAACACCACTCCGGGCTGGTACGTGCAGTTGGCGAGCCAGGTGCTGGCCAAGTCGGGCATCCCGCTCCGGGTCCCCGGCCTCGCCTCGCAGGCGGCCGACCACGCCCTGTCCCTCTCGCGCGGCGACCAGGTGGCCGGTCTCAGCCGGGGGATCCCTTCCCTCCGCATCTACGACGACACGGTGGGCAACCCGACCGCCGCCGGCCTCTCGCAGCAGGGGGCCGCCATCGAGCGGTTGGTCATGTCGCTGGACGCCCAAGCGGAGACCCCCTCCGACCCCGGCACCTCGTTGGTCCTCAACTCCGGGCGGTATCTCACCAGCCGGGGGGTGACGCTCCTTGCCATCCTGATGTTGCTGCCGACCCTGGCGACGTTGGTGATCTGGCTGTTCTCCTCGCGCATCAGCCCGCACGGCGCGGCCCTGCACCTGAGGAACCTTCTCTCGTTCCTGCTGCCGTTGGCGGTGATCTTCCTGCTGGCGTACGCGCTGGCCCGCTGGAACCTCATCCCGCTCTACCGCTACCAGGTGCCGACCGCCGCGGGGCCGGCCACCAGTCCCAAGGTGGGACCGGTACTCATCCTGATCCTGCTGGGCGGGGCCTTCTTCGTGCTCTCCCGGCACTTCCTCGGCTACCTACGTCCCCGTGAATCCCGGGCGGCCACCGAGATGACCCGCCTGTGCGTGGGCTTCGTCAGCCTGTTGATAGGGCTGATCCTGATGCTGTCCCGCTCGCCGTTCCTGCTCCTGCCCTGCCTGGCCCTGGCCTGGACGTGGCCGCTCTGCACCTGCTTCGCCGAGCCGGTCTACTCCGGCGCGTTCTGGCGCCACCGCTTCCTGAGCAACGCCCCGGTGCTCCTGCTGGGCCTGATCGTCCCCATCCTGCTGTACGCCTACCTGGCTTCCGGCAACCACATCGGCTGGCTGCGGGCCTGGTGGTACGCGATAGTGCAGATGGTCTCCGGCGCCTACGGCGTGCGTGGCCCGGCCTCGATGGTCTTCATCACGGCGGCCTTCCTGGTCCTGCTGGGCGTGCGGAGGATGCGCGTGATCCCCATCGAGACGCTGGAAGTGCAGGACGAACTGAGCCTCCTGGAACCGCCGCCACCAAGGGGCCGCCGCAAGCCGAAGCAGCAGCCGCCGTCGACGACGAAGCCGCTGTCCCCCTGGAGATAGCCCGGCGAGCGCGGGCGATGCGAAGCGAGCCCGCCTAAGAGGCAGTGCGCCCGTTTGCGCGGACTCTCCCCCGAGCCACCCTCACGATGAGGGGGGCCTCACCGTTCCGACTGACAGCGAGGGTCGGCAGCGCCGCGGCGCTCCCGGGAGCGGCTAGCGATGTGAGGCGCGCGCCTGAAGGAACCCCCACTCATTGAAGAGTGGGCGCCGAACGGAGCGGGGGAGCGGGAGGGAGC
>CAIQPS010000149.1 GCA_903873715.1 uncultured Actinomycetes bacterium
CCCCGACTGCGTGTCCGCGCGAGAGGAGTGCCGGTATCTGGAATCCAGCCGGCCGACGCCCGAGGCCCTGTGCATGGATGTCTTCGCCACCGCGCGGTCGCTCGGATACCCCATCGAGGTGTTGACGGACCGGTCGCAGGCCATGAACCGCTACGCGTTCCTGTTGGTGGAGTGACGTTGGGTCCGGAGGGCCGTGCCGCGTACCTGGCGCTCCACGGATCGGGTGAGCTGGCCGTCCGGGCCGGCAAGGCCCTTCACATGCTGCGCCGCTGCGTCACCTGCCCCCGCAACTGCCGTCCCGACCGGACCGCCGGCGAGTTGGGCTCCTGCGGCATCGGCGCGGTGGCGCAGGTGGCCGGCTACGGGCCGCATTTCGGCGAGGAGGCGCCGCTTGTGGGGAGCGGGGGATCGGGGACGATCTTCTTTGCCGGCTGCAACCTCAAGTGCGTCTTCTGCCAGAACTTCGACATCAGCCAGCCGGCGGCGCCCAGCGAGGAGCTGCGCGCCGAGTGGGAGACCACGGCCGAGCGCCTGGCCGGCATGATGCTCGACCTGCAGTCGCGGGGCTGCGAGAACGTCAACCTGGTGTCGCCGAGCCACGTGGCGCCGCAGATCTTGGCGGCCGTGGCCTTGGCTGCGGCGGATGGGCTGCGACTGCCTCTCGTCTACAACACCGGCGGCTACGACGCGGTCCACACGCTACGGCTGCTGGACGGCGTGGTGGACATCTACATGCCCGACATGAAGTACAGCGATCCGGCCGTGGCCGAGCGGCTCTCCGGGGTCGGCGATTACGTGTCGCGCAACCGCGCGGCGATCAAGGAGATGCACCGCCAGGTCGGCGACCTGCGGGTGGACGAGCGGGGTGTGGCTGACCGGGGGTTGCTGGTGCGGCACCTGGTGCTGCCCGACGACTTGGCCGGCACCGCCGCGACCGCCCGCTTCCTGGCGGAGGAGGTGTCGCGGGACACCTACATCAACGTCATGGACCAGTATCGCCCCGCTTTCCGGGCGACACGCGAGGAGTTCGAACCGTTCTGTTCGGGCGTCTGCCGGCCGGTGAGCGGCGCGGAGCATGAGGCGGCGGTCGCCGCCGTGCGGGCGGCCGGGCTGCACCGGCTGGACCAGGCCGACTCGCGCTCGTAGAGCATCCGTTCGTGCTTTGATGGTCTGGGTCCAAGGCCCTCTTGACCACCTTCCCTCGAGCGCGTAGCGTGATGTTTGCCCCTTGTTTGCACTTCTCTTTGATCCTGGCTCTCGGTCCGTTCGCGCTCGGTCCGATCGAAGGAGGGAACGATGCAGACCCGCGCTCTATCCGCCCGTCGTGCCGGTGTCTGGCGTTTCGCGGGGGTGATCGTCACCTTTGGTGTCGCGGCGTTGTTCGTCGCCATCCTGTTCGCCGGCTCAGCACTCGCCGCAGTCATGGTCTCGACCGTCGCCGGAAGTCCCGGAAAGGCGGGGACGGCTAACGGCACCGGGAATCTGGCCAGGTTCAACCTACCGCAAGCCGTGTGCTTCGATCCGGACACCGGCGCTCTGTACGTGGCGGACACGGCGTCCAACACCATCCGCAAGGTCACGACTTCCGGAGTGGTGACCACTCTGGCAGGGGTAGCCGGTGCGGCCGGGGAAGTGAACGGCACAGGCGCGGCGGCCCGCTTCAACGGTCCCAGCAGCATCTGCTACGACTCGTCGGATCACTTTCTCTATGTCACGGACACCGGCGGCAATACCATCCGCCGGGTCACGACCGCCGGCGTCGTCACCACGATCGCGACCGGCCTTCACGGGCCCACCGGGATCTGCTACAACGCGTCCGACGACGGTCTGTACTTCTTGGATTCGGAGAACTCCACGGTCTGCCGGCTGTTCACCTCAGGGCAGACCATCGTCATCGCCGGGAGCCCTGGCCAATACGGCTCGGCCGACGGCACCGGCTCGAGAGCGCGCTTTCGCTACCCCAAGGCGATCTGCTACGACTCGGACGATCACAATCTCTATGTGGCGGACAGTGGCAACCATACGATCCGCCGGGTGACCACCGCCGGAGTGGTGACCACCATCGCCGGCTATCCGGGCGTCCTCGGGTCCACGAACGGCACCGGTGGCCTCGCGAGGTTCTTCGAGCCCCGTGGCATCTGCTATGACTCCCGGAACCACTACCTGTATGTGGCCGACACCGGTAACGCCCTCATCCGGCGCGTGACTGTCGTCGGAACGGTCACCACGGCCGCGGGAACCGCCGGTGTAGGTGGCTTCGCCGACGGTGCCACTACGGTCGCCGTGTTCCTTTCTCCCTACGGCATCGGTTTTGACTCGGCCGCCGGCGATCTCTACGTCGCGGACACCTACAACGACGTCATCCGCCGCATCGGACTCGGCCTCGTTCCCTCAGTGCAGTCCCTCTCGCCGAGCAGCGGCCCTGCCTCCGGCGGAAACACAGTGACGATCAACGGATTCTTCCAGGGAGTGACGGGCGTGACATTCGGCAGCCTGCCGGCCACCAACCTCGTGGTGAAGTCGACGCAGATCACATGTACGGCGCCCGCGACGGTGATCGCCGGGAAGATCGAGGTCAGGGTGTCGGCTCTGGGGAACATCTCAGACGATTACACCACGGGCAACGACTACACCTACCGACCGATCATCACCAGCATGTCTTCTTCCCGGGGGCCCGCTGCAGGGGGCAACAAGGTGACGGTGAAGGGAGTCGGATTCAGGTACGCCACTGCTGTGAGATTCGGCGGTACGACCGCTGGTGATTTCGTCTGGGTCAGCGACACCCAAGTCACGTGCACGGTGCCTTTGCATGCTGCCGGCGTCGTCACCGTGGCGGTCGTGGGCAACGGCAACATCTCATCCGTCGCAAACGCCCATTCGTACTACTTCTACTACAACGCATACGAGCAGAACGCCTCCGCGATGCTGTATTCGCCGGGCTGGACCACATTTCCCACGACGGCCGCGCAGGCCTCGGGCGGCAGTTACGTGGCGACCAACGCGGTCAACACGTATGTCACCATCCCCTTCTTCGGCACGCGTATCGACTGGACGGCCACCAAGGGGCTTGTGCAGGGCAAGGCCGACGTCTGGCTTGACGGTGCCTTCAAGGGAACGGTCGACCTGTACAGCGGCAGTCTGCTCTACAGACAAGTGGTGTACTCGAGCGGTACGCTGGCTCGCGGCTATCACCGCCTGCAGATCGAACGCAACCCGACCAACGCCGCCGGCGCGTACATCAACCTAGACACGGTCCAAGTTGGAGGGACGCTTGTCGGTCCGACGACCTATCAGGAAACGGATCCAAACCTGCATTTCTTCTACGGTTGGGCAATAGCCAGCTCGATCTTCGCGTCAGGGGGGACGTACGCCGCGACGGCTTCGAGCAATGGCGAACTGGACTTCTATTTTGACGGGCTACGGTTCACTCTTGCCTCCCGCAAGGCTCCCAGCTACGGCAAGGCCTACATCTACGTGGACGACGTCGCCCTGGGCCTTGTGGATCTCTACGCGGTCAGCAGCACTTTTGCCGACGTGTGGACGTCTCCGTGGCTCAAGCCCGGGCACCACCTCGTCAAAATCAAGGTGGCCGGGAGCCACACCTACCCCTCCACCGGCTACGCGATCAGTGTCGACGCGATCAAGGTGTGGGGGGCGTTGTCGAGTTCGCCGTAGCGGGCGCGTTCGGCGGCGGGCCGGGGCGGTCCGACAGCGGCTGCCCCGGCATCGCCTACGCCGCCGTGGTGCTATTGCTGGCGCATCACGATGTCGTCGATCTTGGTCTTCGTTTCGCGGAGCACCTCCCGGATCTCCCTGAGTTTGTCGGGGTCGCCGAGGGTCCGCTGTATGGCGGTGGCGAAGTCCGTGAACATCCAGCGCATCTCCCGCACGAGTTCCGGGCCGCCGCTCGACGCGAACCAGGGGCCCCAGGCGGTGCCGCCCTCGCCACGAGGGCCGCGGCCGTGATGTCCGTGCGGGCCGCGGGCTTGTGCGCCTTGCTCGCAGCGGGCGTCTTCTCCGGTGGGTACGCCTTCATCGTCGGTCGTTTCTCCTGCGGGGACTTCGTCCTGCCCACCAGCCCCCCAGGCATCCTGCTGGCATCTGGCCTGGCCGAACGGGAATGGCGGCGGGAACGGAGGCCGGAGGCCTTCGCCATGCCGTCCGCGGCCGCGATGCTCCTGATGACCCTGTAGGTATGCGTCGCCGGAACTGGTGATCGAATAGACCTTCTTGCCGCCCTCCTCGATCGAGGAGACGTAATCCTGGTCCTCGAGCGCCTGCAGGGTGGGGTAGATGACGCCCGGGCTCGGGCTGTAGATGCCGCCCGAACGCTCTTCCATCTCGCGGATGATGTCGTAGCCGTGGCGCGGTCTTTCTTTGAGCAGCGCCAGGATGGCGAACTTCACGTTGCCCCGGCCGTAGTAGCTGCCGCGCGGTCCGCGCCAGCCGAAGGGTTCGCTGCGATACGGTCCCACGATGGTCTCCTCTCGAAAAGAAGGTTTTCGATAGGTTTTAGATATATCGAAATATATCACAAAAGACGGCAGCCGTTCGGCGTGCGATCACCCGGCGGGCGGCGCCCCGCGGCATTGTGCCGGGGCCGTGCGCTCTGTACGATGGGGAAGGTCCGTGCCTGGCTCGCCCACCGGGCGCTCGAGAGGGAGGAATCATCGGGAACATGGCTGGTCTGGCCACCTTTCTGAGGTCGCCGTACGTCGCTCAGCCGACCCTGGTCGATGGGGATGTCGCCATCATCGGCGTCCCGTACGACGAGGGCACCACCGGGCGCGCCGGCACGCGGGAAGGGCCGGCGGCCATCCGCTCCATCTCGGGCCAGTGGGCCTATCGCGAGGGCAACGAAGCCTTCTGGGACGGGGAGGCCGAGCTCAGCATGCTGGCCAACGTCCGCATCATCGACGCAGGGGACATCTACATCCCGCCGACGGCTCCGCCCGAGGTCACCTTCCCCCTGATCGGCAGCCGGCTGGCGGAACTCATGCGCACCGGCATGTTCCCCGTGGTCCTGGGTGGCGACCACTCGATCACCTATCCCTTGCTGCTGGGGGTCCAAAGGGTCCGGGGGGAGCGCGTCCCGCCGGTGCAACTCGTGCATTTCGACGCTCACATGGACTACTGGAACGACATCGGCGGCGAGTTCTTCACCCACGCCAGCCCGATCATCCGGGCGCACGAGGACGAGGTGGCCGGGCGCATCGTGCAGTACGGCATCCGTAGCCTCCACACCGAATCCGACAACGTGGAGCTCGCCCGCGGCCGCGGGGTCATCACCCACTGGTGCGAGCCCATCCAGCGGCAGATGCGGGAGATGGGCGCCGGGCGCTTGCTGGAGGACATCGAGCCGGATGTGGACACCTGGGTGACGTTCGATATCGACTGTCTGGACCCGGCGGTGGCTCCGGGGACCGGCGTGCCCGAGCCGGGCGGCTTCAGCTACTACGAGGCGCGGACCCTGCTGCGCGGCGTGTGCGCACGGGCGAACGTCATCGGGATGGACCTGGTTGAGGTGTCGCCTCGGTTCGACCCGGGAGAGTTGGCGGCACTTCACGGCGTGCGCCTGATCCTCGATGCGGTAGGGGCCGTGTTCGAGAAGCGGCGGCACCCGGACTTCTTCTTCTGATCGTCCCGGGGGGGGATGGACGGCGGCCCGGCCGGCCTGCTCAGCTCGGCCGGGCCGTTCTTTTTCCTGGCTGCGACCAAGGTTGGATAGCGCATCGGGTGGTCCCGCGCGACCATCAGCGCAACGCCGGGCGTCTGGCTGACGTTATACTTCTTGATAGGAAGGTATAACGGTCCGGTCGCCTGAGGAGGCGGGAATGGCGCAGAAGATCTCGAGCAAAGGATGGGTCGTGATACCCGCCGACATTCGCAAGAAGTACGGCCTGAAGCCGGGCGACGAGGTCAACGTGGTCGACTACGGCGGGGTGGTGTCACTCGTGCCCGTGCGCAGCGACCCGGTGCGCGATACCTACGGCATGCTCGCGGGGGCCGGCCCGCTTGTGAGCGATCTGGTGGATGAGCGCCGGCGCGAGCGCGAACGCGAGGACCGGCGCGCGGGCGCCGGTGTCGCAGATGAAGCCTAGCGTCCCGGCGCCGCTCGTCCTCGATACCTGGGCGCTGCTCGCATATCTGCAGGCGGAGCCGGCGGGGCCGGTGGTCCGCGGGGCGCTCGAGGCCGCCCGGCAGGATGGGCGGCGGGTCCTGCTCTCGGGTATGAGCGTCGGCGAACTCTGCTACATCGTCGAGCGCCGGCTGGGTACCGTCGCCGTTCAGGACCTGCTCTCCGGCCTGGAGGACCTCGGCCTGGGCATCGTCTACCCGGACAGGGCGACCATCCTCGCCGCTGCCCACGTCAAAGCGCATTTCCCGATCTCGTTCGGTGACGCGTTCGTGGTCTCGCTCGCACAGGCCGAAGGTGCGACGGTGATGGCCGGGGACCCCGACTTCCGCAAGATCGGCCGTCTCGTGCCCATCGACTGGTTGGACACATAGCAGGACGGCCCGGCCGGAGATCGACCGGGCCGTCGTAGGCCTTGCATCCTTGTGGCGCCGCCGGGCGCGCCGGTCATTTCGCCGGGACGTCCGGCGCGAAGCCTCTGCGGATGGTGTTCTCGGTGACCACCCGGGGCTCCATGAACTGGAGCAGGTAGTCGGGACCACCGGCCTTTGATCCTACGCCGCTCATGCGGGAGCCGCCGAACGGTTGCCTGCCCACCATGGCTCCGGTGATCGGCCTGTTGATGTACAGGTTGCCCACCCGGAAGTCCCGCGCCGCACGCATGATGTGCGCCGGGTTACGGGAGTAGAGGCCGCCCGTAAGCCCGTACTTGACCCCGAGGGCGAGTTGCAGGGCGTCATCGAACGTGGCCGCGCGGATGACGGAGAGCACCGGACCGAAGATCTCCTCCTGGGCGATGGTCGCCGTGGGCGCCACGTCCACGAAGACGTGCGGCACGACGAAGAAACCGGGCTCGTCGCGGTCGGGGGCCGCGAGTGCAGCGGCCGGCGCCTCGTCGACGTCCTCGTCGTCGACCGTGACTAGGGGCTGCTCGTCGGGCTCCAGGTCGGCCTCGAACTGCTCGTCGGCTGGGGCGACAGCGGGTGCGGCGTCGGCCGGCTCCGCGTCGGCCGGCTCGGCGCCGGCGGGTTCGGTCACCGGCGGTACCGCGGCAGCTTCGGCCCCGGCCGCAGCCTCCGTGTCGGGCCCGGCGTCTGCCGCGGCCTCCGCGTCGGCCGGCGCAGGCGCCTCGGCGGCACCGGCCGGCACCAACAACGTGGCCTCGCCCTTGCCTATCTCGATGTACCTGAGGATGCCGTCACGGGCCCCGGCAGTGATGACCGGGCCCACTCGGCTGCCCGGGTCGGCCGGGTCGCCGGTCTTGATGCTCTTGGCCGCTTCCGCCAGGCGGCGGACGAACTGGTCGTAGATGGTGTCGAGCACGATCACCCGGCTACACGCCGAGCACTTCTGGCCGGCGTAGCCGAAGGCCGAAGCGAGTGTCCCTTCCACGGCAGCGTCCAGGTCGGCGTCGGAATCCACGATGATGGCGTTCTTGCCGCCCATCTCGGTGATCACGCGCTTGATGTTGCGCTGGCCAGGCTTGGTGCCGCAGGCCTCCATCATGATGTGGGTCCCGACATCCAGACTGCCGGTGAAGGCGATGAGGTCCACCCGCGGGTCGGCGGTGAGATAGTCGCCGATCTCGCCGCCCGGTCCGGGCACGAAGGCGAGGGCCCCGCCGGGGACGCCGGCCTCGTGGAGGATCCGCACCATCGCGTAGCCGATGATGGGGGTGGGGGTCGCGGGCTTGAAGACCACGCTGTTGCCGGCCACCAGCGCCGCCGCCACCATCCCGGTGGGAATGGCCAGTGGGAAGTTCCACGGCGCCACCACCACGGCGACGCCACGGGGCTCGTAGAAGAAGAGGTCGCTCTCGCCGGGGACGTCGCTCAGTTGCCGGACTTCCGACAGCCGCAGCATCTCCCGCGCGTAGTACTCGAGGAAGTCGATGGCTTCACAGACGTCGGCATCGGCCTCGCGCCACGGCTTGCCGGCCTCCAGGACCTCGAGAGCGGAGAGTTCGAAGCGCTGGTGCCGCATGGCCTCGGCCGCCTTGAACAGGACGTCCGCCCGCTCGGCCGCCGGCGTGTCGCGCCAGAAGTGGAACGCCCCGACCGCGCTGTCCAGAGCCCGGTCGGCCTCGGCCGTGCCTCCGGACGCCACCCTGCCGACCACCTCGCCCGGCTTCGCCGGGTTGACGGACGTGATCCATTCCCCGGTCTGCACCGCTTCGCCGTCGATGAGGAGCGGGTAGTCGCGCCCCGCGCTCGCCGCGAGCATGGCGAGCGCCTTCCGCATGGCTTCCCGGTTGGCTTCGCGGGAGAAGTCGGCGTGAGACTCGTTCTCGAAGGGGGTGAGGCCCTGCGCCGTGCCGCCCGCCTTGTCGGGCGCGGGCGCCGCCGGTGCGTGAGGCGCGGCCGGCTCCACGGTCGCCACCGGGCCTGCCGGCTGGGCGTCCATCAGCTCTTCGGCCGCCAGCTTGGCCGAGGGCGGGAGCAGCAGCGTCTTGACGTCGTCGTTCTGAGCGAACGCGTGGCGCAGGAACGATTCGTTCGCCGTGTTCTCGAGCAGGCGCCGGACCAGGTAGGCCATCCCGGGGATGAGTTCGCCCACCGGCACGTACTCGCGCACGCGGTAGCCCTGGCGGACGCACGCCCGCCGGATGGAGTCGGCCATCCCGTGCAGCACCTGGATCTCAACGGCCTGGGGCGGCAGTCCGGCGGCCTCAGCGGCCGCGATGCCCACCGCGATGCTGCGCAGGTTGTGCGTGCCGAGCGCCGGCCGGGTGAGGTTCCAGTTCTCGATGAGCTTCTTGGCCAGCTTCTCGAACTGGGCGTCGGTCTCGGCCTTGTTGGTGAACACCGGCGGGGGCCAGTGCTCCTGCGCGGCGAGGATGCTCTCGTAATCCCAGTAGGCGCCCTTGACCAGGCGCACGGTGAATGGCGTCCCTCGGTCTTTGGCCAGGTAGAGCAGGCCTTTGACTATCTCGGCGCTGTCCCGCAGATATGCCTGGACGACGATCCCCATGTGGGGCCAGTCCCGGAGCTCCGGATCCCGGCAGAGGTCCGCGAACGCCGCATACGTGAGGTCGCGGTGGACGTAGCGCTCGATGTCGATGGTCAAGAAGGCCCCGTTCTGCCGGGCCTTGACGAACAGCGGCTTCAACGCCGAGACCAGAGCCTGCCGCGACCCCTCGAAATCCAGGGGGTCGATCTGGGAGTAGAGAGAACTCACCTTGAGACTGATGTTGACTCTGGGGTCGGGGCCGTAAGGCGACTCGTCGATGTTGCGGTCGTCGCCCCAGCGGGCGACCTTGGCCGGCAGATAGTCGAGCAGGTCGTGGTAACGGCGCGCGTATTCGCCGGCCTCGGCATCGCTCAGACAGGCTTCGCCCAGGAGGTCCAGGGTGAAGCCGGTGTGCCGGCGCCGCAGGCGCTTGAGGGTGGGGAGCGCGTCGGTGGCGTCCCGCCCGGCGATGAGGGTCTCGGCCATGCGCTGGATGCCCTTCTCCGTGAGCCGGGTGACGGCCCAGCCGGGAAGCCGGCGCTTGTCGGTGGCCACCAGCCGGTCGAGTGGCCGGGGCGGGTCGACCGCACCCAGGTAGTCGCGGAGGTGGCGCAGAAGGTCGCCCGAGTCGCGGATGCTGGGGTAGACGTCCACGAAACGGAAGAGCTGGGTCTTGAAGGCGGGGTCGGCCATGGTCTGGGCGAGGATGCGGCGCTGGATCGCCCGGCCGCTCACGTACGCCGCGACGGCCTTGGCCGGGCCGCGGTCCAGCGTGGCCTCGTACAGCGTGGCCCCGATCTCCTGGACGCGTGGCTCGATGTCGGCCTGAGCCTGAGGTTGCGTCCCGGCGTCGATGCTCAGACCGGCCGGTCCGGCCGCGTCGCCGGCGAGTTCGGACGCCACGACCGCGGCCTTGAGGTCGGCGTCGGCCTGCGCCCTGGCGTCGGCGCCGTGGCCGGACCCACCCGGGACGGGCGGGAGCGGTTTGCGTTCGGGCCAGGGCTGAAGGTCGTCCTCCAGGTCCTCGAAGTCCTCCTCTGGTCCGTCGCCTACCGGGGGAGCGGCCGCCTTGTCAGGGGCGTCCTCAAGGACCTCATCATCGGCTGGCCCGGGAGCCGGGTCGCTCGGGACCTGTTCTTCGGGGGTCATGTTCACTCGCCTCTGTACTCGCGGTACGCCTGCATGAAGGTGGGGAAGCCGCAGGTGGGGATGACCAGCAGCATCGCGTGCATGATCTCGTCCTCGGTGGCGCCGGCTTCGCGGGCCCGGGCCACCTGGGTGGACACGGAGGTCAGATTCAGGCTGGCCGCGGCTATGCCGATCTTGACCAGGGAGCGGGTCTTGTCGTCGAGCGGGCCGAGCTCGTGGACCATGCGGCCCAGCTCTTCGTTCTGCTCAATGATCTCGGGGAATCTCGTGCGGAATTCGGCGTAGAGCCCGGGTACTTCTTTCATGGCTCCTCCTTTGCCTCGTCTGGCCCGCGGGGCGCTTTCGGCGCATGCGGGAAGCATTTGGCCATTCTCCCTACTTTGGCCATCGTACCGCGAAGTCCTCCGTTTGCGGGGCAGTATGATGGTAGGCGGAGTACTACCCGGGAGGTCACCGATGCCCGCCGCCGGACCCATGAAACTCGACCTGAAGAAGCAGTTCAAAGAGCTCTACTCGCCGTCCGCCAAGGAGTGCTCGCTTGTCCAGGTCCCCTCGCTGCAGTTCGCGATGATCGACGGTCAGATAGAGGCCGGCCGCATGCCTGGTGACTCGCCGGCGTTCGCCGAGGGCATCGGCGCGCTGTACGGCGCTTCCTACACTCTCAAGTTCATGTCGAAGAAGAGGGCGGAGGACCCCATCGACTATGGGGTCATGGCTCTCGAGGGCCTGTGGACCACTCCCGCCGGCGGCGCCGACTACATCGGGTCAGATCAGTGGATGTGGACGCTCATGATCATGCAACCGGACCACATAGGTCCCGGGATGTTCGCGGACGCCGTGGATCAGCTACGCAAGAAGTACGTCAAGGACAAGAAGGACCCGGCGGTTCTCGACCGTCTCCGGCTGGAGCGCTTCGAGGAGGGTCTCTGCGTGCAGGTGATGCACATCGGCCCCTACTCCGACGAACCGGCCACCCTCATGCGCATGGGCGAGTTCGCCGGCCGGAACGGCTACGCGTTCACCGGGGCGCACCACGAGATCTACCTGGGCGATCCCCGGGCGGCGAAGCCCGAGAACCTCAAGACCATCCTGCGCCACCCGGTGGTAGCGCTCGCATGAGGGGCCGTGACGCCGGCCCCCGCGCCGCGCTGCGCGGCGGCGCCCACCGCATGGAGCACCGGTCCCGCCGCCTCGGGCTGGTGTTGCTCGCCGCCCTGGCCGTCGCGCTGTTCGCCGCGTTCGTCGTGCTTGCGCTGCTGACCGGCCCCGACTCGGCCCTGTCCGCCGCCGACCGCCGGGTCGCGGCTGCCTTCGAGGCTTGGAGGACGGACGGCCGCAGCCATCTCTTCTGGCTCGCGACCCTTCTGGGGAACTACTCCTTGCTCGCGGCGCTCAGCTTCTCCTCGGTGCTGCTGCTGGCCGTGTGGGGGAGACGGGCTCGGGCGCTCTTGGTGGCGGTCGGGCTGCTCGGGGCGTGGGGCATCTCCGAGGCGGCCAAGGCCATCGTGGGGCGGGCGCGCCCGCCTGCGGCCCAGGCCCTCATCGACCTGCCGCACTCCCGCAGTCTCCCGTCGGGACATGCGCTCACGACGCTGGCGTTCATCGGCGTGCTGGTCTTCCTGGCCTGGAGATGGAGCCGCGGTTTCGCCGGCAGGGAAGGGGCGGGCCCGGGCTGGGCGGCCCCCGGACCGGCGCTCACCGTCACCATCGCGGCCGCCGGCGTGGCGGCACTGATCGGGGTGTCGCGGGTCTATCTGGGGGTGCACTGGCTCACGGACGTCCTTGCCGGCTGGTGTCTTGCCGGCGCATGGCTTGTAGCGCTTCTCGGGTTCCTGAGGCCGGTGTGGCGGCGGTGGACCGGGAGGCCGGGAGGGCCGGGGCCGCGGGTGGGCAGGTCCCTGGGCCGGCACGCGCCTGCTGTGCCGGCTGTGCGGATCGGGGCCGTGATGTTCGCCGTGGCGCTCTGCATCGCGGTGGCAGTCCTGACCGCCGTTTACGGCCCGCTCCTGCGGGATATGTGATAGTGGGGGACGGTGCCGGCCCGATGGTGGCCGGTGCGGTCTGCGTAAAGAGGAGGGATCGATCATGCGCCGAGTCGTTGTGCGCCGCAGTGCGCTTGCCGGGATCGCCCTGGTGTCCGTCGTGCTGGTCGGCCTGCTCGCGGCAGGGTCTGTCCTGACCGGATGCGGTCTGGGCACCGGGCCCACAGAGAGCCTCAGCGTGGACGAACCGCTGGGCTCCAGCCAGGTCACCGACGTGACTCTCAAGATGGGGGCCGGCAGACTCAGCCTTGCGCCGGGGGCGTCCGGTCTCGTGTCCGGGACCATCATGTACAACGTCGCCGCCTGGAAGCCTGAAGTCGTGCGCACCGAGTCTGCGGTCACCATCGAGCAGGGCCCCACGAAGGGCCTCTCCGGTGTGGGCAAGGTGGTCAACGACTGGCAGTTGAAGCTGGGGGACACCCCCATCCGTCTGACAGTCAGCGCCGGCGCATACCAGGGCGCATACGAACTCGGGGGCATCCCCCTCAGGGGATTGAGCATCAAGGACGGCGCGGCCAAAAGCACCGTGGCCTTCTCGTCCCCCAACCCCGACCGGATGGAGTCGCTCACCTACGAGACCGGCGCTTCCTCGGTGACGCTCACCGGTCTCGCCGACGCCAACTTCAAAGAGATGTCGTTCGAGGGCGGCGCCGGGACGTACACGCTGGACTTCTCCGGAGAACTGCGGACCTCCGGCTCGGTGAGCGTGCAGACGGGAGTCAGCAAGATCGAGATAGTCGTGCCGGCCGGGACCGCTGCCAAGGTGGTGCTCGAAGGCAAGCTGACCAGCGTGGACCAGGTGGGTGGATGGCTGGTCGACGGCAAGACGTACAGCACCCAGGCCGCCTCCTCCGATCCCAAGAACGTGCTCACCATCAGCGTCCGTCTGGATGTGGGGAGCCTGACCCTCACCAGCAAGTGAGCGGCCGGCGAGCGCGGCCGCGCGCGTAGCGGGCGCTTCGCGGCGCCCCCCGGCGTGGCGGGAGCCGCACGCGTGGTCCCGGACTGCGCCGCGCCGCCCGCCCCCCGTTGAAAGCCGAAGCCCCCGGGGTGGCGCCTTGCCGCCCCGGGGGCTTCACCCGTCCGCGCCCTTCGGCCGGGACTACTTCACAGTCACCGTCATCGAGACGGTCTGGATGGGAGGCACGTCCTTCTCGAAGGAGCGGGCATAGTCGAACTTGAGAGTCGTCTGGCCGGCTTTGGCAGCCTTGAAGGTGAAGGTGAAGGTGCCACCCGCGCCGACGATGCTCGGGTCGGTGTTGCCCTGCGCGTAGACCGGGTCGCCCTGCTGGACGAGCACCGCCGCGTCGCCGGCCGTCACGGTCCAAGCGTAGCCGGTGGTGGGATTGCCGTTGAGGACCACCTGCACGTCTTCCCCGGCTTTGACTTCGATGGTCTTGCCGTTGTCGGCTTCGGTGAGTTTCACAGGGCCCCCGTTCGCGTCGGCCTGGCTGCCGCATCCCGCGCTCGCCGCCACCGTCCCTACCATGAGGACCATGAGGACGACCGCTGCGATGGCCTTGCGTGTGTCGAACCGTTTCATCTCGCCCCTCCGTTCTAAACGCCTACACCCCGTGTGTCTTTGAGATGCAACTATGACGCGGTCACCGAGCGGTTAGGTTTCACACCTTCTCGCCGGTCGTCGGGCTCTCCTCGCGGACCGCCGCAGCCGCTTCAGTCTGCGCTTTCGTCCGGGCCATGGCCCGGCGGAAGGCGCGGCGCCGGCGCCAGGTGACCAGGCCCAAGAGGAGCAGGATGCCCGCCGCGGTGACCAGGATCACGAGTATCGAGAGGCCCTGGACACCCATGGCCAGCATGTTGACGGCGAGGGTGACTCCCAGGAGGATGATGACCGTCCTGGCCGGTGACAGCCCCCGGGCCAGGAGCCGGTGGTGGATGTGGTCCTTGCCCGGACTGGAGATGGGGTTGGTGCGCTTGAGCAGGCGGCGGCCGATCACCAACACCGTGTCGAGTAGGGGCAGGAACAGGAAGAGGATCGTCGGGAAGAGCGAGAACGCCGTGGTGATCTTGAGGTTCCCCAGGATGCTCGAGGCGGCCAGCACGAAGCCGAAGAAGTAGGCGCCGCTGTCGCCCATGATGATGCGGGAGGGCGGCAGGTTGTGGCGCAGGAAACCGAGGGCGGCGCCGGCCGCCGCGGCCAGGATTATCGTCGCCGCGGCCTTGTTCTGGTCCTGGGCGGACACAGCCAGGAGGCTCATGGCGGTGATGAAGCTCACTCCGCCCGCCAGGCCGTCCACCCCGTCGATGAGGTTCATCGCGTTGGTGATGGCCATGATCCAGAGGACGGTGAAGATCACCGAGAGAGCGCCGGCGAAGTCCCCGCCGAAGGTGACCTTCATCCGGATGCCGACGCTCACAAGGAGCAGGGCAGCGATGAGTTGTATCACCAGGCGCACGACTGGGGGCAGCCCGAACTGGTCGTCGATGAAGCCGGCCACGATCATGAACGAGCTTCCGAGGAGGATGGCGAGGACGCTTATCTGGACGTGCTCGATCTCGATGGGGCGCAGCAAAGCGGTGATGACCAGAGCGACGGTGACCCCGGCAAAGATGGCCAGACCGCCCGCGTTGGGTAGTGGCTCCTTGTTGAGCCTGCGCGCGTTGGGCTCGTCCGCCCAGCCGACATCGAGCGCGAACATCCGCAGCCGCGGCATGAACCGCCATACGGCCACACCGGCCAGGACGAAGGTGAGGATCACCACGACCCAGCCGGAGCCGCTCGGATCGGCGATACCGAGGGCGCGGAAGAAATCGGCTATATGGTGCATCGAGTCGGGGACCGCCTGCGGCGAATCAGCATCAGCAGGATGAATCGTACCAAAGTGGACCCGAGCACAACCCTGCCCGGTGCGGTAGAGTGTCTCCCGCTATACGTCAAAGGCCCGCCGGGCCATGGGGGAATGGAAGCCATCCGCGCATGAAGACGAGCGAGCAGATACGCGTCGGGACGAGGTCGTTGTGGAACCGCACCAAGGGCTGGCCGGTGTGTGTGTCCTTCGAGGTCACCCATTCGTGCTGCGCCGATTGCCACCATTGCGACAAGGGTGGCATCAAGTCCGAAGCCAAGCTGATGACGCCCGCCGACTACCGGCGCTACTCCGAAGAGCTCAAGCCCGGCGTGTGCCAGCTCTCAGGCGGCGAACCGCTCCTGCGTGAGGATCTGGTCGACATCGTCAAGGCGGTCAAACGGCCGAACGGCCTCCCGCTCGTGGTGCTCGTGAGCAACTGGTGGCTCATGACCGAGGAGAAGTACCTGGCCCTGAACAAGGCCGGCGCCTCGCTGTTCTCCATCTCCCTCGACTTCCCGGACGAGCGGCACGACGACTTCCGCGAGATCCCCGGGCTGTACGCCCATATGAACGAGATCATCCCCTACCTCATCAAGAAGTACGGGCGGGGGAACATCGTGATGAACTCGGCGCTGACGCACGAGAACTTCGACACCATCCCCGGCCTGGTGGAGAACGCCGCCCGGTGGGGCACCCAGATCTCCTTCAGCGCCTACAGCGCGCTCCGCACAGGCGATCTCAGCCTCTGCATCAACAAACCCGAGGACCTGAAGACGCTGCGCAAGCACATCGATTGGCTCAAAGAGCACAAGAAGACGTCGAGCGTGGTCCTCAACTCCGACTGGATCCTCGAGCAGACCTACCGCTTCTTCGCAGAGGGCGGCATGGGCGGTTGCCAGGCGGGCAAACGCTTCGTCGTGGTTCGCCCGGACGGCCTCTTCAACGGCTGTTCGATGTTCCCGGACCTGCAGTACAAGTCCCGCGCAGAGGCGCTCAAAGAATTCAAGCCGACGCGCGACAGCTGCAAAGAGTGCTACGTGGCCATCCGCGCGAGCACCGAACGCGGCCTGTTCCGCCTCGTCGCGGACAACCTCCACATAGCGGGCAGCACCCCGGGAATGGCGACGGAAGACTAGCCCGCCGTCCGCCGAAGGCGAGGCCCTCCAGTAACCTCCGTCTGCCCTACTGAAAAGGAACTGACCGCCAGGGTGGCGGCGCGCAGGTGCGCCGTGAGGAGCGTGAGCGAGCGTAACCGCTTGCGTGGCGACGAGGGGCGTGCGTGCACGCCGACTCAGTGACGACTCAGTGACGAATCAGTGACGCCGCCATACCAGCTTGAGCGCCGACCACTCTGCGTCGATAGACGCGACCTTCACGTCCACGAGCCCGCTCGAAAGCGCCGTGCGACGGATGGTGTTCTCGTTCAGATCACCGGGTAGCGAGCCGCCGCGGACGGCAGACTGCTTGATCCAGGAGATCCAGAGGCTGCCGCCCGGGGCGAGCTTCTCTTTGAGGCGGGGGAAGTCCCTCACCAGGTCCGCCCGGCTGCGGGCGAACAGATGAAGGTAGTCGAACAGGCCCTCGACGGCGGCCAGATCATCGACGCTGGCGAGCACCTTGAAGCCGTCGGGGAGAGGGGACAGAAGGTCGCGCTCGTCACCGGCGGCCACTATGGCACCGGCGATCCCCGTGCGTATCCCGAGCTTCTTGTGGATTTCTTCCGCCATGGCCCCATGTTAGCATCGGACTGCCTCGATCTTTGGCTTCGTGCCGTTCCGCGAGGATGAGGGGGTTCGATGTTCTGTTCCAGCTGCGGCCAGCCCATCTCGGAGGGCAAGGCCTTCTGCCGCTACTGCGGGGCCCAGGTGACGGCCGTGGCGCCGCCCGCCGGACCCCCTGCCGACGATTCCCCGACAGCGGAGGGGCCGCTCGACGACTTTCCGACCGCTGAGACGCCTATCGACCAGGCTGCCACGGTCGTGAGGGCGCCCGACTGGAGTGACGCCCGGACGGTCGTGGTGCCCGATCCATCCGAGATGGCTACCACGGTCCTGCCTCCGGATGCCCACGAAGCGCAGACCGCCGAGGTGAGCGCAGTCCTGCCCGCGGTCGCCGAGGTCAAGCACATGGTGCCCCCGCCGGTGACCGGTGCGGGTGCACCGTACATCTCCTCGGCGGGGGCCGCCCCGGCTGCCGAACACACGGCCATCCGGTCCAAAGGGGCCTATCCGCCCGATCGTCTCGCCTACCTCGATGACGAGCCGGCGCCGCGCCGCAGCGGGCGCGGCCTCATCGCAGCCTTCATCATCGCCGTCGTCATCATCGCGGC